>NZ_QQAO01000004.1:0-392006 GCF_003349855.1 Curtobacterium sp. AG1037 | reverse complement strand
CGGTCACATTCCGAACCCGGAAGCTAAGCCTCTCAGCGCCGATGGTACTGCAAGGGGGACCTTGTGGGAGAGTAGGACGCCGCCGGACTCAACGTTGGTAACACCAGGAAACCCCTGACCATGACTGGTCAGGGGTTTCCTGCGTTTCGGGGCTCCTGCATTTCCGGGCGGCTTCCACAGCGTCTCCCGCAGCCTGCCCGGCGCAGTGGGCTGCCGGTAGGATCGACCCGTCATGACTGCACCGTTCACCGCCGCAACCGGCTCCGACATCCGCGTCCGTTTCTGCCCGAGCCCGACGGGGACCCCGCACGTGGGCCTCATCCGGACGGCGCTCTTCAACTGGGCCTACGCCCGCCACAACGGCGGCAAGCTCGTGTTCCGCATCGAGGACACCGACGCCGCCAGGGACAGCGAGGAGTCGTACGAGCAGATCCTCGACGCACTCCGGTGGCTCCGGTTGGACTGGGACGAGGGCGTCGAGGTCGGTGGACCGCACGGCCCCTACCGGCAGTCGGAGCGTTCGGACGTGTACGACGACGTCATCGCGAAGCTGCGCGCTTCGGGGCACGTCTACGAGTCGTACGTCACTCCGGAGGAGATGGAGGCGCGCAACAAGGCCGCCGGTCGCGACCCGAAGCAGGGCTACGACAACCACGAGCGTGACCTGACCGAGGCGGAGCGCCAGGCCTTCCGTGACGAGGGCCGGCAGCCGGCCCTGCGGCTGCGCGTGCCGGACCGCGACCTGAGCTTCGAGGACCTCGTGCGCGGCGAGATCACCTTCAAGCAGGGGACGTTCCCGGACTTCGTCGTGGTGCGCCCGAACGGCAAGCCGCTCTACACGTTCACGAACCCGGTGGACGACGCCCTGATGGGGATCACCCACGTGCTCCGCGGCGAGGACCTGCTGTCGTCGACCCCGCGCCAGATCGCCCTGTACGAGGCGCTGTACGAGGTCGGGATCACGTCCTTCATCCCGCGCTTCGGGCACATGCCCTACGTGATGGGGGAGGGCAACAAGAAGCTCTCGAAGCGCGACCCCGAGTCGAACCTCTTCCACCACCGTGCCGCGGGCATGGTCCCCGAGGGCCTGCTCAACTACCTCGCGCTCCTCGGCTGGTCGATCGCACCGGACCGCGACGTCTTCACCTCGGACGAGATGGTCGCCGCGTTCGACGTCGTCGACGTGAACCCGAACCCGGCCCGCTTCGACCACAAGAAGGCCGAGGCGATCAACGGCGACCACATCCGGCTGCTCGGCGCCGACGACTTCCGCGCGCGACTGCTGCCGTACCTGGACGGGGTGGTCGCCGACCCGCCCACGCCGGAGCAGGAGCGCGTGCTCACCGCCGCAGCCCCGCTCGTGCAGGAGCGCATGCAGCTGCTCGGCGAGGCGCCGGCGCTGCTCGGGTTCCTGTTCACGGCGGACGACCACCTGGTGGTCGAGGACGACGCACTGGCCTCGCTCAAGGGCGACACGGCCGAGGTGCTCCGTGCCGGCACGGCGGCGCTCGAGGGCCTGCAGGACTGGGACACCGCCTCGATCGAGGCCGCGCTCCGCACGGCGCTGATCGACGAGATGGGCCTGAAGCCGCGGGTCGCGTTCGGACCTCTGCGCGTCGCGGTGTCCGGCCGTCGCATCAGCCCGCCGCTGTTCGAGTCGATGGAGATCCTCGGCAAGGAGTCCACCCTGACGCGGCTGCGTCGGCTCGCGGATCGCTGACGACACCGTGGGAGCTGACGACACGGTGCCCGCCGACGCGGTGCCGGCCGACGCGGTGCCGGCTGAGCTCGTGCAGGCGGACGTCGCGGTCATCGGGGCGGGACCGGCCGGGCTCAGCGCGGCGCTCAACCTCGTCCGTGCACGGCGGACGGTGCTCCTCGTCGACGCGAACCGCCCGCGGAACGCCGCCACGCTGCGGTCGCACGGGTTCGTGACGCGCGACGGCATCTCGCCGCTCGAGCTGCGGCGCCTCGGCCGCGAGGAGGTCGCCGGCTACCCGGAGGCCACCGTCGTGCAGACCGTCGTCGATCGCGTGGCCCTGGACGGCGCCACGTGGACGGTGCACGGCTCGTGGCGCGGCACCGAGACGTCCGCGCGGGTGCGCGCCGTGGTCGTCGCGACGGGCCTCCGCGAGGAGTTCCCCGCGCTGCCGTCGCTCCGGGCGTTCTACGGCACGTCCGCGCACAGCTGCGTCGAGTGCGACGGGTACGAGCACGCCGGTCAGGCCCTCGGACTGGTCTGCGAGACGCCGGACGTCGTCGACCGGGCGCTGCTGTTGGCGTCCTGGACCGACGACCTCGTCGTGTACACGAACGGGGTTGCGTCGCTCGATCCTGCCGGACGTGCGCGTCTGGCAGCCGCCGGGGTGCGGGTGGACGAGCGTCCGGTGGCGGACCTCGAGGGGGACCGGTCTGGTCTCACGGGTGTCCGGCTCGCCGACGGCACGGTGACGCCGCACACGGGGGTCTTCGTGCGCCCGGTGTGGCACGCGGACCTGGACTGGCTCGACGCCCCGGTCGAGCGTGACGGGGAGGGCCTCGTCCGGGTCGACCGGCTCGGACGCACGGGTGTCGCAGGGCTCTACGCGGTCGGTGACGTGACGCCGCCCGGCCCGGAACAGCTCATCGTGGCGGCCGGTCACGGGGCGGCGACGGCGGCTGCCGTGCACCGGGACCTGGTGGGTGGTCTCGAAGACGCTCGGGATGCTGTACAGTAGTTGATCGTGCCCCGGGCAACCGGGAACAGGAGGCCATCGGCCTTTTGGGGTATGGTGTAATTGGCAACACAGCGGTTTCTGGTACCGTCGTTCTTGGTTCGAGTCCAGGTACCCCAGCAACAAGACAAGCGAAAGGCCCCCGGGAATCCCGGGGGCCTTTCGCGTCGTCCGGACCGTCCGCGAACCCTAGGACACGCCCGGATCGCGCTCGAGGCTCGGATCCGACCGGATCGTCCGGAGCAGGATCGTTCGCGCAGGGTCGCTCGCACCGGACCGTCCACACCAGGGCGGGGACCACGCGACGGGACGTGCGGGGCGGGCGCGGGGCGATCCTCCAGGCCGGCGGCGGAGCCGCTTGCGGGTTTCCGTAGCGGTCGCTGGTGAGCCGCAAGGCGGACCCGAGCGCATTGACCCGCCCACGCGCCGCGACGAGGGTTGGAGCACGGACGAGGCGTACCCACTCGTCCAGGACCCCAGGCGGCGTACCCGCGCCCCTGCTGGGAGCCGTCCCCTGCACCCTGAACCCGACAGGAGCACCTCCGCATGTCCGTCAGCCCGGTCCGTCCGGCAGACCCCCGCGTCTCCGTGGTCATCCCGGCGCGCAACGAAGCGCGCAACCTCGAGATCATCCTCCCGAAGCTCCCGCCGGTGCACGAGGTCATCCTCGTGGACGGCAACTCCGTCGACGACACCGTCGCGACCGCCCGCAGGATCATGCCCGGCATCCGTGTCGTGCACCAGACCCGGAAGGGCAAGGGCAACGCCCTCGCATGCGGGTTCGAGGCCGTGACCGGCGACGTCGTCGTGATGTTCGACGCCGACTGCTCCGCGGACCCGGACGAGATCCCGCGCTTCGTCCAGGCGCTCCGCGACGGTGCCGACGTCGCGAAGGGCACCCGGTACGCCCTCGGCGGCGGCAGCGACGACATCACCATCGTCCGGAGCCTCGGCAACCGCGGGCTGAACCTGCTGTGCAACGTCATCCTCGGCACCCGGTACAGCGACCTCTGCTACGGCTACAACGCCTTCTGGGTCGACACGCTGCCGGCGATCGCGCTGCTGTCCTCGACGCTGCCGAAGCCGCTGGACGGCTCGATGCTGTGGGGCGACGGGTTCGAGATCGAGACCGTGCTGACGTGCCGGTGGTCGGCCGCCGGACTGCGCATCGCCGAGGTGCCGAGCCACGAGAAGCTGCGCGTGCACGGGGCGAGCAACCTCAACGCCGTCACGGACGGCATCCGCGTCCTGACTTCGATCGTGCACGAGCGGCGGCGGGCCTCCGGGCGTCGTGCCGTGTCGGCTGCGCCGGTGGTGGCTGCGCCGGTGGTGCTGCCGGCGGCGGCGCACGCGCCGGCCGCTGTGCACCCGGCGTCCGTGCACGCGTCGCCGGCCGGGGCGCTCGAGGGGGACGCCGCGTGACGCGGGTCGCCGTCGTCGTCTGCGCCTACACGCAGCTGCGGTGGGGCGACCTGCAGGACAGTGTCGAGTCGGCGCGTCGGCAGCCGGAGCACCCGGAGGTCGTGCTGGTGATCGACCACGAGCCGGAGCTGCTCGCCCGGGCCCGCGCGCGCTGGCCGGAGCTGCTCGTCCTCGAGAACGCCGAGGACCGCGGCCTGTCCGGCGCCCGCAACACCGGGGTGGCGGCGACGGACGCCGACGTGGTCGCGTTCCTGGACGACGACGCCACCGCCGACCCCGACTGGCTCGGGCACATGCTCGCCGCGCTCGAGGACCCCGCGGTCGTCGGCGTCGGTGGCCGCGCCACGCCGTCCTGGCCCTCGACCACGGGCTCCGGGCCGTACGTCGACGAGCTCCTGTGGATCGTCGGCTGCAGCTACACCGGCCTGCCGGAGACCGCGGGCGACGTCCGCAACGTGATCGGGTCGAGCATGGCGTTCCGTCGCGAGTCGATCCTGCGCGCCGGCGGCTTCCGGTCCGGCATCGGCCGCGTCGGGAACCAGCCGCTCGGCTGCGAGGAGACCGAGCTGTGCATCCGCATCGCCGCGGTGCAGCCGGGTGCGCGGATCCGCCACGAGCCGCGGTCGAACGTGTCGCACCGGGTGTCGGCGGACCGCGTCGGCATGCGGTACCTGCTCCGCCGGAGCTACTACGAGGGCATCTCGAAGGCCGTGCTGGCACGCCGCGTCGGCTCGGGTGATGCGCTCGCCAGCGAGTCCACCTACCTGACCCGGGTGATCCCGCGGGCGGTGCTCCGCGAGCTCCGTGCCGTCGGTCGCGGCGGGCTCGCGCGCGCTGCCACGGTGGTCGCGTCGGTCGCCACGACCGTCCTGGGCTACGCCGTGGGCCGGCTCCTCGGCGGCGTGGTCGTCGCCGCACCGGCACCGCGTCCAGTCGGCGACCCGGTCGGCACGCGATGAGCCGGGGGACCGCGACGCCCGCGGTCGGTGCCCACGTCGCCACAGGACCCGCGTCGGCCCGACGGCGCGAGGGTGTGGACGCGGACGACGTCATGGGACCCGGTGCTCGGCTCGCCGCGGCCGGGGTCGTCGTCGTCGCGCTCGTCGCCGTGGCCCTCGGCGCCGGGCTGCACGTGCCGGTCCTGCGGGGGAGTGCGACCGTCGTCTTCCTGTTCGCCCTGCTCGGCGTCGCGCCGCTGCTGCTCGTCCGGCCGATGCCCCTGGCACGCTTCGTGCTGCTCGCGGTCGCCGGCTCGATCACCGGCACGATCGGGATCGGCTACACGATGGCGACCGTCGGGTGGTGGCACCCGGCGGTGCCCTTCGCGGTCGTGGTCGTCCTGACGTCGGCGGTGCTCGCGTCCACCGTGCTGCGGGACCTCCAGCAGCTGCGTCGACGGGAGCGCCGACCGGCCCGGGCACCCCTGACGGAGTCCGTGCGGACCGGGTCCGGGCGGATCGTGCTCGGGGGGACCGTGCTCGGTCTCGCGACGGTCGTGGTCGCCGCGGTGACCCACGTCGGCGACCCGGTGCCCGCCGGACTGTTCGGTCGGCTCGGGATCGGGCTGCCGGTCGGGCTCGCCGTGCTCGTCGCGGCGGCGGTCGTCGCGTTCGTCCGGGGTCGAGCCGTCGCCGTGCCCGTCGTGGCGCTCGGCCTGGCCGTGCAGCTCGCGCAGGCGATCACCTACGGGATGCCCACCGTGACCGCTGCCGCGCGGCACGTCGGAGTCCTGGAGTACATCCGGCAGTTCGGCCGCACCGATCCGGCCTCGGACATCTTCCAGACCTGGTCGGGGCTGTTCGCCGGGGGCGCGTGGGCGGCCGACGTCGGGGGCATCGTGAACGCGATGACCATCGCCGCGTGGGTGCCGGTGCTGCTCGCGGGCGTCACGACGCTCGGTGTCGGGGTGCTCGCCGCGCACTGGCTGCCCGGTCGACGCCGGCCGTGGATCGCGGCGCTCCTCACCGCGATGACCGGTTCGCTCAACACGACGTACTTCTCGCCGCAGTCGACCGGCGTCCTGCTCGTCGTGGCGATGCTCGTGCTCGCCACCGGTCCGCTCCTGGAGACCGCAGTGCCCGCCGCCGACGGGTCCGTGCAGCGGGTCCTCCGGCCGCGCACCGTGCGACTGCCGCAGGTGCTCGCGATCGCCGTGATCGGCGTCGTCCTCGTCGTCACGCACCAGATCTCGCCGTACCTCGCGGTCGCGGCGCTCGGCGTGCTCGTGGTCTTCCGGCTCCTGCGTCCGTGGTGGCTGCCGGTCGTCGTGCTCGTGCCGGCGGTGGTCTTCGCCGCACTGAACGGCGACGTGCTCGGCCGGTTCCTGTCGCTCTCGGCGATCGGGAAGGTGTTCGACAACGTGCAGCCGCCCGAGCACGACATGACCGTGCTCCCGAAGCCGCTCGTCACCGGGCTGGCCTTCGACGTGCCGGCGGCGACGCTCGTGCTCGTCGGCCTCGTGGCGGTCGTCACCGTGCTGGTCCGACGCGACCGGCTGCACTGGGGGCTCCTCGCCGCGGCCGCGAGCCCGATCTCGCTCCTCGTCGCGACGAACTACGGGCAGGAGGGCATCTTCCGCGTGGTGCTGTTCGCGACCCCGTGGCTGGCGGTGCTCGCCGCCGGGCTCCCGCTCCCCGCCGGTCGGTGGGCTCGCGTCGGGACGGCCGTCCGGGCAGCGTTCCGGCCGGCAGCCGCCCGGTACGTCCTCGCGGCGGCGGGAGTCACGGCCCTCGTGGCGGTCGGCGCCTTCGGACAGACCGCCCTGGACTGGAACCGTGTGACGACCCGGAGCGAGTCGGCGGCGACGCAGTGGTACGACCGGACCGCGCCGAAGGGCTCGGTCATGCTCCTCACCGGTTCGGGGAACGCGGTGCCGGGGAACACCGGCGCCCGGTACTTCGACGTCGACTACGTCTCGCGTGAGGCGCTCGGCCCGTACCCGTCCGGCACCGGCTACGACCCCGACGCCGACGTCTCGACCCTGACGCGGCAGTTCGTCGCGCGGACCACCGCGACGAAGTACTACGCCCTCGTGGCCGCGCCGATGGGTGCGTACGACGAGCGCTACGGCTACCAGCGGTACCCCGACTACGAGCGGCTCGCGGACGCGATGGCGTCGTCGCCGTACTGGCACCGGGTCTGGTCGTCCGGCACCACCGCCGTGTACGAGCTGACCACGGCCGGGATGCGGCATGCCGCGAGCTGATCCACCGATGACGACGACGGCCGGGCGGGCCACCACGGACCGTGGCGGCCCGCCCGGCCGTGGCCGACACCGTGCGACGGCGCTCGGTGTCGGCGCGGTCGTCGGCGCGCTCGCCGTCGGCGCCGCGGTGCTCACGGTGACCGGCGGCTCGAGCGCGCACGACCCGAGCGGCGAGACGATGCCGACCTCGGACGGCGGTGCGTGGCATCGCGTGTACTCCGAGGACTTCGCGGACGACGCGCCGACCGGGACGTTCGCGTCCCGGTACGCCGACCGGTTCACCACCTACGACGGCTTCGCGGACACCGCCGGGACCGGACGGTACAGCGCGTCCGCGGTCACTGCGCACGACGGGCTGCTCGACGTCGGGCTGCGGACGACCGACGGCGGCACCCCGCTGGCCGGTGGCGTCGTGCCGCTCGTCGACGGGCGCTGGGGCGGGCAGACCTCGGGACGGTACAGCATCCGGATGAAGAGCGACCGGGTCGACGGCTACGGCGTGGCCGTCCTGCTGTGGAGCGACGCGAACCGGTGGTCGGACGGCGAGGTCGACTTCCCCGAGGGTGGCCTGGGGCAGCGTGCGTGGCTCAACGTGCACTGCCTGGACGACCCTGCGCGGCAGTGCGTGCACCACGAGACGGACGCCCGGCTCAGCGACTGGCACACCTACACGATCGAGTGGACGCCCGAGCGGATGACCTTCATGGTGGACGGACGCACGGTCGGGACGACCACCGAGGACGTCCCGACGGCGCGCATGCACCTCGTGCTGCAGGCGGGTTCCACCGGTGGCACGCCGCCGCGGGCCGCACGGGGCTCGGTGCTCGTGGACTGGGTCACGATCGACGTCCCCGCGGCGGGCTGAGACCGTCGGCCCCGACGCACGGACCGCACCGCGCCCGCCGCTTGCGCCGGACCGGGCGCACGAGCACGCGTCCGCGCGGCTCCGTCGTCAGGCCGCGGTGGCTCCGCCGCGCGCCGCCCCGAGCCGTCGCAGGAACCACGGCACGCACGCCGCGACGCCGACGACCCGCACGACGTCCCAGGGGGTTTCCTGGGGCAGCAGCAGGGACACCCCGGCCACCACGAGGGCTGCCACGAGGGGCAGGGTCACCCGGGCTCCCGGTCCCCGCCACGCCCGACGGTCGGGCAGCGCGATCAGCTGGGCCGCCGCGAGGAGCGTGTACGCGAGCACGGTCGCGACGCCCGCGCCGAGGATGCCGAGCCACGGGACGAGGACCAGGTTCGCCGCGATGTTCACGGCCCCGGCGCCGGCCGCGATGACGCCGACGGCGACTCCGCGGCGCTCGACCACGAGCAGCCGCCCGGTCGCGCCGCTCGCCACGACGGGCACGGCCGTGACGGCCACGACGAAGACGACGACGCCGAGCTCGTCGACGCGGTACGACGCGGGCGCGAGGAACGGCAGCGCGACGGGCGCCGCGAGCGTCACGGCGAGGACGACGGGCGCCACGAGCCGGTAGAGCTCGTCCCGCGCGTGCAGGGCCAACCGGAGTCGGGCGCCGGCGTCCCGGAGCGCGGCGAAGTGCGGTGCCCACGCCGAGTTCGTGAACGTGAGCAGGAGGACCACGGCCGACCCGACGACGTAGGCGATCTGGTAGCGGGCGACCTCCGCCGGGCCGAGCAGGCTCTGCACGACGACACGGTCGCCGGCGTTGAGCACGAAGTACGACAGGTTGCCGAGGGCGACCGGGACCCCGAGTCGGAACGCCCGGGCCGTGGTCCGCCGGTCGAACAGGCCCTGGAGGCGGGGCCGTGTCGCCGCGATCCCGATCACCATCGCGACGCCCTGGGCGACGACACCGCCCCACGCGTACGTGGTGGCGTCGGCGTGCACCCACAGGAGCAGCCCGAGACCGATGACGGAGCCGCCGACCGACGACAGCAGGCTCGTGACCGCGAAGACCCGGATGCGGTCCTGCGCGACGAGGAGCGCCAGCGCCACCTGGACGACCGCGGCCGGCGCGGTCCAGAGGACGGCGACGAGGAGCAGCGGGTGCGCCCCGACGAAGCCCGCGGCGTCCGCCCAGACCGGGATCGTGGCGAGCGCCGTCCCGGTGACGACCGCGGCGGTCAGCGCGCCGACGGCGAGCAGGCCGCGGGCGCGACGGTCCGAGCCGTCCTCGGCGCGCTGCAGGACCATAGCCTGGTCGAGCCCGGCGACCGCGAGCACGGAGAGCGCCTGGAACAGGGCGATCGAGGACGCGAGGACGCCGAACTCCGACGCGGGCAGCAGGTGCGCGAGGACGGGGGAGATCAGCGACGAGACGACGAGCTGCATCGACCAGACGACGACGTACAGCAGGCCGCGGCCGAACAGTCGGGACGACCCTTCGGCGACGTCGTCGACTGCCGCGTCCGGTGCGTCCGGCACCCGGTCGGACGCGGCCCGTCGTTCCCGACCGAGCGCCTCTCGCCGGGTGAGGGGCTGGGTCACGACCGGACCACGTCCTGCCGCAGGGCGAACGCCCCGTCGATGAGGTCGAGCAGCTCCGTGCTCCGCTCGGTCGAGAACTTCCGCGCGAACAGGTGCGGCAGGCCGCCGTCCGGGACGGTCCGGCGCTCGAGCACCCGTCCGGCGTCGGCGGTCCCGAGCCACGGCGGGCTCTTCCGCCGCGAGTCGTCCCAGCCGATCCACCACAGCGAGTGCTGCACGTGCTCGTCCGCGAACCCGGGGGTGAGCGCCGGGGTCGCCAGCACCGTCGGGACGAAGGTCTCGTCGGCCACCCAGCTGCGCCGCCAGGTCCGGACGAGGTCGGGGCGGCCGTCGAACGCGTCCACGACCGCGGTGGCGTGCCGGCGGGCGAGGACCTTGAGCTGCGACCCGCCGGTCAGGACGACGCCGGTGGGCAGCCGCCGGGGGATCGGCAGCCGCAGCATGTGCTTGTGCCAGGCCCAGTGCCGGTAGCGGAGCCGGGCGAGCCCGCCGTCGCGGCCCCAGAGCGGGTCGGGCAGCGGGAACGTCGCGACGAAGGAGTCCTCGCGGTGCGCCTCGAGGGTCGTGCGGATCTCGGCGGCGTCCGCCAGCGGGTAGTCGCTCCCGGTGAGGACGGCGACGTGGGTCGCGTCCGTGCCGTCGAGCGCGGCCCGGTAGCCGGCGACCTCGGTGACGACGTTCTCCCACCGGGCCCACCCGGTGCGGATGCGCGGCAGGAGTCGGACCCGCTCGGGCAGCCCGTCCACCATCGCGCGGTACACGGACTCCGGGGTGCTCACGTCGCAGTGCAGGAACACGTCGAACGGGTCGAGTGCCTCGACGAGCCGGCGCACGTGCGCAGGGTCCTGGTGCGCGAGCACGACGCACGCCGGGACCGCGGGGGAGATGGCCATGCCGGGACGCTAACCCGGGCGCAGCGCGGCGGGCAGCCGGTCCCGGGCCCCCTGCGGGGAAGCGGCGGTTTCCCGCAGGCACAGGCACAGGCACAGGCACAGGCGCCGGTCCCGTGGCTCAGCCGATCAGCGTCGCAGGCGGAACCTCGGGCAGTCGCAGAGCGCGCAGTCGGTGCCCGAGCGGTAGTGCTCGTGCGCGGCACGCGGGTGCCCGCAGACGCAGGGGTCCGTGTCGGATCCGGCCGGCATGGGTCCTCCTCGTGCCCGGCTCGGGTCGGCCGGTGCGTCACCCGCGATCCTACGGGGCGCGGGCGGTCCGGTCGCGGCAAACCGCACGGCTCGGCGACCGTCGCCGCAACCGTCGCCCGGGTCGCTTGACCCGTCCCGGCCCGCTGCCGAGCATCGGGACGTGACCCCGAGCCGGACCAGCCCGATCGCCAGCAGCGTCCTGACGCTCCGCCCCGCGCTGCCGCGCGCCGACGAACCGACGTGGGCGGGCGCCGCCTGGGTCGGAGCCGTCGACCGACCGACGGCGCTCGCCGCGACGACGGTCGCGCTCGCGGGAGCCGACGGCTTCCGTCGCGCCCGCCTGCTCGTCCGGGACGGGGTCGAGATCGCCGGCTCCGTCGACGTGTCCGTCACCCCGGACGGGGACCTGGACCCGGCGGAGCTGGGTCGGTCGCTGCGCGCGCTGCCGGCCACGATCCTCCCGGCCGACGGCGACACCGCACCCGTGGGGCGCGTCTCCGTCGTGATCGGGACCCGCGATCGGCCGGAGGACCTGCGGACCTGCCTGCGGTCCGTCCTCGCGTCGACGTGGCCCGACCTCGAGGTGGTCGTCGCGGACAGCGCGCCGACCACGTCGGCGACGCGGGACGTGGTCGCCTCGATCGCGGATCCTCGCGTCACCTACGTCCTGGAGGCACGGCCTGGCGTCGCGCGGGCACGGAACGCCGGTCTCGCCGTCGCCACGGGCGACGTGGTCGCGTTCACCGACGACGACGTCGTCGTCGACCCCGACTGGGTGACGGCCGTCGCGGGCGCGTTCGCGCGCGACGCGGACGTCGCGTGCGTGACGGGGCTCGTGCCGAGCGCGGAGCTCCGGACGCCCACGCAGCGGTGGTTCGACGAGCGGGTGACCTGGGCACGGAACACCCGCCGCCGGGTCTTCCGTGCAGCGGAGCCGCCCGCCGACCTGCCGCTCTTCCCGTTCTCGGTCGGGGCCTTCGGCACCGGGGCGAACGTGTCCCTCCGGCGCTCGGCCGCGGTCGCGCTCGGCGGGTTCGACGACGCGCTCGGGGTGGGGACGCCGACGAAGGGCGGCGAGGACCTGGACGTGTTCGTCCGGGTGCTGTCCTCCGGCGCGGCGCTCGCGGTCGAGCCCTCGGCCGTGGTGTGGCACCGGCACCGCTCGGAGCCGGCGGCGTTGCGCGCGCAGGCGGTCGGCTACGGCGCGGGGCTCGGCGCGTGGGTCACGAAGCTCGTGCTCGACCCGCGGACGGCGCTCGCCGTGGTGCGGCGTGCGGTCCCGGCGCTGCGGCGGCTCGGGTCGCTCGGGCAGGACGACGGTGCGCGGTCGGCCGGTGCTCCTGGCGCGGTGGGTGCGGGTGGTGCGGTGGGCGGCGCCGACGTGGCGGGTGTGGGCTCGTCCGGCGCGTGGGCGGCCGACGAGGAGCTCCGTGCGGCGACGGTCGGGTTGCGGCGGATCGAGCTGACCGCGGCGCTCGGCGGGCCGTGGCGGTACCTCGTGTCGCGGCGCGCTCGGCGCTGACGCCGGCAGGCGCGGGCAGCGGGACGCCCCGCGCGCGTCATGCGCCGGTGTGCGTCCGCTCGACCTCGCGCCAGGCGCGCCGGCTGCGCAGCCACGCGGCCGGTCCCGCCGGGAAGCCCCGGAGCTCGTGGAACGCCAGGGACCGCGGCACGCGCGTCGGGGGCACCGCCGACGGGTTCACGGTCGTCGCCGTGGCGCTCCCACGTCGGACGAGTCGGCCGAGCACCCGGCCGGCCATCGCACGGGCCGCCGGGGGAGCGAGCCGCACCAGGGCCGCCAGGTGCCGACGGTCCGCCGACACGAGTGCGCAGAGCAGCGCCGTGAAGCCCACCCCGTTCGCGTGCAGCTGCCCGTGCAGTCCGGCCAGGTCCGGCCGGTGCCGGTGGTGCACGACCGCGCGCGGCTCGACGCCGATCCGCCCACCGCGCCACAGGACGTCGATGAACATCGCGAGGTCCTCGCCGCCACGTGCGGGGACGCCGGCACCGAGCACCGGGTCGAACCCGCCGACGCGGTCGAACACGCTCCGACGCACCGCCCAGTTCGCACCGGCACCGTACCCGCCCACGCCGTACACCGGGAACCGCCGACGGACAGAGCCGTCGGCCGCCACGGCGGAGACCCGTGCGTGCCGCAGGGCCCCTGGAGCGTCCTCGGGCACCAGGGTCAGGGGATCGAAGGTGCGCTCGCCGCTGAACCCGCCGTAGTACGCCTCGTACCAGATCTGCGCGGGGGTCTCGAGCTCGGCCGGCAGGATCATGCCCGTGACCGCGTCCAGCTCGGGCTCCCGGACGAACCGGGTGCCGATCATCCGGAGCCACTGCGGGTCGACGCGGACGTCGTCGTCCGTGAAGGCGACGACCTCGCCCGTGGCCGCCGCGACACCGGCGTTCCGTCCGGCGGAGCAGCCCGGGCGACGCTCGACGACGAGGCGCACGTCGTGCCCGGCGAGCAGTCCGGGGAGCGGGTCCCCGGCCGGGACCGCCACCCGGTTGTCGACGACGACGACCTCGTAGGACGGGTAGTCGAGTGCTGCGAGGTGGTCGAGCAGCCGCGCGATGTCGGCCAGGCGCGTCACGATGGTCGAGACCACGACGGAGACGGACGGGAGCGCGGCGTCCGGTACCGCGGACGTGCCGGCGGTCCAGCCCGTCGACACGACGGACGAGCCGGCGTGCAGGCCGTCCGACGAGCCGGTGTGCGCGTCGGCGGGGCCCGCAGCGAGGGCTGCGATCGCCCGCCCGGCGTCGGCCGGGTCGTCGGTGAGTGCGACGTCGAGCGTCGTCACGGGGTGGCCGTCGCGGTACCCGACCACGAGCGCGGTCACCCCGCGGTCGTCGGCGACGAGGTCCGGGAGCGGGGCGTCCAGGTCCACACGGACCACCCGTCGGGGACCGGGGGTCGACACGGGCGTGAGCAGGGCCATGTCCGGACGGTACCGAGCACTGCGGGAGACGGACAATGCCCGCCGAGGGCCGTGGCGGACTTCCGACGCGGTTCCTGCGTGGTCCCGCAGACAGGAGGCCTCAGATTCCGCACTGCCGGGAAAGTGAGCGCTCACCAGGGGAAACCGTCCAGTGGGTGGAGATCACGGGCAGGTCACGATCTCTTTGCAACCGGTTGCGAAGGTCTTCTGGATGGGCGTAGCTTCCTCATCCAGCAGGCAGCGCCGCCTGCTCCAGGCCGCGTCGTCGCACCCGATCGACGCCCCCTGGTGATCTCGATGAGGAGACAACGCTGTGCAGAAATCTCGCGCCAAGGTGCGCTTCGCATCCGTCGCCGGGGTCGCCGTCATCGGCCTCGTGCTCACCGGCTGCTCGTCCGGCGGCTCGGCCAGCTCGAACGACGCCTCGAACGGCCAGGACAGCCGGGGACCGATCACGTACGTGCAGGGCAAGGACAACTCGAACGTGGTCCGCCCGCTGATCGAGAAGTGGAACGCCGCCCACCCGGACGAGAAGGTCACGTTCAAGGAACAGTCCGACCAGGCCGACCAGCAGCACGACGACCTCGTGCAGCACTTCCAGGCCAAGGACGCGAACTACGACGTGGTCGACGTCGACGTCGTCTGGACCGCGGAGTTCGCCGCGAAGGGCTGGTTGACCCCGCTCACCGGCAAGATGAAGATCGACACCTCGAAGCTCCTGCCGTCCACGGTGAAGACCGCGACGTACAACGACACGCTCTACGCCGCACCGCAGACCTCCGACGGTGCGCTGCTCTACTACCGCAAGGACCTCGTCAAGACGCCCCCGACCACGTGGGCCGAGATGATGAAGGACTGCGACATCGCCAAGCAGGCCGGCATCGGCTGCTACGCCGGTCAGTTCGCGAAGTACGAGGGCCTGACCGTGAACGCCTCCGAGGCGATCAACGGCTCCGGTGGTTCGGTCCTGAACAAGAGCGGCTCGCCCGACGTCGACACGGCCGATGCGAAGGCCGGTCTGCAGAACCTGGTCGACGCGTTCAAGGACGGGAACATCCCGGCCGAGGCGATCACCTACCAGGAGGAGCAGGGCCGCACCGCGTTCGAGAGCGGCAAGCTGCTGTTCCTGCGCAACTGGCCGTACGTCTACAACCTCGCGAAGACCGACGGGTCGAGCACGGTGAAGGACACGTTCGGCATCGCGCCGATCCCCGGCAAGGACGGCACGGGCGCCTCGACGCTCGGCGGGCACAACGCCGCGATCAGCGTGTACTCGAAGCACAAGGCGACCGCGCACGACTTCCTCGAGTTCCTGGAGTCGAACGAGACGCAGAAGTTCTTCGCGACGCAGGGCTCGCTGGCCCCGGTCGTCGGTGACCTCTACACCGACTCCGAGCTCACGTCGAAGCTGCCGTACCTGCCCACCCTGCTGAAGTCGATCGAGTCGGCCGAGCCGCGTCCGGTGACGCCGTTCTACCCGGCCGTGACGAAGGCGATCCAGGACAACTCCTACGCCGCGCTCAAGGGCTCGAAGAGCGTCGACGAGGCCGTCAAGGACATGCAGGCCGCGCTCAAGACCGCGACCAGCGGCAACAGCAACTGACCGTGGCCCGCGGCTGACGCCGCAGCGGACTGGAGGATCGTGGCGGTCCCGCCACGATCCTCCCGTCCGCCCCCACATGCGTCCCGACACCCGGCAAGGAGGCCGCCACGTGTCCGCAGCAACCGAGATCCCCGCCGCCATCCCGAACCCACAGGGGATGGAGCCGCCGAAGCGGCGCAAGGGCGGACTGAACGCCGAGCACGGCCGGTGGGCCGTGTACCTGATCGGCCCGACGATCGTGCTCCTCGCGATCGTCATCGGCTACCCCGTCGTCAGCGCCGTCATCCAGTCGTTCCAGCTCGACGCCGGACTCGACAAGGCGACCGGCCTGTTCGTGCAGGGCGGGTTCGCCGGCGTCACGAACTACGTGCACTGGCTCGCACAGCAGTGCGGCGACACCACCTGCCCGCCCGGCAACCTCGGCTCGCAGTTCTGGGTGTCGATGGGCAACACGGTCTTCTTCACCGTGGTGACCGTCGCGCTCGAGACCGTCATCGGCGTGTGGATGGCGATCATCATGAACCGCAACTTCAAGGGCCGCGCCTTCGTCCGTGCCGCGATCCTGGTGCCGTGGGCCATCCCGACCGCCGTCACCGCGAAGCTCTGGTACTTCATCTTCGACGCAAACGGCGTGCTCAACCACGTGCTCGGGCAGCAGATCCTGTGGACGTCGAGCGAGTGGGCGTCCCGCTGGGCGATCATCATCGCCGACACCTGGAAGACGACGCCGTTCATGGCGCTCCTCATCCTCGCCGGGCTGCAGCTCATCCCTGAGGAGGTCTACGAGGCCGGGAAGATGGACGGCGCCTCCACCGTGCAGCGCTTCGTCAACATCACGCTGCCGCTCATCAAGCCCGCGCTGATGGTCGCCGTCCTGTTCCGCGTGCTCGACGCGCTGCGCATGTACGACCTGCCGGCGATCCTCACGGGCGGCGGCGGTGGCTCGGGCAACGCGACGACCACGCTGTCGATCCTGGTCGTCGACCAGATCCGGCAGGGCTTCAACTCCGCCTCGGCACTCTCCACCATCACGTTCCTGGTGATCTTCCTCGTCGCGTTCGTCTTCGTCCGGTTCCTCGGTGCGAACGTCGTGCAGACCCAGGCCGCCCAGCAGAAGGGTGAACTCAAGTGACGCTTGCAGCAGACCGGCTACACATTCCCGCCGAACGTGCTGGCGCACGCGGCGATGTCAGGGTCAAGCGGCACACCGGCCCGCGGCTCCGCACCGGCATCCAGGCCGTGGTCATCGCCGTGTGGTGCCTGCTGCCGTTCTACTGGATGGTCGTCACGAGCTTCCGGGACGTCGGCTTCACGTTCGACGCCACCCCGTGGCCGACCCACGTCACGCTCGACAACTACGCGACGGCGTTCTCGACGGCGCTCGGCAACCATCTCGGCCGTGCGCTGCTGAACAGCCTGCTCATCGGCGGCGTGGTCACGATCATCGCGCTGCTCGTCGGCACGAGTGCGGCGTACGCGCTGGCCCGGCTCGAGTTCAAGGGGAAGTCGCTCATCGCCGGCGCCATCCTCGCCGCGTCGATGTTCCCGGGTGTCGCGCTGATCTCGCCGCTGTTCCAGCTGTTCACGGACATCGGCTGGATGGGCACCTACCAGGCGCTCATCCTGCCGAGCATCTCGTTCGTGCTGCCGCTGACCGTCTACACGCTCGCGTCGTTCTTCCGCGAGATGCCGTGGGACCTCGAGGAGGCGGCCCGCATCGACGGGTGCACCCGGGTGTCGGCGTTCCGGCGGATCATCCTGCCGCTCGCCGCGCCCGCCGTGTTCACGACCGCGATCCTGGCGTTCATCTCGTCCTGGAACGAGTACCTCATCTCGTCCCAACTGTCGTCCGACGCCACCCAGCCGGTCACCGTCGCGATCGCGTCGTTCGCCGGGTCGCAGCCGCACCAGGAGCCGTACACCGCGGTGATGGCGGCGGGCACGATCGTCACGATCCCGCTCGTCATCCTCGTGCTCGTGTTCCAGCGACGCATCGTGGCCGGCCTCACCGCCGGCGGCGTGAAGGGCTGACGGAGTCATGGCACAGCGAGGACCCACCCGTCCCACCGCCCGGATCGAGGAGGCGATCGGCTTCGCCGGCACCTTCGGCGTCCTGTTCCTCGGCGTCACGGTGTTCTGCGAGGTCACCGGACGCCCCGCGCTCGGCTGGGCGATGACCCTGCTCGTCTGCGTGCTCGCGGTGGTGGTGCTCGACCGGTGGCGGGTCTCCGTCCTCCGGCGGCACGCGGCGGCGACCGGGGTCGTCGACGGCATCGGTGCGACGGGACCGGCGAGCGGCCGGCCCGGGTCCTCCCGGAGCGGCGTCGACCGCGCCGCTCCGGGCCGGACCGCGTCCGTGTCCGCACCGGCGTCGCCGGCCGCGGTCCGGACCCGGCCCGTCGCGGACGCGACGCACGGCGCCGACGGCTGACGGGCCTCCCGGCATGCCCATGGGGATCCAGGAGATCGCGACCGTCACGGGCCTGTCCAAGTCGACCGTGTCCCGCGCGCTGCGGGGGATGCCGACGGTGGCGGACGCCACCATCGACCAGGTGCGGCGGGTCGCCGACGAGCTCGGGTACGTGCCGAGCTCGGCGGCGGCCGGACTCGCCACCGGACGGCAGCGGGCCGTCGGGGTGGTGGTCCCGGTGATCGACCGGTGGTTCTACGTGCGGGCCCTCGGCGGGGTCGACGCGGAACTCCGTCGGGCCGGGTACGACCTCGTGCTCTACAACCTCGGCGGTCCCGGCGGCGACCGGGGTCGGGCGTTCCGGCGCTCGATGCTCCGGCATCGGGTCGACGGCCTCGTGCTGCTCTCGCTCGTGCTCGACGAGACCGAACGCGCCGAGCTCGAGCTCACCCGGCACCCGATGATCGTGATCGGGGGACCCGCGCCCGGGCTCCGCAACGTCGGGGTCGACGACCTCGCCGTCACCGAGACCGCGATCGGGCACCTCGCCGGGCTCGGCCACCGGGAGGTCGCGTACCTCGGCGGCCAGGACGAGGACGGTATGAACGTCGCCGTGCCGTACCTGCGCCGGGACGGGTTCGCGGACGCGATGCACGCGCGGGGCCTCGACGTCCGCGCGGACCGGCTCCTCGACGGACGCTTCTCGTTCGCCGGGGGAGTGGCGGCCGGTGCGCACCTGTTCGACCGTGACCCGGCGGACCGTCCCACGGCGGTGTTCTGCGCCTCGGACGAGATGGCGCTCGGGGTGCTGCTCGCGGCGTCGCGGGCCGGGCTCTCGGTCCCGGGGGACGTCTCCGTGATGGGCATCGACGGCCACGAGTACGGCGCGGTCGTCGGGCTGACCACCGTGGCGCAGGACCCGGAGGCGCAGGGCCGCGCGGCGGCACGGGCCGTGCTCGCCGAGGTCGACGGTGGCTCGGCGGGTCCGCTGCCCGCGGCGCCGGCGGAGCTCGTGGTGCGCACGTCGACGGCGGCCCCGCGGCGGTAGGGCGCGGGGCTGGACGTGGCGGCGCGCCGCGATCGCGCGGGCCGGTCCGTGGTGCGGCGTGCTGCCGCACAACCGGAAGCACGCCGCGCCGTCGAAGTCCGTGGCACGGTGTGCTTCTGGTTGTGCCGAGGCCCGCCCGGCCCGGCCGCCGGCCCGGCCGCCGGCCCGGCCCGCCCGGCCCGCCCGGCCCGCCCGGCTCGGCGCGCCCGGGCGTAGGGTCGCCGGCGTGGAGGTCACCAAGCTCGAGCACGCCTGCCAGGTCGTCCGGTCCGGGGCCGCCCGCCTGGTGCTCGACCCCGGCGAGTTCAGCCGGCCGGTCGAGGTCACCGGGGTCGCGGCCGTCGTCGCCACGCACCAGCACCCCGACCACGTCACGGCCGAGCAGGTCGCCCGGATCCTCGCACGCAACCCGGACGCGGTCGTCCTCGGACCGCCCGGGGTCGCCACGGTCCTCGCCGACGCCGGGATCACCGTGGACGTGGTCACCGACGGCGACCACCGCGAGGTCGGCCCCTTCACCCTCGACTTCCACGGCACGCGGCACAACGTGATCCACGCGTCCGTCCCCGTCGTCGACAACACCGGCGTGCTCGTGGACGGCCGGCTGTTCCACCCGGGCGACGCCTACACGGTGCCGGGGGTCCCGGTCGAGGTCCTCGCCGCACCCGTCGGCGCCCCCTGGCTCAAGGTCGCCGAGATGATGGACTGGATCGCCGCGGTCGCGCCGCGCCGTGCGTACCCGATCCACGAGGCGACGCTCTCCGCGGTCGGCTTCGCGATGCACACGGGCCGCCAGCGCGAGGCGCTCGGCGACGGGGAACTCGTGGTGCTGCAGCCGGGCGACGTGCTGCAGGTCTGACCCGACACCGGCCTGGAGGCACGCCCCACCACCCACGGATCTGCCCGCTCCGGGCGCGGCACACCCGGGCGACACGCCTCGTTTTGGCAGTGCGCTGCGGCTGTGCCATACTTATCGGGTTGTCGGAACGGCCCCATCGTACAGCGGCCTAGTACGTCGCCCTCTCACGGCGGTAACGCGGGTTCGAATCCCGCTGGGGTCACCAAGAGCAGGTCACTTCGGTGCCTTGCCTCCGTGTCCGACAACACGTGTGCTCCGTCCGCGGAGACCACGGCCCCATCGTACAGCGGCCTAGTACGTCGCCCTCTCACGGCGGTAACGCGGGTTCGAATCCCGCTGGGGTCACACACTACGAACCCCCGTCGAGCTCCGGCTCGGCGGGGGTTCCGTCGTTCCCGGACTGTGTCGCCGCCGGGCTCTGTCGACTCCGGGCTCGGAGCTCCGAGCTTCGAGCTCCGAGCGCTGCTTGCGCGCTGCTGCCCGTGCGTCGCGCGTCTCCGGTCGCTCGTCGATTGAGCAGAAGACGTCGGACATCCGGATCCGACCCGACAGCTTCTGCTCCACCGTGGAGGTGGAGGCTCAGCCGCGCTCAGCCGCCGGAGCGCCCGCGCCGTGCCAGTCGGGCGTTCGCGGTCGTGGCCGCCTCCGTCATCCGGTCGAGGAACGCCAGCGCCGCCCGGGTCTCGTCCGGCGCCGACCCGCGGAGCGTCGACGCGATCTCCTGCCCGGCGAACCCGAGGAACGCCGCGTTCGCCCGCTGTGCGGTCTCGGTCGTCCGGAGCGTCACACGCCGCCGGTCGGTGCTCTCCCGGTGCCGGGTGACGTGCCCTGCCGACTCGAGCCGGTCGACCAGGACCGAGGTCGCCCCGGAGGTCATCCCGATCCGCCGCGCCAGCTCGGCGGGCGACAGCGGCTCGCCGGCCCGCTCGGCCCAGAGCACCTGCCCGAGGGCGTTGGCGTCGGACGGCGTCAGGTCGACCCAGGCGCCGAGGTGCCGGTTCAGCTCGTCGAACGCCACCGCCCAGTCGCGCAGGCGCTGCATCACCGCGACCTCCACCTCGGTCCACGCGGTGTCGAGCGGGTCGACGTCCATCCAGGTTCCTCCACAGTCAAGTCGCTTCACTGTAAAGCACGACGGCCGAGCGGTCGCCCGACGACAGCACACGAGGAGCAGGACATGTCCGCACCACACGCAGTGATCTCCGGAGCGAGCATCGCAGGTCTGTCCGCGGCCTGGTGGCTGCGCCGCACCGGTTGGGACGTCACGGTGATCGAACGTGCGCCGGCGTTCCGCGACGGCGGCCAGAACGTCGACGTCCGCGGCGTCGCCCACGAGGTCCTCGAGCGGATGGGCCTCGTCGACGCCGTCCGCGCGGCGAACACGACCGAGACGGGCACGGTGCTCGTCACCCAGGACGGGTCGGTCCGGGCCGAACTGCCGAGCGACGGCCCGGACGGCGCGACCGCCGAACTCGAGGTGCTGCGCGGCGACTTCGCCCGCATCCTGCTCGACGACCTGCCCGAAGGGGTCGAGGTCGTGTACGGCGACACGATCACCTCGGTGACCGACCGCGACGACGCCGTCACCGTGACGACCTCGGCCCGACGACGGTTCGACGCCGACCTGCTCGTCGTCGCCGAGGGCGTCCGGTCGTCGACGCGGAGCCTCGTGTTCAACGCCCCGGACGACGTCGACCCCCGCGACCTCGGCGTCACGATGGCCTTCGGCACGATCCCGCGCACCGCCTCCGACGACGACCGCTGGCGCTGGTACACGGCGGTCGGCGGCCGTCAGGTGCACCTCCGGCCGGACCCGCACGGCACCACGAGGGCGATCCTCGCGTACGCAGCCGAGGGCGACCAGGACGACCTGGGCGACGTGGACAGCCGGGACCGATCGGCCGTCGTCGCGGCCCTCGCCCGTCGGTACGAGGGTGTCGGGTGGGAGACCGACCGTGTCCTCGCGGGCTTCGCCACCACCGACGACCTGTACGTCGACCGCCTGACCCAGATCCGGATGCCGTCCTGGCGGCGCGGGCGTGTCGCCCTGGTCGGCGACGCCGCGTGGTGCGTCACGCCGATGGGCGGCGGCGGGGCGTCACTCGCCCTGACGAGCGGCTACGTCCTCGCCGCGTCCCTGGCCGCCCAGCTCTTCGACGACACCGCAGCCCGTGACGACACGTCGTCCGCGTCGGTCGAGCGGGCGCTGGCGGCCTTCGACGACTGGATGCGTCCGCTCGTCGACGACGTGCAGGGCATCCCGAGCGGCGTCGTGCGGTTCGCCTACCCGCGCAGCCGGGTCGGACTCGCGGCACGGTGGGCCGTCGACGCGCTGCTCCTGTCGACGCCGCTCCGCTCGCTGGCCGCGCGGGTGACCCGGGTCGCGGACACCGACCGGCCGCTCCCACCGCTCACCGTGGCCTCCTGAGGCATCCCCCCGAGCGCCGGACGCCGCCGAGCCCGCGAGACGCCGCCGGATCCCGGGGCGTCTCGCTGCGCTGGGGGCGTCTCGCGGACGCGGGGCGTCTCGCAGGCGCAGGGCGCGGGAGCGGGAGCGGGTGCACGTGCGTCCGGCGTCGCGACCCGACCAGGCGACGGACGGGAGGCGCGGGGCGGGCTGGCGCCGTGCCTCCCGCCCGTCCTGTGGTCACGTCGCGGACGGGACCGGCGCGCCGTCGAGGAACCGCGCGACCTCGCGGGCGGCCGCGCGTCCCGCGCGGTTCGCGCCGATCGTGGACTGCGACGGTCCGTAGCCGACCAGGTGCACACGGGGGTCCGCCGTGACCTGCGTCCCGGTCATCGGGATGCCGCCGAGCGGGCCGCGCAGCCCGAGCGGCGCGAGGTGGTCGAGGTCGGCGCGGTAGCCCGTCGCCCAGAGGACGACGTCGACCGAGGTGGACGACCCGTCCTGCTCGACGACCCCGTGCGGCCCCATCCGCGTGAACATCGGCCGCCGGTCGAGCACGCCGCGCTCCCGGGCAGCCACGGCGTAGTCGGTCCAGATCAGGCCCGTGTAGGACACGATGCTGCCCGGGGTGCGACCGGCCATGACGTCCGCCGCGACCCGGCGCTCGACGTCGACCCCGTCGAGCTCGTGGACGAAGTCGCCCGGCAGGAACACCGGCTCGCGGCGGGTGTACCAGACGGTGTCGGTCACCCGGCTGACCTCCTCGAGGAGCTGCACGGCCGAGATCCCGCCACCGACGACCGCGACGCGCCGGCCGCGGAAGTGCTCGGCGTCGACGTAGTCCCGGCTGTGCAGCTGCTCGCCGGTGAACCGCTCGGCGCCGGGCACGTCCGGGACGACCGGGGTGTCCCAGGTGCCGGTGGCGTTCACGACCGCACGGACCCGCCAGTCGCCGCGGTCCGTCCCGACGAGCAGCGACGCCGAGGTCGTCGCACCGAGGGACCGGACGGCGCGGACGTGCACCGGGCGGTGGACCGGCAGGTGCTCGTGCTCCTCGTACGCCGCGAAGTACCGGGGGACTGCCGTGCGGCTCGGCTCCTCAGGGTCGATCGGTGGCACGGGCATGCCGGGCAGGTCGAAGATGCCGTTCACGGTGCGCATCCGGAGTGACCCCCAGCGGTGCTGCCACGCCCCGCCCGGCCGCGGGTTCGCGTCGAGCACGACGACGCTCCGTCCCGCCGGGTCGCCGTCCGGGACGAACCCGCGGCGGACGAGGTGGTGCGCGGCCGACAGTCCGGCCTGCCCGGCCCCGACGACGGCGACCGACGCGGTGGCGGGGGCAGCGGGCACGGTCCGACGATAACCCGGCGGGTGCGTCGCCTGTTCCGGGGGACAGTCCCGCCAGAACGACCGTTCTTCCCCCGAACGCGGGTACCGGCGGGCCGCAGGTAAGGATAGCCTTTCCTAACGTGAACAGCTCCGAACCACAGCTCGAGATCCTCGACACCGCCCGGGCCGACCGCTACCGGGCCGTCGTCCACACCGCCGTCGACCGGACCGCGGACCGCTTCGCGACGGTCACCGCGCCGACCACCGACACCCCGGCCGCCGTGCTCCGGGACCGGGTCGCCGCGATCGACCTCGACCGTCCGCTCGGGACCGCCGAGGCCGCGGTCGCGGAGGTCGACACGCTCTTCTGCGCCGAGGCGGTCTGGTTCCACCACCCCGACTCCCTCGCGCACCTGAACTGTTCGGTCGCGGTGCCCGCCGTCGCCGCGGAGACGGTGCTCGCGGCCGTGAACCCCTCGGTCGACACCTGGGACCAGTCGCGCATCGGCACCGACATCGAACGGCGCCTGGTCCGCTGGGCCGCCGGGACGATCGGCTTCGCGGACGGGGACGGGATCTTCACCTCCGGCGGGACCCAGTCGAACCTGCACGCCCTGCTGCTCGCACGGCAGGCCGCCACGAGCCGGACGGGCCAGGCCGGGCGCCGTCCGGCGCTCGACGACCTGGTCGTGTTCGCCACCGCGTCGAGCCACTTCAGCGTCCGCAAGTCGGCGATGGTCCTCGGGCTCCCCGAGCACGCCGTCGTCGACGTCGCGGCCGACGCCGCCGGCCGGATGCGCCCCGACGCCCTGGCCCACGCCGTCGCGGACGCCCGCCGCGAGGGCCGCACGCCGATGGCCGTCGTCGCCACCGCCGGGACGACCGACCGCGGGTGCATCGACCCGCTCGAGCCGATCGCGGACGTGTGCGACCTCGAGGACGTCTGGCTGCACGTCGACGCCGCGTACGGGTGCGGACTACTCGTGTCCCCGACGCGCCGGCACCTGCTCGACGGGATCGAACGGGCGCGGAGCGTCACCGCGGACTTCCACAAGTCGTTCTTCCAGCCGGTGTCCTCGAGCGCGCTGCTCGTGCGGGACCCGGCCGACCTGGGCCGTGCGGCCTGGCACGCTGACTACCTGAACCCAGAGGACGCCGACGAACCGAACCAGGTCGACAAGTCGCTCCAGACGACCCGGCGCTTCGACGCGCTCAAGCTCTGGGCGACGCTGCGGGCGAGCGGTGCGACCGCGATCGGCCGGGCCTTCGACACCGTGCTCGACGTGACCGAGCAGGTGCACGAGCACGTGGGTGTGCACCCGGACCTGGTGCTCGTCGCGCCGACCCAGCTGAGCACGGTGCTGTTCCGCTGGCAGCCGGACGGAGTCGTCGACGCCGATGCGGACGTCCTCGTCGCACCCCTGCGCGCCGCACTGCTCGCCGAGGGGCGGGTGCTCGTCGCGAAGACCGTGGTCGACGGTCGGCCGTGCAACAAGCTCACGCTGCTCGACCCCGGGACGAGCGCCGAGCAGGTCGTCGCGGCGCTCGACCACGTGGTGGCCACCGCGGAGCGCCTGCACAGCGAGCGCCTGCACTGCGAGCGCACCGCGACGACGACGAGCCACACCCGTCCCACCGAGCCGACGGGAGCCAACCGATGACCCCGACCCCGACCCCGACCCCGACCCCGACCCCGACCACGACCACGACCACGGGCACCGTCCACGACCTCGTCGGCGTCGGCATCGGCCCCTTCAACCTCGGCCTCGCCTGCCTGACGGACCCGGTCACCGACCTCGACGCCGTGTTCCTCGACCAGGCCGACGGCTTCGCCTGGCACCACGGCATGATGCTCGACGACGCCACGATCCAGGTGCCGTTCCTCGCCGACCTCGTGACGATGGCCGACCCGACCTCGCCGTACTCGTTCCTCGCCTGGCTGAAGCAGACAGGACGGCTCTACCCGTTCTACATCCGCGAGGACTTCCACCCGCTGCGCAGCGAGTACGACGCCTACTGCCGGTGGGCCGCCGACCAGCTCGACACCCTCCGCTGGGGCCGTCGCGTCGTCGCCGTCGAGCACGACCCCGAGACCGACCTGTTCACGGTGCACGCCGAGACCCCGACCGGGCCCGAGACCTACCGTGCCCGCCACGTCGTCACGGGCATCGGCACCGAGCCGGCCGTCCCCGAGGCCCTCCGCGACCTGGACGGCCCCGTCGTGCACTCCGCCGGGTACCTGCCCGCCCGCGAGGACCTGCGCCGCGCCGACTCGATCGCCGTCGTCGGCAGCGGGCAGTCCGCCGCCGAGGTCTACCGCGACCTGCTCGAGGGCATCCGCGACGGCGGGTACCGCCTCGACTGGATCACCCGCTCGCCCCGGTTCTTCCCGATGGAGGACACCAAGCTCACCCTCGAGATGACGAGCCCGGAGTACACCGACCACTTCCACGCGCTGCCGCCCGACGTGCGCGACCGTCTCGGTCGCGAGCAGCGCGGGCTGTACAAGGGCATCAGCGCCGACCTCGTCGACACGATCTACGACACGCTCTACCGGATCAGCGCCCACGGACCCGTCCCCACGACGCTCCGCACGGACACGAGCGTGGTCGCGGCAGAGTGGCTGCCCGACCGCGACCGCTTCCGCCTGACGCTCCGGCACGCGCAGCTCGGCACCGAGGCGACGCACGAGGTCGCCCGGCTCGTCCTCGCGACCGGGTACCGCCCCCGCACGCCCCACTTCCTCGCCCCTGTCGAGCACCTCGTCGCCCGCGACGAGCGCGGCCGGTTCGCGGTCGCCCGCGACCTGCACGTCGACACCCTGGGCGGCCGCATCTGGGTGCAGAACGCCGAGGAGCACACGCACGGCCTGACCGCGCCCGACCTCGGGATGGGCGCGTGGCGGAACGCGTCGATCATCCGGTCCGTCACGGGGCGCGCCGTGTACGGCCTGGAGGATCGGATCGCCTTCCAGGAGTTCGGCCTGCCCGGCGGGCGGCCGGCTCCCGGAGCGTCGCCGGTGGCGGCGAGCGCCGCCACCACGCGCCTCCCGGAGGCCGCGGGGGTGCGCGCATGAGCGCCCGCACGGCCGAGCGCGACCTGGCGCGCGCAGCCACGAGCCTCCTGTCCGTCGAACCCGTGGACCCGGGACGGGACGCCGCCCTGCTGGGGTCCTGGCTGGCGGAGCCCGCGTCGTCCTGGTGGGGGATGGCGGACCGCGACGTGGACGCGGTCCGGACGTACCTGACGGCGGTGCGCGACGACCCGGCGCAGGCGGGGTGGCTGCTCCGCCGCGACGGCGCGCCGATCGCCTACGCCGAGACGTACGACCCGGCCGTCGTGCTGCTCACCGACGTGTGGGACGCCGAGCCGGGCGACGTCGGCATGCACCTGCTCGTCGCACCGCCGCCCGCCGAGGGACGGGTGCACGGCCTGACGAGCGCGGTGATGCGAGCGGTCGTCGAGCACTGCCGCGACGTGCTCGGCGCGCGCCGTGTCGTCGTCGAGCCGGACGTGCGGAACACGGCCGTGCAGCGGAAGAACGCCGAGGTCGGGTTCCGAGCGCTCCGTGTGGTGGACGTCGACGGCAAGCGGGCGCTCCTCTCGGTGCTCGACACCGCGCGCATCGGGGTGCCGGACGACGGCGGGCCGGCGGCGCACCTGCGGCCGGAGCACCTGGAGCCCGCGGAACGGCACCTCGTCGCGAAGGCGATCGCCGAGTTCACCCATGAGCGGTTGACCGCGCCGCGTGTGGACGGTGACGGGTGGGCGCTCGACGCGGGGGACTCGACCTACCGGTTCCGGGCGCGGGTGCACACGCTCGAGCACTGGGTGCTCGACGAGGACTCGCTGACCCGGACGCGTGACGGCGTCCCCGCGCCGCTCAGTGCGCAGGAGCTCGTGCTCGACCTGCGGGACGTGCTCGGGATCCCGGACTCGATGCTCGGCACCTACCTGGACGAGATCGCGTCGACGCTGGCGAGCGCGGCGGCGAAGCACCGGCGAGGTGGGCCGTCCGCGGCGCAGCTGGCGCGCGGGCGGACGGACGGCGACGTCGTCGCGTCGTTCCAGGACGCCGAGGCCGCGATGACCGAGGGGCACCCGGCCTTCGTCGCCGCGAACGGGCGGATCGGGTTCGGGCTCGACGAGTACCACGCCCACGCCCCGGAGGCGGGCGCCCGCTTCCGCTACCGGTGGCTCGCCGCACGGCGGGAGCACACGCACCTGGCGCTCGCCGCGGACTGCACCGAGCACGACCACTGGGCCGCCGAGCTCGACGCGGCGACCGTCGCAGGCTTCCAGGCGACGCTCGAGCGCCGTGGCCTCGACCCCGACGGGTACACCTGGTTCCCGGTGCACCCGTGGCAGTGGCAGCACCGGATCGCCGTGACCTTCGCGCCCGACCTCGGCCGGCAGGACCTCGTCGACCTCGGCGAGGGACCCGACGAGCACCAGCCGCAGCAGTCGATCCGCACGGCGTTCAACCGGAGCCGTCCCGCGCGCTCGTACGTCAAGACGGCGCTCGCCGTGCAGAATATGGGGTTCCTCCGCGGCATGTCCCCCGCGTACATGCGGACGACCCCCGCCGTGAACGACTGGGTCGCCGGACTCGTCGACGCCGACCCCGTGCTCGCCGACGCCGGCTTCGGCGTGCTCCGCGAGCACGCCGCCATCGGGTACACCGGGGACGCGCACCACCGCGTCGACGTGGCGTCACCACAGCGGAAGATGCTCGCCGCGCTCTGGCGGGAGAGCCCCGTGCCGCGGCTGGGACCGGGGGAGCGGCCGATCACCATGGCCGCCCTGCTGCACCGGGACGCGCGCGGTCGCTCGGTGGCCGCTGCCCTCGTCACACAGTCGGGCCTCGACGCCGCGGACTGGGTGCGCCGGTACCTCGACGCGTACCTCCGACCCGTCGTGCACTGCCTCACCGAGCACCAGCTGCTCTTCATGCCGCACGGCGAGAACCTCGTGCTCGTGCTGCGCGACGGCGTGGTCTCCCGGGTGTTCATGAAGGACATCGGGGAAGAGGTGGTGGTCGTCGGCGACGTCGCCGTCCCGGTCGGCACCGAGCGGATCGTGCACCCGGTCGACGACGCCGAGGCGGCCCTCGGCGTGTTCACCGACGTGTTCGACGGGGTGCTCCGGTACCTCGCCGCGATCCTCGACGAGGACGGGGTCCTGTCCGGTGCGACGTTCTGGCGGTTGGTCGGCGCGTGCGTGGACGACGCCGTCGTGGGCCGTGCGCGACCGCTCGACCTGCGTGCGCCGGACTTCGAGCACTCGTGCCTGAACCGGCTCCAGCTGCGGAACACCCTGCAGATGGTGGACCTGTCCGCGCAGACGGAGTCGCTCATCCGGGCGGGGCGGATGCCGAACCCGATCGGGCGCTGAGCGCGGGCGGCGCCGGGCCGCGCCGTGCTGCGCCGGGTCGTGCCGTCGCGCCGGCCCGGCGCGGCTCTGCCAGGCTGTGGCCATGACCGGTGTCGTCCAGCTCGTCCGATCCGACCGACTCAGTGACGTCGCCGAGTACGCGTACGCGGCGACCGCACCCGCCGACGCCCGCCTGGTGTTCGCGGCCGGGGCGTGCCCGCTCGACGAGCAGGGTCGGACCGTGGCGGTCGGGGACCACCGCGGCCAGGCCGCCCGGTGCATGGCCAACCTCGAGACGGCGCTCGCCGCGGCGGGAGCGGGACTCGGTGACCTGCTCCACACGCGGGTGCTCGTGGCGTCCTCGCGGCAGGAGGACCTCGTCGCCGCGTGGCAGGTGGTCCGGGCGGCGATGGGCGACCACGACGTGCCGAGCACCCTGATGGGTGTCACCGCCCTGGGCTACGACGACCAGCTCGTCGAGGTCGAGGGCGTCGCCGCGGTCCGGGACGGAAGCGGTATCGTCGGGATGTCGTCAGACCCGGCAGTGGGGCCTGCCGGACCCAACCGCGGCTGAGCCGCCAACGGTCCCTGTTCCGAGATGAGTGCACGTGTGCGATGCCGCGTGCTCGGTGACAGGAGACCCATGACGACCGCGACCGACCGCCCCCCGCACCGCCGCTGGCGGTACCTCGTGCTCGTCGCCCTCGGCGGCGCGATCGGCACCGGTGCCCGTGCGGCGCTCGCCGCGGCCCTGCCCGCGGTCGACGGCCTGAGCTGGACGATCCTCGCGATCAACGTCGTCGGGGCGCTCTGCCTGGGCGCGCTGCTCGAGTCGCTCGCGCACCGCGGCCCCGACGTCGGTGCGCGCCGCACCGTCCGCCTGTTCGTCGGCACGGGTGTCCTCGGCGGCTTCACGACGTACTCGACGCTCGCCGACGACACCGCGAAGCTCCTCGACGTCGGCCGGTGGGGCGCGGGCACCGGGTACGCGCTGCTGTCGGTCGCGCTCGGGGTGGTGGCCGCGGCCGCGGGTGCGTGGCTCGCCGGGGCCCGCCGCTCGCGCCGCGCCCGGACGGAGGACGCCCGGTGAGCCCCCTCGAACTCCTCGTCGTCTCGCTCGGCGGCGGCCTGGGCTCCGCGCTCCGCTTCGCACTCGACGGCACCGTGAAGGCGCGGGTGGCACGGGCCGCGCTGGGGTGGTTCCCGGTCGGCACGATGCTCATCAACGTCACCGGATCGCTCGTGCTCGGGGTCGTGACCGGGCTCGGCGAGGCGGGCACGCTCGGCCTGCCGCTGGTCGCGGTCCTCGGGACGGGCATGATGGGCGGGTACACGACGTTCTCGACGGCGAGTGTCGAGACCGTGCAGCTGTTCCGGTCCGGGAAGCCCGGGCCCGCCGTGCTCAACGGCCTCGGGATGCTCGTCGTCTCGGTCGGCGCGGCTGCGCTCGGCCTGTACCTCGGAAGGAACACATGACCTCGGAACGCCCCGGCGAACTCGTCCTCGTCCGCCACGGAGAGACGGAGTGGTCGAAGAGCGGTCAGCACACCGGCCGCACCGACATCCCGCTCACCGAGAACGGCATCGAGCAGGCGAAGCGCGCCGGACGCTACCTGGCGGACCGGACGTTCGCGCTCGCGCTGTCGAGCCCGCTCGAACGCGCCCGCGAGACCGCGCGGCTCGTCGGTGTCGACCCGGAGCTCGACGAGGACCTGTACGAGTGGGACTACGGCGCGTACGAGGGCTTGACCACCCCGCAGATCAAGGTCAAGCGGCACGGACCCTGGGACCTCTGGACCGACGGCGTCCCCGCGGGCGACACCCCGGGGGAGAACGCCGCCGAGGTCCGCGTCCGCGTCGAGCGCGTGCTGAACCGGGTGCGCCCGGTCCTCGCCGAGGGGGACGACGCGATCGTGGTCGCCCACGGGCACGTCCTGCGCGCCCTCGGTGCCGCCTGGATCCGCCTCGCGCCGCAGGACGGTGCCGTGCTGAAGCTCGGCACGGCCACGGTGAGCTCGCTCGGCTACGAGCACGGCCGCCCGGTGATCGACTCCTGGAACATCGCACCGCGCGACTGATCCCGGGGGCGGAACGTCCCATCGCACGTGCGATCGGAGGACGATCCGCGCGTGGACAGCCGGAACGAACGGCCTTCCATGCGCAGATCGTCCTCCTTCGCGCGGAACAGCCTCCGACGCGCGGATCGGCCGAGCAGACCACCCGCCCCGCGGCTCAGACCGTGCGGATCGCGCCCGTCGCGCCGAGCGCCCGGCCCCGCCGACGCTCGATCAGCCGCCCGACCACGAGGAGCGCCACGCTCACCACGGCGCCGAGCGTCGTCTGCGCGATCCGGTCGAGCGCGAGGAGCTCCGGCGCCTCGGGCAGGCTCAGCCACGACACCGCGAGCGCGAGCGGCGTGAGGAACAGCAGCGTCACGGCGTAGTGCCGCGCGACGAAGATCTCGGCGAAGAACTGCCCGACGACCGCGATCACGACGATCCACCACGCCGAGGGCTCCAGGAGCAGGATCCCGACGGCGACCACGGTCCCGCCGATCGTGCCGATGACGCGCTGGGACGCGCGCCGGACGGTGTGCCGCTGCCGGATCGCGGGCAGGGTCGACACCACGGCGACGACCGCCCAGTACGGGTGCCCGAGGGCCGGGACCGACTCCGCGACCGCCCCCGCGACGAGCGCCCCGACGACGTTCAGCCCGACGGTCTCCCACAGTGCCGGCGTCCGCAGGACCGCGAACGACCGGTGCTTGTGCGGCGCGATCGGACGGAACACGTGCGGTGCGCGCGGGTGCAGCACGAGCCGGATGACCGCCCCTGACATCGCCACGAGCCACGCCCACACGACCGAGCCGACGATGATCGTCGCGACGAGCGGCAGGTCCGCCGGGCGCACCGGGACGAGGGCCGACACGCAGAACGCGAACACCGGGAAGATCGGCTGGGCCGGGATCGTCTGCAGCGTGCTGAGGGTGCACACCGCGACGACGAGCACCACGACGAGCCCGGTGCCCTGCAACCACAGCGGCGCGCCGGACATCGACACCGCGATGCCCGCAGCCATGCACGCGGCCTGCAGCAGCCCGGCCACCCCGGTGGTCACCATCCGCTGTCGGTACGGCTCGGTCGCGCCGAAGATCGCGGTGAACCCGGCGAACATCGCGAACGCCGCGTACCCGGGCATCCCGAGCGCGATGAGCAGGGCGAGCGGGGCGCCGCCGGCGATCGCGGCGCGGGCTGCGCCCTCGAGGTTGGTGGTCCGGGTCGAGTGCGCAGGTGTCGTCATGTCCTCCCCATCATCCCACCGCGACAGGTGTCGTCCGGGACCGCGGGTGCTCGGCCCGCCCCGGCGCGCAACGCGACCCACCACCGGACGGGGAGGATCGTGGCGGCCCCGCCCCGTGCCTCCAGTCCGTCCCGCCCTGCGCACGCGCGTTGGTATACCAACCTGCTAGTCTTGCTGGACCGAGCCGCGCACGCGGCGCATCGACGTCAACGAGGAAGGGTCGAGCCGATGGGAAAGACGCTCGCCGAGAAGGTGTGGGACGACCACGTCGTGGTCACGGGCGAGGACGGCAAGCCGGACCTCCTCTACATCGACCTCCACCTCGTGCACGAGGTGACGAGCCCGCAGGCGTTCGACGGCCTGCGCCAGGCCGGACGCCCGGTGCGCCGCCTCGACCTCACGATCGCGACCGAGGACCACAACACCCCGACCCTCGCGATCGACCGGCCCATCGCGGACCCCACCAGCCGCACGCAGATCGAGACCCTGCGCCGCAACTGCGCGGAGTTCGGGGTGCGCCTGCACTCGCTGGGCGACAAGGAGCAGGGGATCGTCCACGTGGTCGGTCCGCAGCTCGGCCTGACCATGCCGGGCATCACGGTCGTGTGCGGCGACTCGCACACGAGCACCCACGGCGCGTTCGGCGCGATGGCGTTCGGCATCGGCACGTCCGAGGTCGAGCACGTCCTCGCCACGCAGACCCTGCCGCTGAAGCCCTTCAAGACGATGGCGATCACGGTCGAGGGCACGCTGCGCCCCGGCGTCACGGCGAAGGACATCATCCTCGCGGTCATCGCCCAGATCGGCACCGGCGGCGGGCAGGGCTACGTGCTCGAGTACCGCGGCTCCGCGATCCGGGCGCTCTCGATGGAGGGCCGCATGACGATCTGCAACATGTCGATCGAGGCCGGTGCCCGCGCCGGCATGGTCGCCCCCGACCAGACGACCTACGACTACGTGCAGGGCCGCGACCACGCGCCGACCGGCCAGGACTGGGACGACGCCGTCGCGTACTGGGACACGCTCGCGACCGACGACGACGCCGTGTTCGACGCCGAGGTGTTCATCGACGCCGACGCCCTCGAGCCGTTCGTCACCTGGGGCACGAACCCCGGCCAGGGCGTCTCCCTGTCCGAGTCGGTGCCGGACCCCGCGAGCTACAGCGACCCGAACGACCAGGCTGCAGCGCAGCGCGCGCTGGAGTACATGGACCTGCAGGCCGGAACGCCGATGAAGGACATCGCGGTCGACGCGGTGTTCATGGGCTCCTGCACGAACTCCCGCATCGAGGACCTCCGGGCCTTCGCGTCGATCATCAAGGGCCGGTCGAAGGCACCCGGTGTCCGCGTGATGGTCGTGCCGGGGTCCGCCCGGGTCCGGCTCGAGGCCGAGGCGGAGGGGCTCGACCAGGTCTTCACGGACTTCGGCGCCGAGTGGCGGTTCGCCGGCTGCTCGATGTGCCTCGGCATGAACCCCGACCAGCTCGCACCGGGGGAGCGCTGCGCGAGCACCTCGAACCGGAACTTCGAGGGCCGCCAGGGCAAGGGCGGGCGCACCCACCTGGTGTCGCCGCTCGTCGCGGCCGCGACCGCCGTCCGCGGCACGCTCTCCAGCCCGTGGGACCTCGCCACCGACGACGAACTGAACGACGTCGTGAACAGCACCGAAGGGGCCAACTGATGGACAAGATCACCACCGTCACGGGGATCGCCGCCCCGCTGCAGCGCTCGAACGTCGACACCGACCAGATCATCCCCGCGGTGTACCTCAAGCGCGTCACGAAGACCGGCTTCGAGGACGCCCTGTTCGCCGGGTGGCGCCAGGACCCCGAGTTCGTGCTCAACCAGCCCGTGTTCCAGGGCGCGCAGGTGCTCGTCGCCGGGCCGGACTTCGGCACCGGTTCCTCGCGCGAGCACGCCGTCTGGGCGCTCCGCGACTTCGGGTTCCGCGTCGTCGTCTCACCCCGTTTCGCGGACATCTTCAAAGGCAACGCGGGCAAGCAGGGCCTGGTCACCGCGATCGTGACCGAACCGGAAGTCGAGCGGCTCTGGGCCGAGATCGCGGCGAACCCGGGGATCGAGGCGACCGTCGACCTCGTCGCGCAGCGCGTGTCGCTCGGCGCGGTGGACGTGCCCTTCGAGATCGACGCTTACACTCGTTGGCGGTTGATGGAAGGGCTCGACGACATCGGGCTCACCCTCCGTGACGAGTCCTCGATCACGGAGTTCGAATCCCGCCGCTCCAGATGGCGGCCGAAGACATTGCCGGTGAAGTAGTGAACTCCCTCGTACAGGACGCAGCAGCAGCAGGGGCCCGCGTCGGCCTGAAGTCGGACGAGATCGTCATCCGGGGCGGCAAGCCGCTCGTGGGACGCATCGAGGTCCGCGGCGCGAAGAACCTCGCGACCAAGGCGATGGTGGCGTCCCTGCTCGGTGACACCCCGTCGATCCTCAAGGACGTACCGGACATCTCCGACGTCAAGGTCGTCCGCGGCCTGCTCGAGGTGCACGGTGTGCGCATCACGGATCCTGCACGAGGCGAGCTCATCCTCGACCCGTCGAACGTCGAGTCGGCGCACTTCGCCGAGATCGACGCGCACGCCGGGTCGAGCCGCATCCCGATCCTGTTCTGCGGCCCGCTGCTGCACAAGCTCGGCGAGGCGTTCATCCCCGACCTCGGCGGCTGCCGCATCGGCGACCGGCCGATCGACTTCCACCTCGACGCCCTCCGCGCGATGGGCGCCGTCGTCGACAAGCAGGTCAACGGCATCCACCTGACCGCACCGGACGGCCTCCGCGGCGCGAAGATCGAGCTGCCGTACCCGAGCGTCGGCGCGACCGAGCAGGTCCTGCTGTCGTCGGTCCTCGCCGAGGGCGTGACGGAGCTCCGCAACGCCGCGATCGAGCCCGAGATCATGGACCTCATCGCGATCCTGCAGAAGATGGGCGCGATCGTCACGGTCGAGCCGTCCCGCACGATCTTCATCGAGGGCGTCGAGTCGCTCCGCGGCTACACGCACCGCGCGATCAACGACCGCAACGAGGCCGCCAGCTGGGCCTCGGCCGCGCTCGCCACGAACGGCGACATCTTCGTCGAGGGCGCCGACCAGCAAGACCTCATGACGTTCCTCAACGTCTTCCGCAAGGTCGGCGGCGGGTTCGACGTCCAAGAGGACGGGATCCGCTTCTACCGCGAGCGCGAGGTCCTGCGCCCGGTCGTCGTCGAGACCGACGTGCACCCCGGCTTCATGACCGACTGGCAGCAGCCGCTCGTCGTGGCGCTGACCCAGGCCGAGGGCACGAGCATCGTGCACGAGACCGTCTACGAGAACCGCTTCGGCTTCACCGACGCCCTGAACGAGATGGGCGCCGACATCGTCGTCCACAAGGAGGGGCTGCCAGGCCACGACCGTCGCGTCGCCCGCCGCCCGTTCGAGCAGGCAGCCGTCATCACCGGTCCGACGCCGCTGCACGCCGCGAACGTCCGCGTCCCCGACCTGCGCGGCGGCTTCAGCCACCTCATCGCGGCGCTCACCGCCGAGGGCGAGTCGCACATCACCAACGTCGGCATCATCAGCCGGGGCTACGAGCACTTCATCCCGAAGCTGCGCAAGCTCGGCGCCGACTTCGACTTCGCGGGCTAGGCGCGTGGCTGCTGACGCGGCCGGTCGCGGCCCGGTAGACGGTGCCGGCGACGGCCTGGAGGCACGGCGCAGGTCCGCCACGGACGTCACGACGGGTCTGCCCACGCCCGGGCGCCGGTGGCGGCGCGGTGAGCTGAACACCGCGTTCCGCATCACCGCCTCCGTCGTGATCCCGGTCTTCCGGTTCTCGGCGCGGTACCACTGGCACGGGTCGAAGCGGCTGCCGGAGGGCGGCGCGTTCGTGCTCGCCCCGAACCACTTCACGAACATCGACCCGCTCGTGGTGGGCACGGCCGTGTGGCTGTCCCGGCGTGCCCCGCGGTTCCTCGCGAAGGCGTCCCTCTTCAAGGTCCCGGTCTTCGGCAAGCTCATGTCGGGGATGGGCCAGATCCCGGTCGAGCGCTCCGGACGCACGCGGCTGAGTGACCCGCTCGGCGGCGGCAGGTCGGTCATCGAGCAGGGCGGTGCGATCATCGTCTACCCCGAAGGGACGCTGACCCGCGACCCCGACCTGTGGCCGATGCGCGGCAAGACCGGCGCGGTGCGGATCGCGCTCGAGAACGACGTACCGCTCATCCCGATGGCCCACTGGGGTACGCAGGGGATCATGGCGCGGTACGGCAAGAAGCTGAAGCTGTTCCCGCCGACCCGCGTCGACGTGATCGTCGGCGACGAGGTCGACCTGTCGGCGTACCGCGGCCGACCGATCGACCAACAGATGCTGCTCGAGGCCACCGCGATCGTCATGCAGCGCATCACCGAGCTGCTCGAGGAACTGCGCGGCGAGACGGCTCCCGCCACCCGCTGGGACCCGTCCGCGAACAACCAGAAGGAGACCGGCAAGTTTGAGTGACCACGGCACGGGCCTCCGCCCGCACGAGGACCACCCGGACCCCGCGGTCGCCGCACCCGGCGCGGTCGACACCGCCGCCATCCGCGTGGTGATGCAGTCGACCGACAAGCCGCGCGTCGCCGTGATCGGTGCCGGCAGCTGGGGGACCACGTTCGCCAAGGTGCTCGCTGAGGGCGGTGCCGACACCGTCGTCTGGGCGCGCCGGCCCGAGGTCGCCCGCGAGATCACCGAGACGAAGCGCAACTCCGACTACCTGCCCGGCATCAACCTGCCCCGGACCCTGACGGCGTCGACCTCGCTGTCGGCCGTGCTCGACGGCGCCGAGCAGGTGTACGTCTCGGTCCCGTCGCAGTCCCTGCGCTCGAACCTGGCCGCGATCGCGCCGCTGCTGCCCGAGGGCGTCCCCGTCGTCAGCCTGATGAAGGGCGTCGAGAAGGCCACCGGGCTGCGGATGAGCGAGGTACTGCACGAGGGACTCGGCATCGACCGCGACCGGATCGCCGTCGCGAGCGGCCCGAACCTCGCGCTCGAGATCGCCCGTCGGCAGCCGACCGCGGCCGTCGTGTCGTCGACCTCGATCGACACCGCCACCGCGGTCGCCGCGGTCGCCACGAACCCGTACTTCCGGTCGTTCACGAACACCGACGTGATCGGGACCGAGTTCGGCGGCGTGCTGAAGAACCTGATCGCCGTGGCGATCGGCATCGTGGACGGCGTCGGCTACGGCGAGAACACGAAGGCGTCGATCATCACCCGCGGGCTCGCCGAGATGACCGACTTCGCGGTGTCCCTCGGGGCGCAGCCCTCCACGCTGTCCGGGCTCGCCGGGCTCGGGGACCTCATCGCCACGTGCCAGTCGCCGCTCTCGCGGAACAACACCGCCGGGCGACTGCTCGGGCAGGGGTACCGCTTCGACGAGGTCGTGCGGCAGATGGACCAGACCGCCGAGGGGCTGGCATCGGTCGCCCCGATCCTCGAACTCGCGGCGGCGAACGGCGTCGACATGCCCATCGTCGGGCAGGTGGCCGAGGTCCTCGCCGGTAGGCTCGACCCGCGCAACATCGCGCCGCACCTCACCGAGACCGACGAACCCCAGGGCGAGTGACCGGTCCGGTCCCGACCAGCAAGGGGACTGCCATGCCCACGATCGCTCCCGCGACCACGACCGTCGCCGTGCTCTTCGGCGGGCGGTCCAGTGAGCACGAGATCAGCTGCGTGACCGCCGGCGGGATCATGGACGTCGTCGACCGGTCGTCCTACGACGTCGTGCCGATCGGCATCACCGCCGAGGGTGCGTTCACGCTGCAGGCCGACGACCCCGCGCAGTGGGCGCTCCGGGACGGCGTGCTGCCGACGGTGCCCGACAACGGCACCCGCGTGGCGTTCCCGACGTCCCCCGCGACGAACGAGCTCGTCGTGTCGCACCCGGACGGCTCGGTCGAGACGATCGCCGTCGACGTGGTGTTCCCGATCCTGCACGGCCCCTTCGGCGAGGACGGCACGATCCAGGGCCTCCTCGAGATCGCCGGGCTGCCGTACGTCGGCGACGGCGTGCTCGCGAGCGCCCTGGCGATGGACAAGCACACCGCGAAGGTCGTGCTCGAGCACGCCGGGCTCCGCGTCGCGCCGTGGACCACGGTGCTCCGCCGCGAGTGGGCCGCCGACCCGGTGGACGTCGCCGAGACCGTCGCCGCGCACGGCTGGCCGCTGTTCGTGAAGCCCGCCCGCGCCGGTTCGAGCATGGGGGTCTCGCGGGTCGACGAGCCGTCGCAGCTCGGTGCCGCCATGGACCTGGCGTTCGAGCACGACTCGAAGGTCATCGTCGAGCCGCGGGTGGTCGGCCGCGAGGTCGAGGTCGCCGTGCTCGAGGGCCGCGACGGTGTGCCGCGCACGAGCCTGCCCGGCGAGATCGTCGTCGCCGAGGACGGCTTCTACGACTTCGCCTCGAAGTACCTCGGCGGGGACGAAGCGCTCCTCTGCCCGGCGCCGCTCACCGAGTCTGAGACCGACGAGATCCGGTCGATCGGTGCCCGTGCGTTCGAGGCGATCGGCGGCGCGGGACTCGCCCGCGTCGACTGCTTCCTGACCGACGACGGCTTCGTGGTGAACGAGGTCAACACCATGCCCGGGTTCACGCCGCTGTCGATGTACCCGCGGTGCTGGGCGGCGTCGGGCGTGTCGTACGGCGAACTCGTGACGGAGCTCATCGAGCTGGGGCGCGCCGCCGTCCGTTGACGCGCGACGGGTCGTGCGTCAGCCCGAGTCTCGCGTGCAGCGACGAGTCGCGGCGTGGCGCGACCGAGTCGTGTCGGTCAGCCCGAGACTCGGGGCGACTGGCGGCCGTGCGTCATCCCTGCACCTGGGACGGGTCGAGGCACTCGCGTCCGTCCTTCGGCAGCGTCGACACCGCGTCGGAGAGGTCCTGCACCACCTGTGAGGTGGTCAGCTTCGTGTCGATGACGACCTGCACCGCGGGCGTGCGGCCGAACGTGGTGAACACGATCTGCGCGCCCCGGTCGTCGCGGATCCAGTCGACCCCGCCCTGGCTGAAGCACGGCAGGTCGGACACGGTCGGCACCGCGACGCCGCAGTGGTAGATCGCCGCCTCGGGGTCGCCCCACGCGGCGGTCGACTGCGCGTTCGTGTTCCGCATCGCGTACTTCGTGTCGACGGTGCTCGGCAGCCGGACCTGCACGGCGGCGCACGCAGCCGCGTCGGCAGAGGGCGCCGGGGACATCGAGACGGCGTTTGTGCAGCCCGTCAGGCCGGCGGCGAGGGCCACGGCCACGCCCGCGATCGCGGTCCAGCGGAGGGGGCGGCGCACGGTGTCCATCGGGGTCCAGGCTACCGTTCTGGTGTGGACGCACCGAACGAGGCCTGGGCCGGACCGACCGTCGGCGAGGTCGGTGAGCTGGCCGTCCTGGACCGCATCGTCCGACGGCTCCCGCCCGGGTCACCCGAGGTCGGCCCCGGCGACGACTGCGCCGTGGTGTCGGCGCCGGACCGCCGGTTCGTCGTGACGACGGACATGATGGTGCACGGTCCGGACTTCCGGTGGGCGTGGTCCTCGCCGGCCGACGTCGGGTGGAAGGCCGCGGCGACGAACCTGTCCGACGTCGCGGCGATGGGCGCGGTCCCCACGGCGCTCGTGATCGCCCTCGCGGCGCCCCAGGACACCCCGGTGACGGTCCTCGAGTCCTTCGCGGACGGGGTCCGGCAGGCCGTCGACGCGCTGGCGCCCGCGTGCGGTGTCGTCGGCGGCGACCTCTCGACGTCGGCGACGTTCACGGTGTCCGTCTCGGCGTTCGGCGACCTCGACGGACACGCACCGGTCCTGCGCTCGGGAGCCCGTCCCGGCGACGTCCTCGCCGTGTCCGGCGAGCTCGGCCCCGCGGCGCGCGGGCTCGCCCGGCTCTTCCGTGACGGCGTCGACGCCGACGGCGAGCCGTCCCGCGCGGCGACGCTCGCGAGTGGTGCCGACACCGACCCGGACGTCGCGCGGCAGCGGCGCCCCGTCCCACCGATCGCCGACGGCCCCGCGGCCGCGGCTGCGGGGGCCACGGCGATGCTCGACCTGTCCGACGGCCTCGCGATCGACGCCGGTCGCCTCGCCCGCGCGAGCGGGGTCACGCTGGCGTTCGACGCCGAGGCCGTCCCCGAGGGCTCTGCGCTGCACGGCGGCGAGGACCACGGGCTCCTCGCGACCTTCCCCGCCGGGACGGACCTGCCCGGGGGCTTCCGGCGGATCGGCAGCGTGCTCGACCGCGGCGACCACGACCTGCTCCGCGCCGGCGTCCCGGTGCCGACCTCCGGCTGGGACCCCTACGCGGACTGGGACGGCGCCGCGGGCTGACACGCCCGCACCCGTCCAGCGAGCACCACCGGCCCCCGCGTCACACGCTCGGTGCGACGGCCTCCCACGCCACGGTCTCGCCGTAGCTCCGCTTGCTGAAGGGCTCCAGTCCCGCGGGCCACGTCGGCTCCGGGGAACGCTTGCTCCGCTCGACCACCACGACCGCACCAGGGGTCAGCCGCGGCACGAGCGCCTCGAGCACCTCGGCGATCTCGTGCTCCGTGACGTCGTACGGCGGGTCGATGAACACCAGGTCGAAGGTCCGCACCGTCGCCCGCAGGAACCCGAGTGCCGGCTGCGGGTGCACGTCGACGCGCACCCCGGGGACCCGCTGCTGCACGGCCCGTGCGTTCGCCCGGCACGCCTCGGCCGCCCCGGAGGCACGGTCCACCAGGACCACCTCGACCGCGCCGCGGGACGCCGCCTCGAGCCCGAGCGCGCCCGTGCCGGCGTACAGGTCGGCCACCGCCGCGTCGTCGACGAGCCCACGCGCCTCCAACGAGGAGAAAAGCGCCTCGCGCACCCGGTCGCTCGTCGGTCGCGTCCCGGACTTCGGCACGCGGAGCGTCGTGGAACCGGCGGCACCGGCGATGATCCGTGTCATGCAGCAACCGTAGCGGCCGCCGGGCGCCACCCCGGGTCCCTCCACAGGCTCGCGTGACCAGTCGCCTGCTCCACAGGCCGGACGGGAGGATCGGGGCACGTCGGCCGTGCCGGGTACCGTGGTCGCGTGGTCACCTCCGCGAGCCCCGCACCGGCGGTGGCGCCCGACCTGGGTCCGGCGCCGCTCGACGCCCGGCTGAGCGGCGTGCTCGGCGGCCGGACGGCGACGGCGATCGAGAAGGCGTTCGGGTACCGCACCGTGGGGGAGTTCCTCGAGCACGCCCCGCGGCGCTACGCCGAGCGCGGTGCCCTGACGGCGCTCGACTCCCTGGCGATCGGCGAGTCCGTGACGATCGTGGCCGAGGTCATCGACGTCCGCGAACGCACGATGCGCGCCCGCCGCGGGTCGATCCTCGAAGCGAAGATCGGCGACGGCAAGGGCCTCCTGACGCTGACGTTCTTCAACCAGGGCTGGCGGACGAAGGACCTCGTCCCCGGTGCCCGGGGCGTGTTCGCCGGCAAGGTGGGCGACTACCGCGGCGCCCGGCAGCTGGCGCACCCCGACTACGAGCTGTTCGACGCGGACGACCCCCGTGCGACCGCGGACCCGGAGAGCGACGAGGCCATCCGCTGGTCCCGCCAGCCCATCCCGATCTACCCGGCGACCGCCTCGCTGACGTCCTGGCAGATCGCGAAGGCCATCGGTGTGGTGCTCGACACCCTGCCCGACGTCGACGACCCGATCCCGGCACCGGTCCGGAACCGACTCGGCCTGGTGCCCTTCCGCCGGGCACTCGAGCTGCTCCACCGGCCGGAGAAGGTCGCGGACTTCAAGCGCGCCCAGGACGCCCTGCGCTACCGCGAGGCGTTCGTGCTGCAGACCGCGCTCGTCCAGCGGCGGATCGCGGCCAGGGCGACCGCGGCGACCCCGCGGCGTGCAGCTCCGGGCGGCATCCTCGAGCGCTTCGACGCGACGCTGCCGTTCACGCTCACCGACGACCAGCGTGCCGTCGGCGCCGAGATCGACCGCGACCTCGCCGGCGAGTGGCCGATGCACCGGCTCGTGCAAGGTGAGGTCGGTTCGGGCAAGACCCTCGTGGCGATCCGCGCGATGCTCACGGTCGCCGAGTCCGGCGGTCAGTCGGCGCTCATCGCCCCGACCGAGGTCCTGGCGGCGCAGCACCTGCGCTCCATCGTGAAGTTCCTCGGACCGGACCTGGCCGCCGAACTCCGTCCCGTCATCCTGACCGGCTCCCAGTCCACCGATGAACGCCGACGGGCCCTGCTCGCCGCCGCGTCCGGCAGCTCCCGCCTCGTCGTCGGCACGCACGCCCTCCTCGGCGACCGCGTGGACTTCGCCGAGCTCGGGCTCGTCGTCGTCGACGAACAGCACCGCTTCGGCGTCGAGCAGCGCGAAGCACTCCGCACGAAGGGCGCGACCCCGCCGCACGTGCTCGTCCTGACCGCCACGCCGATCCCACGAACGGTGGCGATGACGGTCTTCGGCGACCTCGACGTCTCCACGATCACGGGCCTGCCCTCAGGACGCGCGGGCGTCGAGACCTTCGCCGTCGGGCTCGCCGAGCACCCCGGGTGGGAAGCCCGGATCTGGACCCGGATGGCCGAGGAGCTCGCTGCGGGGCGCCAGGCGTTCGTGGTCTGCCCGGCGATCGACGACGCCCACCGCGAGGACGACGGCGACGCCGACCCGGACGGCGACGACGCGCCGAAGCGCGCGCCCGCCACGGTGCTCGCGACGGCCGAGCGGATGCGCGCGATGCCCGTGCTCCAGGGCCGCCGGATCGAGGTCCTGCACGGTCGGATGTCCGCCGACGAGAAGGACCGCGTGATGACCTCGTTCGCGGCCGGCGACGTCGACGTGCTCGTCGCGACCACCGTCATCGAGGTCGGGGTCGACGTCCCGAACGCCTCGATGATGGCCGTGCTCGACGCCGACCGGTTCGGGGTGTCCCAGCTCCACCAGCTCCGCGGGCGCATCGGCCGCGGGCAGTACCCGGGCGTGTGCCTGCTGGTCACCACCGCCGAGGCCGAGACGGTCTCCCGCGAGCGCGTCGACGCGGTGGCGGCCTCGGACGACGGCTTCGAACTCGCCCGGGTGGACCTCGAACTCCGCCGCGAAGGAGACGTGCTCGGCGAACGGCAGTCCGGCGGCCGGTCGTCGCTCAACCTGCTGCGCGTGGTCGAGCACGCCGACCTCATCGTCGACGCGCGCGAGGAAGCCGAGCGGGTCCTCGAGCCGGACCCGCAGCTGCAGGACCACCCGGCCCTGCGCGAGGCCCTCGCGCGCCGCCTGGACGAGTCCGACGCCGCCTTCCTCGGCAAGAACTGACAGCACGCGGTCGGAGGCGGCGGCACGCGGCCGGACGCGACCACACGCGCTCCGAGGCACCCGAGCACCCGGACTCGGTAGCGTTGCGGCCATGGCCCACATCGCCGTCGTCCCCGGCTCCTTCGACCCCGTGACCCTCGGGCACCTCGACGTCATCGGACGGGCCGCCCGGCTCTTCGACGAGGTGCACGTCCTCGTCGTGCACAACCCCGACAAGAAGCCCGCCATGTTCGAGGCCGCTGACCGGGTGCGGCTCATCGAGGCCTCGCTCGCCGAGGTCGGCGTGCCGGGGGACGTCCGGGTCGGCGAGTGGACGTCGGGCCTGCTGGTGGACTACTGCCGGCAGGTCGGTGCCGGGGTCCTCGTGAAGGGCGTCCGCTCGGGCGAGGACGTCGCCTACGAGACGCCGATGGCGATCATGAACCGGCACCTCGCGGACGTCGAGACGGTGTTCCTGCTGCCGGAGGCCTCGCGGGCGCACGTCTCGAGCTCCCTCATCCGCCAGGTCTCCACCCTGGGCGGCGACGTCACGCCGTACGTCCCCGCCGTCGTGGCCGAGGCGCTGGCACAGCGCACGGGCGCGACCGACGACTGACACGCCCTCCCGCCACCTCGACTCTCCGCCCGGTTCGCGCTAGGCTCGTCGATCGTGTCTTCCCCCGTGAACAGCCCCTACGCCCTGCGCGTGCGTGACCTCGCGCACCGTCCGGGCGAGATGCGCGAGCACTCGCTCGACGTCGAGGTGCCGGACGCGATGGGTGCGGGCGTCATCGCCGTCCGCACGGGGGCGCAGCTCCACCTGGACGTCCGACTCGAGGGCCTGCACGAGGGTGTCCTCGTCTCCGGTCACGCCTCGGCAGAGGCGACGGGGGAGTGCTCGCGCTGCCTCATCGACATCAGCGAACCCGTCGAGGTCGATTTCGCCGAGTTGTTCGCGTATGATGCCTCGGAGGATTTCGACTTCTTCGTTCGCGACGACCACGTGGACTGCGAACCGGTCGTTCGAGATGCGGTGGTGCTGTCGCTGCCGTTCCAGCCGGTCTGCCGACCGGACTGCCCAGGACTCGACCCGGAGACGGGTGAGCGTCTGGCCGACCTCGACGGGTACACCCCTCGCGAGGTCCTGGACCCGCGCTGGGCCGCACTGAGCGGCTTCCAGGGCGCCGACGACACACCGAACCTGAGCCCCGAGGACGACGGCCGCACGGCCTGACGCTCCTCGCACACCGACCACCGACCTACCGAAAGAGAACCACCATGGCCGTTCCCAAGCGCAAGCAGTCCCGTGCCAACACGCACGCCCGTCGTTCGCAGTGGAAGGCCGCGCCGGTCCAGCTCGTGAAGACGATCGAGAACGGTCAGGTCACCTACAGCCTCCCGCACCGCGCGAAGGTCGTCGAGGACTCGGCCGGCACGCCCCTGTACATGGAGTACAAGGGCCGCAAGGTCGCCGACGTCTGATCGGACACCACGCATGACTGCGACGTCCGGCACCACGGGGTCCCGCCCCGTGGGGTCGGACGTCGTTCGTCTGCAGGGCATCCTCGGCGTCGACCTCGACCCCGAGCTGCTCCAGCTCGCCCTGACCCACCGCTCGTACGCCTACGAGCACGGCGGAGTCGGGCACAACGAACGCCTCGAGTTCCTCGGGGACTCCATCCTCGGCCAGGCCGTGACCGTGAAGCTCTTCCGGTCCTTCCCCGACCTCGACGAGGGCGAGCTCGCCAAGCGGCGTGCGAGCCTCGTCTCGACGGTCGCCCTCGCCGAGATCGCCCGCATCATCGGGCTCGGCGCCTTCCTGCGCCTCGGCAAGGGCGAGGAGCAGACCGGCGGCCGTGACAAGGCGTCGATCCTGGCGGACACCGTCGAGGCCGTGATCGGCGCGACGTACCTGTCCGCGGGCCCCGACGACGCGACCGACCTCGTGCTCCGCCTGGTCGAACCGCTGCTCGTCGACCCGGACCGCTTCGGCGCCGCGATGGACCCGAAGACGAGCCTGCAGGAGCTCGCCGCCAGCCTGGCCCTCGGCAACCCGTCGTACCGGGTGACCGAGGAGGGCCCCGACCACGACAAGACGTTCCACGCGACCGTCGTGCTGCAGGGCGAGGACGTCTCCACGGGCTCCGGCTCGAGCAAGAAGACCGCCGAGATGGCCGCCGCGCTCGACGCGTGGACGCGGCTGTCCGGCCGGGCGGCCTGACCGCGTGCCCGAACTCCCCGAGGTCGAGGTCGTCCGCGCCGGCCTCGAACCCGCCGTCAGCGGCGCCCGGGTCCTGCACGTGGACGTCGTCGACGACCGGGCGCTGACCCGGCACGACGGCCCCGCCGAGGACTTCGCGGAGCGCCTGACCGGGCGGACCATCGCCGCGGCCGTCCGTCGCGGCAAGTTCATGTGGTTCCCGCTGGCGCCCGGGCCGGACGGCGACACGCACCCCGAGGCGCTCGTCACCCACCTCGGCATGTCCGGCCAGGTGCTCCTCGGCCGCGACCGCCCGGCGGCGAAGCACCGCCGCATCCTCATCGACGTGCAACCCGTCGGCACCGACCGCGACGGCGCCCCCGAGGCCCCGGTCCAGCTCGAGTTCGTCGACCAGCGGACCTTCGGGTCGATGGCGATCGACGCCATGGTCCCCACCGTGGACGGCGCCCCGGCTGGGTCCGCCGGGGCCGTCGACACCCGGGACCCCGACGCACCGTGGCGCCGCTCGATCCCGTACCAGGTGTCGCACATCGCGCGGGACCCGCTCGACCCCGCGTTCGACGACGACCGGTTCGTCGCCACGGCACGGAAGCGCTCGAGCGGCATCAAGCGGGTGCTCCTCGACCAGGGCGTCGTGAGCGGCATCGGGAACATCTACGCCGACGAGTCGCTGTGGGCTGCCCGCCTGCACTTCGACCGTCCGGCGGACCGGCTGCCCCGGGCCGACCTGCACCGGCTCCTCGCCGAGGTCCGGAGCGTCCTGGGCCGCGCGCTCGAGGACGGCGGCACGAGCTTCGACGCGCAGTACGTCAACGTGAACGGGCAGTCCGGGTACTTCTCGCAGCGCCTGGCGGTCTACGGGCAGCAGGGGAAGCCGTGTCCCCGGTGCGGCACGACGATCGTGCGCGAGGCGTTCATGAACCGGTCGAGCCACCGTTGCCCCGTGTGCCAGCCCGCCCCGCGCCCGCGCAGGCGTTAGCCTGACGCCCACCAGGACCACCGCCAGCGGCGGCAGCACCGCCGCCCCCAGCAGCGCAGCAGACCGCCCGGAGACCGCATGTACTTGAAGAGCCTGACCATCAAGGGGTTCAAGTCCTTCGCGCAGCCGACGACGTTCGCGTTCGAGCCCGGGGTGACCTGCATCGTCGGACCGAACGGATCGGGCAAGTCGAACGTCGTCGACGCCCTCGCGTGGGTGATGGGGGAGCAGGGCGCGAAGACCCTGCGCGGCGGCAAGATGGAGGACGTCATCTTCGCCGGGACCTCCACCCGCGGCCCGCTCGGCCGGGCGCAGGTGCTCCTGACGATCGACAACACCGACGGTCTGCTGCCGATCGACTACTCCGAGGTGACGATCTCGCGCACGCTCTTCCGGAACGGCGGCAGCGAGTACGCGATCAACGGCGAGAACTGCCGCCTGCTCGACGTCCAGGAGCTCCTGAGCGACACCGGACTCGGCCGCGAGATGCACGTCATCGTCGGGCAGGGCCAGCTGGACAAGGTCCTGCACGCCACCCCGGAGGACCGCCGCGGCTTCATCGAGGAGGCCGCCGGGATCCTCAAGCACCGCCGCCGCAAGGAGAAGACCCTCCGCAAGCTCGACGCGATGCAGACGAACCTGACGCGCCTGTCCGACCTCGCCGGAGAGATCCGTCGGCAGCTGAAGCCCCTCGGGCGCCAGGCCGAGGTCGCCCGGCGCGCGCAGTCCGTCGCCGCGGTGGCCCGGGACGCCAAGGCCCGCATCCTCGCCGACGACGTGGTCCGGCTCCGCCGCGAGCTGCACGACCACCAGGAGGTCGAGGCCGGCCGGAAGTCCGAGCGCATCGTGCTGCAGGAGCGCCTGGAGCAGACCAGGGCCCGGCAGCAGCAGGTCGAGCAGAGCATGGTCGGCGACGACGTCGACCGCGCCCGGACGGTCGTGCACCGGCTGGAGAGCGTCCAGGAGCGGCTGCGCGGCCTGTCCAGCCTGGCGAACCAGCGGCTGATGTTCCTCGCGCAGCAGGCCGACGCGCCGCAGCAGGGCCCGACGATCACCCCGGAGCGAGTGCAGGGCGTCCGCGACGAGGCCGCGCGGCTCGAGGCCCGTGCCGCCGCGATGACCGCGGGCACCGCCGACACCGCCCGTGCCGTCGCCGAGGCCCGCGCGCGGCTCGACGCCCTCGACGAGCAGATCGCCGCGCAGGCCGCCCTCGTCGCGCAGCACGACCTCGAGGCCCAGCGGCTCGCCGGTGCCGTCGACGTCGCGCGGTCGCGCCGCGGATCGGCCGTCGCCGACCGGGAGCGACGGGCGCGCGCCCTCGCCGAGGCCGAGGACCGCGCGGAGCGCGCGGCCGCCGCGCTGGCCGAGGTCGGCGTCGACCCCGCCGAGGGCGTCGACGAGTCCGCGCTGACGACCGTGCACGAGACCGCGCGGCACGACCTCGAGGCGGCCCAGACCGAGCGGGACGCGCAGCGCGACCGGCTGCACGCCCTGGAGCGCGAACGGGACGCCCTCGACGCCCGCGTCGCCGCGCTCAGCATGTCGATCGACGTCCGCGACGGCTCCCAGGCGGTCATCGACGCGGCACGGGACGGCGTGCTCGGTCGCCTGGCCGACGCGCTCACCGTCACCGCCGGCTTCGAGGCGCCGGTCGCCGCGGCCCTCGACGGGCTCGCCGACGCCGTGCTCACCTCGGACCGCGCCGCCGCGCTCGACACCGTCGCGCACGCCCGCGCAGCGGACCTCGGGCGCGTCGACGTGGTGGTCGCCGACGCCGTCGACGACGGCCCCGGGCTGCCGACGACGCTGCCGGCCGGCGTCCGACCCGCCCTGGACGTCGTCCAGGGCCCGCCCGCCCTGACCGCGCTCCTCCGGACCACGCTGGTCGCGGTGGACGACACCGTCGACCTGGAGGCGGTGCTCGCCGCCGCCCCGCACGCCACGGTGGTCACGGGGTCGGGTGACCTGGTCCGCGCGGTCCGCGTCACCGGCGGCGGGGAGCGCGCCGTCTCCCGCATCGAGCTCGTCGCGGAACGCGACGCCGCCCGGGCCCGCCGCGCCGCGGTCGCGACGGACGCCGAGGACGCGGCCACGGGCCTCCAGGCAGCACGGAACGCCGTCGAGGACGCGCGCCGCCGGACCGACGAGGCCGACCGCGTACTCCGCGCGCACACCGCGGCGAAGGCCGAGTACGACCGGTCGAGTGCGTCGACGCGCGCGAAGGCCGAGAACGCCGTGGCCGAGGTCGAGCGGCTGCGTGCCGCCCTCGCCGAGACCGACGGGGCCGGCGAGGCGGCCGAGGCCGCGCTCGCGGCCGCCGAACAGGACCAGCACGCGTTCGCCGAGCAGCCCCGGCCGGTCGTCGACGCGTCCGGGCGTCCAGCGCTGCAGGAGGCCGTCGAGGCGGCCAGGTCCGCCGAGATCGAGCACCGCATCCAGGTCGAGACGGTGCGCGAACGCGCGCGGTCCGAGCGGAACCGGGCCGCGGGGCTCCAGCGGCAGCTCGAGGCGGAGCGCGCGGCTGCCGAGGAAGCAGCCCGACTCGCCGTCGTGCGGCGGGGGCAGATCGCGGTGGCCGAGAGCGTGCTCGCGGACCTGCCGGGGCTGCTCGGCGCCGTGGACCGGTCGCTCGCCGAGGCCCGCGTGCGGCTGGCCACCGAAGAGGCCGAGCGGACGAAGCGCAACACCGAGCTCCAGGTCATCCGGAACGAGGAGCGCGAGCTCCGGGACCGTCTGCAGACCATCACCGACGGCGTGCACTCCCTCGAGATGGAGATCTACGAGAAGAAGCTGCACGTGTCGGGGCTGCTCGACCGGGCGCAGAGCGAGCTCGGGCTGCCCGAGGCGGTGCTCGTCACGGAGTACGGGCCGCACGTGCCGGTGCCGGTGGACGTCCTGGTCGACCCGCGGGTCCTGGCGCGGCGGCACCGCGAGTCGGAGCGGGCGCGCGCGGCGGCGGAGCGGGACGCCGACACCGACACCGACGCCGCGGGCGTCGACGCGGTCGAGGCAGGGGCCGAGGACCTGGACGCCGACGACGTGGTCGAGCTCGTCGACGCCGGGTCCACGCTGCCCGGCGGTGCGGCCCTGCCCGAGTTCGACGCCACCGACGAGGTCGACCCCGCCTCGGTCGAGACCGTGCCCTACGTCCGCGCCGAGCAAGAGGCCCGACTCGCAGCGGCCGAGCGCGACCTCGGGCGGCTCGGCAAGGTGAACCCGCTCGCCCTCGAGGAGTTCCAGGCGCTCGAGCAGCGGCACGCGTTCCTCGCGGAGCAGCTCGAGGACCTGCAGAAGACCCGGACGGACCTCCTCACGATCATCGAGGAGCTCGACACGAAGATGCAGACCATCTTCGAGGCCGCGTTCCACGACACCCGCGAGGCGTTCGACGTGATCTTCCCGATCCTGTTCCCGGGCGGCTCCGGGTCGATCACGCTGACGAACCCGGACGACCTGCTCGCCACCGGCATCGACGTGCAGGTGAAGCCCGCCGGCAAGAAGATCGACCGCCTGACGCTGCTGTCCGGCGGGGAGCGGTCCCTCGCGGCCGTGGCGCTCCTCGTGGCGATCTTCACCGCGCGGCCGTCGCCGTTCTACATCATGGACGAGGTCGAGGCGGCGCTCGACGACGCGAACCTCGGGCGTCTGCTCACGGTGTTCGAGCGGCTCCGTGAGTCCTCGCAGCTCATCGTCATCACGCACCAGAAGCGCACGATGGAGATCGCGGACGCGCTGTACGGGGTGTCGATGCGGCAGGACGGGGTCTCGGCCGTGGTCGGGCAGCGCGTGCAGCGCCGCGAGCCGGAGCCCGCGGACGCGGTCGCGTAGCGCGGGCACGAGCTCACGCGCTGAGCGACAGTCCACGCGCTCGGCGCGCCGCGAAGTGTCGCTGGGCGCGTGAAGTCGCCCGGTCGCGACCCACGAACGGACGGGAGGCACGGTGCCAGCTGGCACCGCGCCTCCTGTCCGGAACCGTCCCGCGACTACTTCGCGTCGGCCTCGACCGCGGTCTTCGGCTGGCCGGTCGGGGTGAGCCCGCGCTCCTGGCGCTTCTTCGAGACGACCAGCGAGGCGACCGTCGCGACGGCGATCGTCAGCGCGATGAAGCTCAACGAGAACCAGATCGGGATCTCCGGCGCCCAGAGGATCGGCTGCCCACCGTTGATGAACGGCACCTCGTTGACGTGCATCGCGTGGAAGACGAGCTTCACGCCGATGAACGCGAGGATGACGGCGAGACCCTGACCGAGGTAGATGAGCCGCTCGAGCAGCCCCGCGATGAGGAAGTAGAGCTGGCGGAGACCGAGGAGCGAGAACGCGTTCGCGGTGAACACGATGAACGCGTCCTGCGTCAGACCGAAGATCGCCGGGATCGAGTCGAGGGCGAACAGCACGTCGGTCAGACCGATGGCGACCATGACGAGCAGCATCGGGGTGAACAGCCGCTTGCCGTCGACCCGGGTGGTCAGCTTGTCGCCGTCGTAGTCCTTCGACGTCGGGATGATGCGGCGGAGGATCCGGATGAGGCGGGAGTCGCCCTCGGACGCGTCGTGCTCACCACTGCTGCGGGCCTGCGACCACGCGAGCCAGAACAGCAGCGCGCCGAACAGGTAGAACACCCACGAGAAGTTCTCGATGATCGTGACGCCCAGGGCGATGAACACACCGCGCGCGACGAGGGCGATCGCGACACCGACCAGCAGGACCTTCTGCTGGAACTCCTTCGGCACCGCGAAGCTCGTCATGATGATGAGGAAGACGAACAGGTTGTCGACCGACAGCGCCTTCTCGGTCAACCACCCGGCGAAGTACTCGCCGCCGGCCTGTCCGCCGCCGAAGACGAGGATGCCGACACCGAACAGGATCGCGAGCCCGACGTAGAACGCCGACCAGAACGCGGATTCCTTGATGTGCGGCACGTGCGGCGTGCGCACGTGCGAGTAGAAGTCGAACACCAGCAGCGCGAGGATGCCCGCGATGGTGATGAGCCAGACGGAGAGAGGAACGTCCATGGATGTCCTTCAGGTTCGGGGCGTCCCGCCGTGCGGGTACGCCGATGCCTGAAGGTCTCCTCCACCGTGTCGACCGTGTCGTCACGACCGGCGTCCCGGGCCTGGATCGTCCCAGACCGTACTGACGGGTGCGCCGCGAGGGAGTACTCCCCTTCAGGACCTGAGCCTATCCGGCACAGCCCGCACTCGACGCGCTCTAAGCTGGGAACATGGCGAGTTCCTGGTCCCTGTCCTCCCGTCTCCGCGGCCTGTTCCAGCGGAAGACCATCGACGAGACCACGTGGGACGACCTCGAGACCGCGTTGATCGGTGCGGATTTCGGCCCCGACATCGCGGACGAGGTCATCGAGGACCTGCACGCGCGCGTCGACCGGTACGGCACGACCGACCCGGCGGACCTGCAGCGCATGCTCCGCGAGGTGCTCGAGGAGCGCCTGTCGAAGCTCGACACGACGCTCAAGCTCAGCGCCCGTCCAGCCGTCGTGCTGGTCGTCGGCGTGAACGGCGTCGGCAAGACGACGACCATCGGCAAGTTCGCGAAGTTCCTCAAGACGTACGACCGCACCGTGCTCGTCGGCGCGGCGGACACGTTCCGCGCGGCCGCCGTCGAGCAGGTCGCCACGTGGGCCCAGCGCGCCGGCGTGGACGTCGTGCGCCCGGCGCAGCCCGGTCAGGACCCGGCTTCGGTCGCGTACCAGACGGTCGAGAAGGCCATCCACGACGGCACCGAGATCGTCGTCATCGACACCGCCGGCCGACTGCACACCAAGGCCGGGCTGATGGACGAGCTCTCGAAGATCAAGCGCGTGGTCGAGAAGCAGACCGAGATCGCCGAGGTGCTGCTCGTCCTCGACGCCACGACCGGGCAGAACGGCCTGGCCCAGGCGCAGGCGTTCATCGAGGGCGCCGGGGTCACCGGGCTCGTCATCACGAAGCTCGACGGCTCCGCGAAGGCCGGGTTCGTGCTCAGCGTGCAGGAGAAGACCGGGATCCCGATCAAGCTCATCGGTCAGGGCGAGGGCATCAACGACCTGACCGGCTTCACCCCCCACGTCTTCGTGCAGAACCTGGTGGGCTAGATCCGGGTACCGTCTCCGCCGTACTGCCCGCCAGAACTAGGAGACACCCCATGCCCGCTCTGCTGATCATCGCGATCATCGTCGGCCTCGTCCTGCTCTTCAGCGGCATCTTCGTCGGTGCCCTGAAGTTCCTGCTGTGGGTCGGCATCGTCATCGTCCTGCTGGCCGTCATCGGCTGGCTGCTGCGGAGCATCCGCGGCCGCGCGTAGCGACGACCGGGCACGTCCCGACGTGACCACAGGACGGACTGGAGGCGCGGTGCCAGCTGGCACCGTCCTCCCTCGCAGGCTCGGTCGGCGCGCCCCGCGCAACGCTCCGCGTTGCCGCTGAGCGGGGCGCGCCCGCCCGTCTCCCGGTCGCGTCGGCGGACGTCAGACGGCCTGGCGCCCGGGCGTCGCGTCGAGCAGGTGGGACAGGTACGGCGGCACCGCGCCGCCCCGTGCCACCGTCGCGCGCGCCCACAGTCGCCCGGCGCGGTAGGACGACCGCACGAGGGGGCCCGCGAGGACGCCGGCGAACCCGATCCGCTCGGCGACCTCGCGGAGTTCGACGAACTCCTCCGGCTTCACCCACCGCGCGACCGGCAGGTGCCGGGGCGACGGTCGGAGGTACTGGGTGAGGGTGATGATGTCGGTCCCCGCGTCGTGGAGCTGCTGCAGGGCGTCTTCGACCTCGGCGCGCTCCTCGCCCATCCCGAGGATCAGGTTCGACTTCGTCACGAGTCCCTCTTCTCTACCCTGCGTGATGACGTCGAGTGACCGGTCGAAGCGGAACGCCGGCCGGATGCGCTTGAAGATCCGCGGCACGGTCTCGACGTTGTGCGCGAAGACCTCGGGGCGGGCGTCGAACACCTGACCGAGCTGGTCGGGGCGTCCGTTGAAGTCGGGGACGAGGATCTCGACGCCCGTACCGGGGGAGTGCTCGTGGATCGCGCGGATGGTCTCGGCGTAGAGCCAGGCACCGCCGTCGTCGAGGTCGTCCCGGGCGACACCCGTCACCGTGGCGTACTTCAGGCCCATCTCGGCGACCGAGTCCGCGACCCGTCGGGGCTCGTCGCGGTCGAGGGGTTCCGGCCGACCGGTGTCGATCTGGCAGAAGTCGCAGCGCCGCGTGCACTGCGAGCCGCCGATCAGGAAGGTGGCCTCGCGGTCCTCCCAGCACTCGAAGATGTTCGGGCAGCCGGCCTCCTGGCAGACGGTGTGCAGCTGCTTGTCGCGGACCAGGCCGGCCAGCTCGCGGAACTCGGGGCCCTGCACCGCCCGCGTCTTGATCCAGGCGGGCTTGACCTCGATGGGCGTCTCGGCGTTGCGGGCCTCGACGCGGAGTATCCGGCGGCCTTCGGGGGCGAGGGTCATGCGGCGACCTCCTGTCGCGTGCTGGTGGGACCGGCGTGACCGGTCGAGCTGATCCGGACGCCGGCGTGCATGCCCGCGACGGCCTCCTCGATGCGGTGCCCGACCGCGGCGGCGACCTCGTCGACGGTGACGTGCCGTCCGGTCGCTCGGCTCAGGGTCGTGACCCCGGCGTCGGCGATGCCGCACGGGACGATCGCGGCGTACGGGGTCAGGTCGTTGTCGCAGTTCACCGCGATGCCGTGGCTCGACACGCCCTCGGCGACGTGCAGGCCGATCGCGCCGACCTTGTCGAGGGTGCGGCCGGACCGGTCGTCGCCGGCGACGGGCCCGGCGGATCGGGCGCCGGGTCCGTCCTCGCCCGGTCGGGGCAGCCACACGCCGCTGCGCCCGGGGACCCGCTGCGCGCTGAGCCCGACGGACGCCGCGGTGTCGAGCACCACCTGCTCGAGGTCCCGGACCCACGCGACGACGTCGAGCGGTGCGGGGAGCCGGACGATCGGGTAGGCCACGAGCTGCCCGGGACCGTGCCACGTGATGCGCCCGCCCCGGTCGACCTCGACCACCTGGGAGCCGTCCGTCGGCAGGTCGGACGGCTCGGTCCGGCGTCCGGCGGTGTACACCGACGGGTGCTCGCAGAGGACGACGACCCCGGGCGAGCGTCCTGCGACGACGTCGGCGTGGTACGCGCGCTGCAGGGCGACGCCTTCCTCGTAGTCGAGGAGTCCGGGCCACCGGATGATCTCGAGTTCCACCACGGGGAGCACGCTACGGCAGTTCCTGGACTCCGTCCAACAACCCGGGCGGGAGTGCAGCGGACGGACATCCTCCGCGGTCCCGGGGTCCGGCGGTGCGGCCTGTAGAATCGACGGATCATGGCGCAATTCGGCTCACTCTCCGATCGGCTGACCGAGACCTTCCGCAACCTGCGGACCAAGGGTCGTCTGTCCCCGTCCGACGTCGACGGCACCGTCCGCGAGATCCGCCGGGCCCTGCTCGACGCGGACGTCGCGCTCGAGGTCGTCAAGTCCTTCACCGCATCCATCCGCGAACGCGCGCTCTCGGACGAGGTCAACAAGGCCCTCAATCCGGCGCAGCAGGTCGTCCAGATCGTCAACGAGGAGCTCGTCGGCATCCTCGGCGGGCAGCAGCGTCGGCTCGAGTTCGCCAAGCGGCCACCGACGGTCATCATGCTCGCGGGCCTGCAGGGCGCCGGCAAGACGACCCTCGCGGGCAAGCTCGGCAAGTGGCTCAAGAAGGACGGCCACACGCCGATGCTCGTCGCGGCGGACCTCCAGCGTCCGAACGCCGTGCAGCAGCTGCAGGTCGTCGGCGAGCAGGCCGGCGTGCACGTCTTCGCCCCCGAGCTCGGCAACGGTGTCGGCGACCCGGTGAAGGTCGCGAAGAACGCGATCAAGGCCGCCGTCGACCAGCAGTACGACACCGTCATCGTGGACACCGCCGGTCGTCTCGGCGTCGACGCGGAGCTCATGAAGCAGGCCGCGAACATCCGCAAGGCGGTCGACCCGGACGAGGTCCTGTTCGTCATCGATGCGATGATCGGTCAGGACGCCGTGAACACCGCGCGCGCCTTCCAGGAGGGCGTCGACTTCACCGGTGTCGTCCTGTCGAAGCTCGACGGCGACGCCCGCGGTGGTGCGGCCCTGTCGGTCGCCAGCGTCACCGGCCGCCCGATCATGTTCGCGTCGACCGGCGAGTCGCTCGACGACTTCGAGCCGTTCCACCCGGACCGCATGGCGAGCCGCATCCTCGACCTCGGCGACATCCTGTCCCTCATCGAGCAGGCGCAGCAGGCGTTCGACGAGGACGAGGCGCGCAAGGTCGCCGAGAAGATCGCGAGCGACTCGTTCACACTCGACGACTTCCTCGGGCAGATGCAGCAGCTCCGCAAGGCCGGCTCGATCAAGGGCATGCTCGGGATGCTCCCGGGTGCCAAGGGCATGCGCGAGGCGCTCGACAACTTCGACGAGCGCGAGATCGTCCGGACCGAGGCGATCATCCAGTCGATGACGAAGCAGGAGCGCCAGCTCCCGAAGCTCCTCAACGGCTCGCGGCGGCTCCGCATCGCCAAGGGCTCCGGCACGACCGTCACCGAGGTCAACGCCCTCGTGAACCGCTTCGAGCAGGCGGCGAAGATGATGAAGACCGTCGCGCGCGGCGGTGTGCCGCAGATGCCGGGCATGGGTCCGATCCCGGGCATGCACGGCGGCAAGAAGAAGCAGCAGCAGGGCGGCGCCAAGAAGAAGAAGGTCGGCAACCCCGCCAAGCGCGCGGCGCTGGCGTCGGGTGCCGCGGCGCAGCCGCAGCAGCAGACGCCGAGCGGCTCGGGCTTCGGGTTCGGCGGGTCGAAGAACCCCAAGGCTCCCACCGAGGAAGAGATGGCGAGCCTGCAGAAGTTCCTGGGTCGCTAGTCGCGACCGGATGACGGACAGGAGGCCCGTGGCGATCCCGCCACGGGCCTCCTGTCCGTTCGCGGGTCGCGTCTAGAGCGAGTCGCGCAGCTCGGTGACCAGGTGGCGGACTACGGCGCGGAGGTCGCCGCCGTGCTCCTGCGCGATCCGGAGCTGGCGCTGGTACGAGGCGCCGTCCGCGATCATCGTGTCGAGGTGGTGCAGCTCCTGCTGGCAGCCGAGCCGCTCCGCGATCGGGTCGAGCCGCTCGACCAGGTCGTGCACCTCATCGGTGACCAGGCGCTCGTCGCCGGCCGCGTTCGTGATGATCTCGGCCTCCATGCCGTAGCGGGCCGCGCGCCACTTGTTCTCGCGGATGAACCAGGGCTGCATCGACGGCAGCGTCTCGCCGCGGTCGAGCCGGTCGGACAGTGCGGTGACCAGGCACTGCACGAACGCGGTGACCGCGCCGACCTCGTGCAGGGTGGAGACGCCGTCGGACACGCGGTTCTCGAGCGTGCCCCAGCCCGGCGAGGGCCGGATGTCCCAGCGGAGGTCCTTGAACCCGTCGATCACGCCGGTCTTCGTCAGGTCGTCGACGACGGTCTCGAAGCCGGACCACGCGCCGATCGAGGGTGGGAGGCCGCCGGTCGGGAGCTGCTGGAACATGAGCGCGCGGTTCGACGCGTAGCCCGTGTCGGTGCCGGCCCAGAACGGGCTCGACGCGGTGAACGCCTGCAGGTGCGGGACGTACGCGAGCATCGCGTTCATGATCGGCACGGCCTTGTCGCGGTCGTCGATGCCGACGTGCACGTGGACACCCCAGATGAGCATCTGCCGGCCCCACCAGCGCGTCCGGTCGATGAGCGTCGTGTAGTGCTCGCTGTCGGCGGTGATCTCCTGCTGGTCCCACACCGCGAAGGGGTGCGTGCCGGAGCACATCACCTGGGCGTCGAGGGGTTCGGCCGCGTCGATGACCTCGCCGATGATCCCGGAGAGCTCGGACGTGGCACCGCCGACGGTCTCGTGGACACCCGTGACGACCTCGACCGTGTTCGTGAGGAGCTCCTCGGTCACCCGGTCGTGGTCCCCGAGGCGCTCCTGCACGGCGGCGATGACGGCGGGGGCGCGGGGCGCGAGGTCGCCGGTGTCCCGGTCGACCAGCGGGAGTTCCCACTCGACGCCGAGGGTCGACGGGCGGGACTCGGTGAAGCGGATGTCCATGCGGCCATCCTGCCCGTGATGTTGGAGGGTCGGCACAAGGAACACGGCGCCCGGCGCGGCGTCCGGCAGAGTGGTGGCATGCGCAACGTTGCCGTGCCCGAGCTCGCCGTCGTCTCCTCGCCGTGGACCCTGGGGCCGCTGCGCCTGTCGAACCGCGTGCTCATGGGGTCGATGCACACCGGGCTCGAGGTGCTGGACGACGGCGGCGCCGCGATGGCCGCGTTCTACCGGGAGCGGGCGGCGGGCGGTGCCGCGTGCATCGTGACCGGCGGCATCGCGGTGAGCGACGAGGCCCGTGGTGGCCCGGACTTCGCGGTGTTCGGCGCCGGGGGAGCGGACGAGCGCTTCCGGGTGGCCGTCGCCGCCGTGCACGACGAGGGTGGGACGATCCTCGCCCAGCTCTTCCACGCGGGGCGCTACGCCCTGGTGCAGGGCGTGCTCGACCGGCACGGGCGGCAGCAGCGCGCGGTGGCACCGTCGGCACTGCCGTGGGCGGCCGCACGCGGGGTCGTGCCCGAGGAACTGACGGCGGCCGAGGTCGAGCGGACCGTCGAGGACTTCGCCGCGGCGGCCCGGTCGGCGCGGGCGATCGGGTTCGACGGTGTCGAGATCATGGCGTCCGAGGGGTACTTGATCAACCAGTTCCAGTCACCGCTCACGAACCTGCGCGACGACGCGTGGGGCGGGACGCCGGAGAAGCGCCGGCGGTTCGCGGTCGAGGTCGTCCGTGCGGTGCGCGCCGCGGTGCCCGACCTGGCCGTGACGATCCGGCTCTCCGGGGCCGACCTGATGCCGGGGTCGACGACCGACGCCGAGGTGGACGCGCTCGTGCACGACCTGCTGCCCCTCGGGCTCGACGGGATCTCGGTCGGCATCGGCTGGCACGAGTCCCGGACGCCCACCGTGCAGGCCGCGGTGCCGCACGGTGCGTGGCTCGCGTACGCCGAACGCATCGCCCGGGTCGTCCGGGCGTCCGCGTTCCCCGACGTGCGGGTCATCGCCTCGAACCGGATGACCGACCTGCGCGACGGCGAGGCGGTCCTCGCCGACGGCCTGCTCGACGCGGTCGCCCTCGCGCGGCCGTTCCTCGCCGACCCCGCGCTCGTCGACCGGTCCCTTGCCGGTCGCTTCGACCTCGTGAACACGTGCATCGGCTGCAACCAGGCGTGCCTGGACCGGTCGATCGTCGGTGCGCCGGTCTCGTGCCTGGTGAACCCGCGCGCGGGCCGTGAGCTCGCGTTCCCGTCCCGCCCGACGGACGGGCCGAAGCGGGTCGACGTCGTCGGCGGCGGTCCGGCCGGCCTCGCCGCGGCCGTGGACGCCGCGCGGCGGGGGCACCGCGTCACGGTGTGGGAGGCCGACGACCGGCTCGGCGGCCAGTTCGACCTCGCGGCGCTCGTCCCGGGCAAGGAGGACTACGCCGCGACGGTCCGGGCCGCCCGCGCCGAGCTCGAGGAACGGGGCGCCGTGGTCCGCACCGGACACCCCGCGGACGTGGCGGACCTGCTCGGCAGCGACGCGGTCGTGGTGGCGGTCGGGGTGGTCCCGCGCACCCTCGACGTCCCCGGGGCCGACCTGCCGCACGTCGTGAGCTACGAGCACGCGCTTCGGGACGGTGTCCCGGCCGGGACCGTCGCGCTCGTCGGGGGCGGCGGCATCGGGGTGGACACGGCGGCGTTCCTGGTCGAGTCGCCCGACGAGGTCGTCCGGGCACGGGAGTTCGGCGAGCGGTGGGACGTCGCGGTGTCCGACGAGGTCCTCGGCGACGTGCCGCAGCGCGAGCCGGCCGCCGAACGGGTGCTCCGGCCGGGGTCGGACGTCACGGTGCTGCGGCGGTCCGGGAAGTTCGGGCAGGGGGTGGGCATCACCTCCCGGTGGGTGGCGGTCGGACGGCTGCGGGACGCTGGCGTCCGGATGGTCGGCGGGGTGCAGGAGTACCTCCGCGTCGAGCCGGGGCGGCTCTGGATCCGCGACGAGGACGGACAGGAGCGCGCCGTGCCGGCCGACCACGTGGTGGTGTGCGCCGGGCAGGAACCGAGCCCGGCCGCAGCGGCGACCGCCGCCGACGGACTGGTGCCGCGCCTCCGCGCCGCCGGTGTGCCGTTCGCGGTGGTGGGCGGCGCCCGGGACGCGCGCGGTGTGGACGCCGTCCGGGCGACGAGCGAGGCGCTGGAGGCGGTCCGCCGACTCGCACCGTGACGATCTCCGGCGCGTCTCGGCTCGCTTCTCAGCCGGAGATCTGCAAGAATGAACGGTCGAATCGCGTCTGCTCGACCCTCTATCCAGCAGTGCGCGACTCCCTTCGAGCTTCCACCGCGCGTGCCCCCACGCCCGCGGTTCCGGTTCAACCACAACAACACGCAACAGGAGCAATTGTGGCTGTCAAGATCCGTCTCAAGCGTCTCGGTAAGATCCGTGCGCCGTACTACCGTGTCGTCGTCGCCGACTCGCGCACCAAGCGCGACGGTCGCGTGATCGAGGAGATCGGCAAGTACCACCCCACCGAGGAGCCCTCGGTCATCGAGATCAACTCGGACCGTGCCCAGTACTGGCTCGGCGTCGGCGCGCAGCCGACCGAGCAGGTCGCGGCGCTCCTCAAGCTCACGGGCGACTGGGGCAAGTTCAAGGGCGAGGGCAACACCGAGTCCGTCGTCAAGGTCGCCGAGCCGAAGCAGGCCTTCGTGGCCGACTCGGCCAAGAAGCCGGTCCTCAAGCCGAAGTCGGAGAAGAAGGCCCCCGAGGCCCCTGCTGCCGACGCGTCGGACGACGCCGAGACGACCGAGGCCTGATTCCTTGCTCGAATCCGCGCTGACGCACCTCGTCAAGGGGATCGTCGATCACCCGGACGACGTGCGCGTCGCCAGTTCCACCTCCGCGCGGGGCGAGGTCCTCGAGGTGCGTGTGCACCCCGAGGACCTCGGCCGCGTGATCGGTCGCGCCGGACGGACCGCGAAGGCGCTCCGCACCCTCGTCTCGGCTCTCGCCGACGGCAAGCGGGTGCGGGTCGACGTGGTCGACACCGATTCCTAGGGAGACGACCCAGCTCCGGGTGGGTCGAATCACGAAGGCGCACGGGCTCAAGGGCGGCATCAAGCTCGAGCTCTACACCGACGACCCGGATCGTCGGTTCACGCCAGGAGCGGAGTTCACGCTCCAGGTGCCTGCGGAGTCCCCGTGGTCGGGCAAGACCATCACGCTGGACGAGCTCCGCTGGTACAACGGCCACCCGGTCGCCTTCTTCGAGGGCATCGGGGACCGCACCGCCGCCGAGACCCTCGCACGGGCGATCCTCTGGGTCGAACAGGACGCCGACGCCGAGACCGGCGAGGACGACGCCTGGTACGACCACCAGTTGGTCGGGCTCCGCGTCCTGCGGGACGGCGTCGAGGTCGGGTCGGTCGCACGCGTCGACCACCTGCCGGCGCAGGACCTGCTCGCGATCGACACCGCGGACCGCGGCGAGGTACTCGTACCGTTCGTCTCGGCGATCGTGCCGTCGGTCGACATCGAGGCCGGCACGGTGACCGTGACGCCGCCGACCGGCCTGTTCGAGGACCCCGAGGACACCTCGCGGCCCGAGACGATCTCCTAGGCCGCCGTGCGCATCGACATCGTCACGATCTTCCCCGAGTTCTTCTCGGTCCTCGACGTCTCCCTGCTCGGCAAGGCGCGCGTCGACGGTCTGCTCGACGTGCACGTGCACGACCTGCGGCAGTGGACGACCGACCGGCACCGCACCGTCGACGACACCCCGTACGGCGGCGGCGCCGGCATGGTGATGAAGCCCGAGCCGTGGGCCCAGGCGCTCGAGTCGGTCCTGCGCGAGGACGGCTCGTCCACCCTCGTCGTGCCGACCCCTGCCGGTACCCCGTTCCGGCAGTCGATCGCGCGGTCGCTCGCGTCGACGTCGGAGCACCTCGTGTTCGCCTGCGGGCGGTACGAGGGCATCGACGCGCGGGTGTTCGCGTGGGCGGCGTCCCGCTGCTCGGTGGTGGAACTCTCGCTCGGCGACTACGTGCTGAACGGCGGCGAGGTCGCGGCCATGGCCATGATCGAGGCCGTCGGACGCCTGGTCCCCGGCGTCGTCGGCAACCCGGAGTCCCTCGTCGAGGAGTCCCACGAGGACGGCCTGCTCGAGTACCCCTCGTACACGAAGCCCGCCGTCTGGCGGGACCTCGAGGTCCCGGACGTCCTGCTGAGCGGGCACCACGCCCGCGTCGCCGCGTGGCGGCACGAGCAGCAGGTGGAGCGGACGCGGCGCGTCCGTCCGGACCTGCTGCCGGACTCGTAGACCGGTCGTGCCTGACGGGCAGGAGGCACAGTGCTGGCTGGCACCGCGCCTCCAGTCCGTCAGTGGGTGGCGTCGGACCGTTGCGCGCGACGCAGGGTGAGGACCTCGGGACCCGCATCGGTCACGGCGACCGTGTGCTCGACGTGCGCGGCGCGCGAGCCGTCGACGCTCTTCAGCGTCCAGCCGTCCTCGTCCTGGACCAGCTCGTCCGTGCCCTGCATGAGCCACGGCTCGATGGCGACCACGAGTCCCGGTCGCAGCTTCAGGCCGCGCCCGGGTCGGCCGTCGTTCGGGACGTGCGGTTCGCCGTGCATCGTGCGCCCGACGCCGTGTCCCCCGAACTGCGTGTTGACGCTGTAGCCCGCGTCCTTCGCGACGCGACCGATCGCGTACGAGACGTCGCCGAGCTTGTTGCCCGGGCGGAACTGCTCGATGCCGGCGACCAGTGCGCGCTCGACGGTCGCGATGAGCTGCTGGTCCTCGTCGCGGGGTGCGCCGACCTGGACCGTGACCGCGGAGTCCGCGACCCAGCCGTCGACGCTCGCAGCGAAGTCCAGGCTGACGAGGTCACCGTCCGCGAGCACGCGGTCGTACGGCAGCCCGTGGAGCGCCGCGTCGTTGACCGACGTGCAGAGGTTCTTGCCGAAGGGGGAGTTGCCGAACGACGGGTGGTAGTCGACGTAGCAGCTCACCGCGCCCCGGTCGGCGATCATCCGGGCCGCGACGCGGTCGAGGTCGAGCAGGTTCACCCCGACGTCGACCGTCGTGAGCAGTTCGTCGAGGACGTCGGCGACGAACCGGCCGGCGGCGCGCAGGCCGTCCAGTTCGGCGGCGGTACGGAGTTCGATCATTCGTCCATCCTGCACCGGTTGGCGGGGTCCGCGGTTCTGTGGCAAGATTGATCGCTGTGCCCTGGCTGGACTCTGCCACGGGGGAGTCGCCGTTTCCGGGTACACACCATTCTTTCCACAACCGATCCGCGGCGACCCGTGCGCGTCCGCAGAGAGTGAACCCATCATGAGCCAGCTCCTCGACCACGTCGACGCAGCGTCGCTGCGCACCGACGTCCCGGACTTCCGCCCCGGCGACACCATCAAGGTGCACGTCAACATCATCGAAGGCACGCGCTCGCGCGTCCAGGTCTTCCAGGGCGTCGTCATCGCGCGTCAGGGCCACGGCCTCGGCGAGACCTTCAAGGTCCGCAAGGTGAGCTTCCAGGTCGGCGTCGAGCGCTGGTTCCCGGTGCACTCGCCGATCATCGACCACATCGAGGTCGTCACCCGTGGTGACGTCCGTCGCGCGAAGCTGTACTACCTGCGCGAGCTGCGCGGCAAGGCGGCCCGCCGCAAGATCAAGGAGAAGCGCGACGCCTGATCGCCTTCACAGTGAGCCCCGCGAGGCGGGTGCCGCTGCGGGCCCCTCGTCCATGTACGGTTGTGCATCGACGGGGGGCCTTTCCCGTCGTCCGGGAAGTCGTCCACCGGCGACCCGGACTGCAGTACCTGCTCGCTCCGGCGCGCACGGGTGTGAACGAGAGCGGACATGACGGACACGACGCAGGGATCGGGCCGGCGCCCGCGGACCGAGAAGAAGAAGGCGAACGGAGTCCTCACCTTCCTCCGCGACCTCGTCATCATCTTCGTCGCCGCGCTGCTCGTCTCGTTCCTCGTCAAGACGTTCCTGATCCGGTCGTTCTACATCCCGTCGGCGTCGATGGAGAACACCCTGCAGATCAACGACCGGGTGATCGTCAACGAGCTCGTGCCGGACGTCGTCAGCCTGAAGCGCGGGGACGTCGTCGTCTTCAAGGACCCGGGGGGATGGCTCAGCGGCGCCGACGTGCCGAAGGTCGCTCCGGACACGCAGCCCGCGAAGGCCATCGACTGGCTCCTGACGCAGGTCGGGCTCGGCACCGGCGACAGCGACGACCACCTCATCAAGCGGGTGATCGGTCTGCCCGGCGACAAGGTGTCCTGCTGCAACGAGCTCGGGCAGATGTCGGTCAACGGCGTGCCGATCAAGGAGCCGTACCTCAAGCTGCCGGTGGGGGAGACCCGCGCGTCCGGCACGAACTTCTCGGTGACCGTCCCCGAGGGCACCATCTGGGTGATGGGCGACAACCGCTACGACTCGAAGGACTCCCGGTACAACGGCGACACCCCGTCGAAGGGCTTCGTGCCGCTGTCCGACGTGACCGGACGAGCCTTCGTCATCTCGTGGCCGACGAGCCGTTGGACGTGGCTCGACGACTACCCGGACGTCTTCGCCGGCGTGGAGCAGCGGGACGAGTGACCGCCGTCCGTCCCTCCCTCCGCGTCGAGAAGCGGCTGCTGGCGGCCGGTCGCGTCACCGTGATCGGCATGGACGAGGTCGGTCGCGGCGCCATCGCCGGACCGGTCGCGGTCGGCGTCGCCGCCGTCACGCTCGACGTCGGGCGCGTGCCGCAAGGGCTCGCGGACTCGAAGCTGCTGTCGGCCGCCCGCCGGACCGAACTCGTCCCCGTCGTCCGGCGGTGGGCGCGGACCGCGGTGGGGATGGCCTCGGCGCAGGTCGTCGACGAGCAGGGCATCGTCCCGGCGCTCGGGCAGGCCGGGGCTGCCGCGCTCGGGTCGCTCGTCGCGGACGGTCTCGACCTCGAGGGCGCGGTCGTCGTGCTCGACGGATCGTTCGACTGGCTGTCCCGCGCCGTGCCGCCGACGATGCACCCGCCGACCGGGTCACTCGATGTGGTCGTGCGCGTGAAGGCCGACCGGGACTGCGCCTCCGTCGCCGCGGCGTCGGTCGTGGCGAAGGTCGAACGCGACAGCCTGATGACGACCGCGCACGAGGACGCACCGCACTACGCGTGGGCCTCGAACAAGGGCTACGGCTCGACCGCGCACTACGACGCGATCCGCGCGGTCGGGGCGCACGACCTGCACCGCAAGAGCTGGCTGCACCAGGCCTCGTCGGTGGCGCTCGACGGCTTCGACGAACTCGAGGTCGTCGGACGCTGAACCGGTGCGACGGTCGCCCCGTGTCGCCGTAGACTGTCGGAGCGATGGATGACGACGAATTCGACGACTACGACCGCGAGGTCGAACTGGCCCTGTACCGCGAGTACCGCGACGTCGTGTCGCAGTTCCGCTACGTGGTCGAGACCGAGCGGCGTTTCTACCTGGCGAACGAGGTCGAACTCGTGCGCCGTGACACCGAGCACGACTTCTACTTCGAGTTGTCGATGAGTGACGTGTGGGTCTGGGACGTCTACCGTTCCGACCGGTTCGTGAAGTCGGTGCGTGTGCTCACGTTCAAGGACGTGAACGTCGAGGAACTCACGTCGCGTGAACTCGAATTGCCGAAGGAACTCGCACTCGACGAGTGAACGTCGTTTTCTGTCGGAGAATGTTCTCCGGGGAAATGCGGTGTCACGTCGGACATTCGGCGGCGCATTCCGCTAACCTGCAGTGGAAACATCCACTGACAACAGGAGCAGACATGGCACAGAAGGTCACCGTCCAGCTCGTCGACGACCTCGACGATTCCCCCATCGCCGCGGGTGAAGGCCGCACGGTCGAATTCGCGTTCGATGGTTCGAACTACGAGATCGACCTGTCCGACGACAACGTCGACAAGTTCCGCGAGGCCATCTCCGACTACGTCGCGGCCGCCCGCAAGGTGTCCGGCCGTCGCTCCGGTTCGGGCTCCGCCTCGGCACAGAAGTCGGCACCGAAGCGTGGCAACTCGGAAGAACTCGCGAAGATCCGCGAATGGGCCAAGGAGAACGGGTACGAGGTCTCGAGCCGCGGCCGTATCTCCACCCAGGTGCAGGAAGCCTACGCAGCAGCGCACTGAGTTCCAGTGCACTGATACTCCCCGGAACCCCGGACGACCTCGTGTCGTCCGGGGTTCCGTCGTTCCTCCACAACGCATTCCTGGCGCGGTGTTCTCCACCGATCCGGGAACGACCGCCGCGAGGTGATCAGTCGCCGTCATCGTGAATGGCGGAGGTGACGCCGTGGAACGGACGAACACAGGTCGCAGGGCGATCGGAGCGACGGGGGAAGCGCTGGCCGTCGACTGGCTGGTGGCGAAGGGGTACCGGATCGTCGACCGGAACTGGCGGTGTCGGTCCGGTGAGGTCGACGTCGTCGCGTGGGATCGGGGCACGCTCGTCTTCGTCGAGGTGAAGACCCGCACCGGGCCGACCGCCGGACATCCGTTCGAGGCGATCACTCCGGCGAAGGCCGCCCGGCTGCGGCAGCTCGTGCCGCAGTGGTTCCGCGAGCACCCGGAGACGAGTGCGCCGTTCATCCGCATCGACGCGGTGGCGGTGCACCTCGACGGCGACCGTCACGGCGTCGAGCACGTCGAGGGCGTGCTGTGAGCGGGGTCGGACGGACGTCCGCGATCGCGCTGCTCGGGGTGCGGGCGCGGTGCATCGAGGTCGAGGCGCACCTCACGAGCCAGCTGCCGGGCTTCAGCATCATCGGGTTGCCGGACACCTCGCTCGGCGAGGCCCGGGAGCGCGTGCGGGCGGCCGCGGCCAACGCCGGGTCGCCGCTCCCGGCCCGGCGGATCACGGTGAACCTGACCCCGGCCGCGATCCCGAAGCGCGGGTCGGGGTTCGACCTGGCGATCGCGATGGCCGTGCTCGCCGCCGCCGAGGTGGCACCGGACGTGTCCGAGCGGACGGCCTACGTCGGGGAGCTCGGGCTCGACGGCCGCGTGCGACCGGTGCACGGGGTCATCCCGATGCTGCTCGCCGCGCGCGAGGCCGGCATCGAGCGGGTCGTGCTGCCCGTGGGCAACCTGGCCGAGGCGCGCGTGGTCTCCGGCGTGCAGGTGGTCGGCGTGGACTCGCTGCGCGCGGCGGCGATCGCCGGGGGAGCGTTGCTGCCGTCCGTGCAGGTGGACCCGGTGCTCGCGCCCGAGCTCCCGGCCGCACCCGCCCCGGCAGCGGAGCTCGCGGACGTGGTCGGCAACCCGATCGGCGTACGGGCGGTGATCGCCGCGGCGGCCGGGGGCCACCACGCGCTGCTCCTCGGGCCTCCGGGAGCGGGGAAGACGATGCTCGCCGAGCGCCTGCACGGGATCCTACCGGACCTCGACGACGAGGCTGCGCTCGAGCTCGCGACGGTCCGGTCGGTCGCCGGTGCCGGAGCGGCCTCGTGGACCACCCGGCCGCCGTGGGAGGCGCCGCACCACTCGGCGTCCGCGGTGTCGTTGATCGGCGGGGGCAGCGGGACGGTCCGCCCGGGCGCGGTGTCGCGCGCGACCCGAGGGGTGCTGTTCCTCGACGAGGCGCCGGAGTTCCCGCGCGCGGTGCTCGACGCCCTCCGGCAGCCGCTCGAGTCCGGCACGGTGACGGTGCACCGGGCGGCGGGCGCGGCGGAGTTCCCGGCGCGGTGTCAGCTCCTGCTCGCGGCGAACCCGTGTCCGTGCGGGAACGCCGGACAGGGCACGCAGCCGTGCGAGTGCCCGCCGTCCACCGTCCGGCGCTACCTCGCCCGGATGTCCGGTCCCTTGCTCGACCGGCTGGACATCCGGGTCCGGGTGCCACGTGTCACGACGGCGTCGATCCGGGCGGTGGACGGCGGGACACCGACGAGCGCCGAGGCCCGGACGCTCGTGGTCGGTGCGCGGGACCGAGCACGTGCGCGGCTCGACGGGACGGGATGGACGAGCAACGCGCAGGTGTCCGGGGCCTGGCTCCGCGGGGCCGGGCGGTCCGAGCCTGGTTCGACGGCGACGCTCGACCGGGCGCTCGACCTCGGCACGCTGACCATGCGGGGGTGGGACCGGACCATGCGACTCGCCTGGACGCTCGCCGACCTCGAGGGTGCCGAGCGGCCTGCGACCCACCACGTGCACGAGGCCCTCGCGCTCAGGGGTGCGCTCTGATGCGGCAGCAGGCATGGCGGGACCTGGTCGGCACCGCCCTCGGGCCCGGGGTCCACGGGGTCGACCTCGGAGAGGCGGCGGCCCGCGTGGTGTGGTCCGCGCTCGTGGAGCCCGGCGACGGCGTGGCGGGCGCGCTGCTCGCTGCGTGCGGAGCGGAGCGCGCCCTCCGCGCCGTCGAGGGGGCGATCGGGACCGGGGATGCCGGACTCCGGGGACTCCTGTGGACCGCCCTCGAGGACGACGTTGCGGGTGCTGACGATCCCGACGCCCTCGGGACGGCGCTCCGGGCGGCCGTCGGACGTTGGGGACCGCGACTCCGGGCGCGACGTCCTGCCGACACGGTCGGTGCGGCGCTCGCGGTCGGGGCGCGACTGCTCGTCCCAGGGGCTCCGGGGTGGCCGGATCGGGTGGACGACCTCGGACCGCACGCGCCGGTCGTGCTCTGGGCGATCGGCACACGGGCTGACGACCCGGCGACGCTCGCGGTCGTCGGGTCCCGCGCGAACACGGTCGCGGGCGCAGAGGCGGCGGCCGAGATCACCTCGGCCGCGGCGGACTCGGGGTGTGCCGTCGTCAGCGGAGGGGCCTACGGGATCGACGCCGTCGCGCACCGCGTCGCCCTGGCTGCGGGGGCGACGACCGTCGCGGTGCTCGCCGGGGGCATCGACCAGCTCTACCCGGTCGGCAACACCGACCTGCTCCGGACCGTCGCCCGGCAGGGTCGTCTGCTGGCGGAGTCACCGCCGGGCACCAGGCCGAGTCGCTGGCGGTTCCTGGCGCGGAACCGGTTGATCGCTGCGCTGGGCGACGCCACCGTCGTGGTCGAGGCGGGCGCTCGGTCGGGGGCGCTGAACACCGCGCACCACGCCGCGCAGCTCGGCCGGCCGGTCTTCGCGGTCCCCGGGGCGTTCTCGTCGTCGGCGTCGGTGGGGTGTCACCGGCTGGTCGCCGACGGGCGGGCCCAGATCGTCGTGCGTCCGGACGACCCGGTCCGCGCGGTCGTGGCGGAGACCTCTGTCGCTGACGTCCCGGCGCCGGGGTCGTGCTCGCCCGACGGCCGGGAGCACGACGACCCGCGCCGTGCCGGGACCGCCCGCCACCGCGCTCGGACCGACCCGCTCGTCGGGGCGCGGACGGATCCCGAGGTGCTCCGTGTCCTCGACGCGCTCGGCCGGCGTCCGCTCGTCGAGCCGGAGATCGTCGTCCGTTCGGGGATGTCGCAGGCCGAGGTCGCCGACGCGCTGGCACTCGCAGAGCTGCAGGGGCTCGTGGTGCACATCGGCGGCGGGTGGGCGCGGGCGTGACGGGGACCGCGCCTACGCTGGGGCCGTGGCGGAGCAGACGGACGACCGACTCGTCGTGGTCGTGGAGGCGTTCCTCACGCACGTCCGCTCGGCCCGTGGGCTCAGCGAACAGACGGTCCGCGCGTACGCGAGTGACCTCGAGCAGCTCGTGGCCTTCGCGGACGACCGTGGCATCGCGACCCTCGACGGCGTCGGACTCGAGCTCCTCCGCGACTGGCTCTGGGAGGCAGACCAGCGGGGGCTCGCGCGGTCGACCATCGCGCGGCGCTCGTCCTCTGTCCGAGCGTTCACCCGGTGGGCGAGCGAGTCCGGGGTGCTGCCGACCGACCCGGGGGCGCGGCTCCGGGCGCCGAAGAGCGCGGCCCACCTGCCGCGGGTCGTCGGGTCCGACCAGGTGCGCGTGCTGCTCGACGGGCTCGCGAGTCGGGCCTCTGGTGACGACCCGGTGGCGCTCCGCGACCTCGCGGTGGTCGAACTGCTGTACGCCACCGCCATCCGGGTGGGGGAGCTGGTGGGGATCGACCTGACCGCGGTCGACCGGTCCCGGCTGACCGTGCGGGTGCTCGGCAAGGGCGGCCGCGAGCGCGTGGTGCCCTTCGGGGCGCCCGCCCGGGATGCCCTCGAGGCCTGGACCAGCCGCGGCCGTCCGGTGCTGGCTGCACGGGCGGCAGCGCGCACCGACACCGCGGTGTCGTCCGCCGGGGCCGGGCATTCTCGCATCGCCGTCGCTGGATCAGGATCGGACGGTGCGCTGTTCCTCGGGGACCGGGGCGGCCGGCTCGGGACCCGTGGTGTCTACCGGATCGTGGCCCGTGTGCTCGAGGACCTGCCGGGGGAGGGTCCGAGCGGGCCGCACACCTTCCGGCACACGGCGGCGACGCACCTGCTGGACGGGGGAGCGGACCTCCGCGCCGTGCAGGAGCTGCTCGGGCACGCGAGCCTCGGCACGACGCAGATCTACACGCACGTCTCGTCGGCGCGCCTCCGGGAGGTCTACCGCACGGCCCACCCGCGCGCCTGACCCGGCACCGCCGCCGAGCAGACCCGCCCCGAGCAGACCAACCCGAGCAGACCCAGCCCGCCGAGGCTCGGCCCGAGCACGCTCGGCCCGAGCACGCCCGGCCCGCTCGTGTCACCCCGGCCAGGCGTCGTCCGGCAGCAGCACCGGCCACTCGGCGGCCGGCAGGTACGGCAGAGGGTCGACGTACCGACCGTCGACCCTCGCGCCGAGGTGCAGGCACGGGGCCGACGCCGGACAGTGCCCGACCGAGACGGTGCCGACGGTGCTGCCCTGATCAACCTCGTCCCCGGTGGAGACCGACGGGTCGACCGAGTCCAGGGTGGAGACGAGCCCGCCGCCGTGGTCGATCGACACCACGCCGCGGCCGGCCACCGAACCGGCGAACGAAACCGTGCCGGAGGCCACCGCCACCGCGGGCGTCCCGATCGACGCGGCGACGTCGATCCCGCGATGCCCCGCTGCGTAGTCGTCGGCCGGGGCCTCCCACCCGCGCTCGACGATCCGTGAGCCGGTCGGCCACACCCACGGCGCCTCGTCCTGCGCGTCCGCCGCCCGCACCGCCGCTCCCGGGGACCCCGGCGCGAGCACCGCCGCACCGACCGACCGCACCGACCCGACCGGCACCGACCCGACCGGCACCGACCCGACCGGCGCCGTCCCGACCAGCGCTGCTCCGACCAGTACCGACCCCGTGAGTGACCCGCTCCACCGCATGCACCGAGGTTCGCAGCGCCGGACGCCATCCGCGCACGGCGCTCGTGGTCTGTGGAACGGGAGCCGCGCCTCCCGTCCGGTGGAGGAGTGCGACGACCCGACCGCGCACCCCGGTTGTGCCCGCGCCCCGAACGGGGAGTAGGGTCTGGGGCGCTCCGGAACACGCAACGCCGCTCGGACGGCGAACCAGCCGACCGCCGGGGCACCGTGCGCCACCCAGCACGGCGGCAAGAACCTGGAGCACCGTGTCGAACACGTCCACCCAGCACGGCGAGGACCGTGCGTTCAAGGGGAAGGTCACCCTGTTCGCCATCGCGGCGGCGGTCGGTGGCTTCCTCTTCGGATTCGACTCCTCCGTCATCAACGGAGCGGTCGACGCGATCAAGGGCGAGTTCGGCCTGTCCGAGGCCGCCAGCGGCTTCGCGGTCGCCTCGGCCCTGATCGGCTGCGCCTTCGGTGCGTACTTCGCCGGCCGCCTGGCGGACCGCTGGGGCCGCACCCGCGTCATGTTCTGGGCAGCAGTGCTGTTCTTCGTCAGCTCGATCGGCAGCGCCTTCGCGTTCGCGACCTGGGACCTCGTGATCTGGCGTCTCGTCGGCGGCCTCGGCATCGGCACCGCGTCGGTCATCGCCCCCGCCTACATCTCCGAGGTGTCCCCGAAGGCGATCCGCGGTCGGCTGGCCTCGTTCCAGCAGCTCGCGATCACCCTCGGTATCTTCGCCGCCCTGCTGTCCGACCAGATCTTCGCGGTGACCGCCGGTGGTGCGTCGGAGCAGGTGCTCGGGCTCGCCGCGTGGCGCTGGATGTTCCTGGTCGGCGTGATCCCCTCGGTGGTCTACGGCGTGCTCGCGATCACGCTCCCGGAGTCCCCGCGCTTCCTGCTCGCGCAGGGCCGCAAGGAGGACGCCCGCGACGTGATGGGCAAGATCGTCCCGCGCGACACGGTGAACACGAGCCTGGAGGAGATCCAGGACGGCATCGAGAAGGAGTCCAAGGAGAAGAAGGGCTCCATCCGGGGCAACCGCTTCGGCCTGCAGCCGATCGTCTGGGTCGGCATCATCCTCGCCGTCCTGCAGCAGTTCGTCGGCATCAACGTGATCTTCTACTACTCGACGACGCTCTGGCAGGCCGTCGGGTTCAAGGAGGACCAGTCCTTCCTCATCTCCACGATCACCTCGGTCGTGAACGTCGCGGTCACCTTCATCGCCATCTTCACGGTCGACAAGCTCGGGCGGAAGCCGCTCCTGGTCGCCGGCTCGACGGGCATGTTCGTGTCGCTGACCATGGTCGCGATCGCCTTCTCGCAGGCCACCATCGTCGACGGCGCGCCGCAGCTGCCCGGCGCGTGGGGACTCATCGCGCTGATCTTCGCGAACCTGTTCGTCGTGTCCTTCGGCGCGACGTGGGGCCCGCTCATGTGGGTGCTCCTCGGCGAGATGTTCCCGAACCGCATCCGTGCGACCGCGCTCGGCGTCGGTTCCGCGGCGAACTGGGTCGCGAACTTCGTCGTCACCATCTCGTTCCCGGTCCTGTCCGGCTTCAACCTGACCGTGACCTACGGCATCTACGCCCTGTTCGCCCTGCTCTCCCTGTTCTTCGTGATCGCGAAGATCCCGGAGACCAAGGGCCGCTCCCTCGAGGAGATGGGCATCACGGCCGAGGGCGACACGGTGTCCGCCAAGTAACGACGCACCAGCGTCACCACGTCCTGGAGGCGCGGTGCGGGTCCGACCCGCACCGCGCCTCCCGTGCGCCCAGACCTGCTAGAGTGCTTCCTGCAGCGCGCCGAGCGCGCTGACTTCGCGCGTCCACTCGCGTCTCTCGGCCACCGGTCCCGCTCTCACGAGCGGGCGGCCGTGCGGACAGGGCGCCAGGGGTCACGACCACCGGTCGTGACCGACACAACCGCAACCGTGCTCACGGCCTGACAGCCGTGCGCCGAGAACAAGGAGGGACGGCATGGCCGTCGTCACCATCCGCCAGCTGCTCGACAGCGGCGTCCACTTCGGACACCAGACCCGTCGGTGGAACCCGAAGGTGAAGCGCTTCATCCTCGCCGAGCGCTCGGGCATCCACATCATCGACCTGCAGCAGTCGCTGGCCTACATCGACCGCGCGTACGACTTCGTCAAGGAGACGGTCGCGCACGGTGGAACGATCCTCTTCGTGGGCACCAAGAAGCAGGCCCAGGGCTCCATCGCCGAGCAGGCGACCCGCGTCGGCCAGCCGTACGTCAACCAGCGTTGGCTCGGCGGTCTGCTCACGAACTTCCAGACGGTCTCCAAGCGCCTCGCGCGCATGAAGGAGCTCGAGGAGATCGACTTCGACGACACGACGAAGGGCTTCACCAAGAAGGAGCTCCTCATCAAGAAGCGCGAGCTGGACAAGCTCCACAAGACCCTCGGTGGTATCCGCAACCTCACGCGGACCCCGAGCGCGCTCTGGATCGTCGACACCAAGAAGGAGCACCTCGCTGTCGACGAGGCGCAGAAGCTCGGGATCCCGGTCATCGGCATCCTCGACACCAACTGCGACCCGGACGAGATCACGTACCCGATCCCGGGCAACGACGACGCGATCCGTTCCGTCGGTCTCCTCACCCGCATCGTCGCCGACGCCGCGGCCGAGGGCCTGAAGACCCGCCACAACGGTGGCGACCAGGAAGAGGCCGAGCCGCTCGCCGAGTGGGAGCAGGAGCTCCTCGGTGGCGAGCAGGCCGCGTCGGCCGCGCCCGCCGCCGAGACCCCGGTCGAGGAGAACGACGCCGACGCGCAGGTCGCCGCGAAGGAGATCGGCGAGCCGATCGCCGAGGCCGACAAGAACGCCGAAGCCACCCCCGCCGAGTGACATCCGGGGGCGTCGGGCCGGTCGGCTCGGCGCCCCTTCCTTCTCTCTCCACAACTCCAGTCCAGAAAGGACTCCAGCCAATGGCCAACTACAGCCTTGCTGACGTGAAGAAGCTCCGTGAGGACCTCGGGGCCGGCATGATGGACGCCAAGAACGCCCTCGTCGAGGCCGACGGCGACTACGACAAGGCCGTCGAGCTGCTCCGCATCAAGGGCGCGAAGGCCGTCGCCAAGCGCGACGACCGTGCGACCTCCGAGGGCGTCGTCGTGGCGTCGACCGAGGGTGGCGCCGCCACCGTCGTCGAGCTCGCCAGCGAGACCGACTTCGTCGCGAAGAACGAGAAGTTCACCACCCTCGCCGACAAGGTCGTCGCCGCGGTCGCCGCTGCAGGCGCGTCCGACGTCGAGGCCGGCAACGCCGCGCCGCTCGAGGGCAAGACGGTCGCCGAGGCGATCGACGAGGCCGCCGCTGCGCTGGGCGAGAAGCTCGCGCTCCGCACGGTCGTCCGGGTCGAGGGCGACGCCTTCGAGGTCTACCTGCACAAGACCAGCCAGGACCTGCCCCCGCAGATCGCCGTCGTCATCGCCTACTCGGGCTCCGACGCGGCCGAGGCCCGCTCGATCGCCCAGCACGTCGCGTTCGCGAACCCGACGTACCTGACCCGCGACGAGATCCCGGCCGAGGCGATCGAGAAGGAGCGCGCGACCGTCGAGGCGATCACGCGCGAGGAGGGCAAGCCGGAGGCCGCCCTGCCGAAGATCGTCGAGGGTCGCCTCAACGCCTACCGCAAGCAGGTCGCGCTCCTCGAGCAGGACTACGCGAAGGACAACAAGCTGTCCGTCGCGAAGGCCGCCGAGAACGCCGGCATCACGATCCAGGGCTTCGCCCGCGTCAAGGTCGGCGCGTAGCGAACCCGTGACGGGGCTCGGAACCACATCGGTTCCGGGCCCCGTTTCTGCGCGCGCTGCGACACGCGCGGAACCGGCACGGAGGCACGACCTCCTCCGCCGGACCGGCTCCGGCCGGGTAGATTCCCACGAGACATTCGACGAAGGGTGCGCCACATGACGAACGAGAAGACCGGACGCCGCCGGGTCCTGCTGAAGCTGTCGGGGGAGGCGTTCGGGGCCGGGTCCCTCGGGGTGAACCCGGACGTCATCAGCACCATCGCCAAGGAGATCGCCGCGGCCGCGCAGGACGTCGAGGTCGCGATCGTGGTCGGCGGCGGGAACTTCTTCCGCGGCGCCGAGCTCTCGCAGCGCGGCATGGACCGCGGTCGCGCCGACTACATGGGCATGCTCGGCACGGTGATGAACGCCCTCGCGCTGCAGGACTTCCTGGAGCAGGCCGGAGCGGCCACGCGCGTGCAGTCCGCGATCAGCATGACCCAGGTCGCGGAGCCCTACATCCCGCGCCGCGCGGAGCGTCACCTCGAGAAGGGCCGCATCGTGATCTTCGGTGCCGGTGCCGGTCTGCCGTACTTCTCCACCGACACGGTCGCCGCGCAGCGTGCGCTCGAGATCGACGCGCACGAGGTCCTCGTCGCGAAGAACGGCGTCGACGGCGTCTACACGGCGGACCCGAAGAAGGACGCCACGGCCGAGAAGCTCCACCACGTGACGTACCAGGACGCGCTGCTCCAGGGCCTCAAGGTCGTGGACGCCACCGCGTTCTCGCTCTGCATGGACAACGGCATGCCGATGCACGTGTTCGGCATGGAGGGCGAGGGCAACGTGGCCGCCGCGATCCGCGGGGAGCGGATCGGCACGGTGGTCAGCAACTGACCCCGGCCGCTGACTAGACTCGACAGCAGTACCGAAGGAGAACCACCGTGATCAGTGATGTCCTGACCGAAGCCACCGAGAAGATGGCGAAGGCCGTCGACGTCGCCAAGGACGACTTCGCGACCGTCCGCACCGGACGCATCAACCCCGCGCTCTTCCAGAAGATCCCGGTCGACTACTACGGCACGCCGACGCCGCTCGCGCAGCTGGCGTCCATGCAGACGCCCGAGGCCCGCACGCTCGTCGTCACGCCCTACGACAAGTCCGCGCTCAAGGAGATCGAACGCGCCATCGCGACGTTCCCGAACCTCGGCGCCAGCCCGTCGAACGACGGCGAGATCGTCCGCGTGACGATCCCGGAGCTCACCCAGGACCGCCGCAAGGAGTTCGTGAAGCTCGTGCGCGGCAAGGGCGAGGACCACAAGGTCGTCGTCCGGAACATCCGTCGTCGCGCCAAGGACGACCTGGACGCGCTGAAGGGCGAGATCTCCGACGACGAGATCGCCCGCGCCGACAAGGACCTCGAGACCCTGACGAAGAAGCACGTCGACCAGATCGACGACGCGCTGAAGAAGAAGGAAGCCGAACTCCTCGAGGTCTGATGCGTCTCCCCGACCCGGGCGGCGACCGCCCCACGCAACCGCGCCCGTCCGCGAAGACGGGGCTCCGACAGGACTTCGACGCCCGTGCCCGCGCGGCGCGCGCCGACTTCGAAGCGCAGCTCAAGCAGCGCAAGGCGGAGTTCGGCGCGCGCAACGAGGCGCTGACGGCGCGCACCGGACGGAACCTGCCGGCGGCGATCGGCATCGCGCTGGCCTTCGCGGTCGTCATGCTCGCCGCGCTCCTCATCTGGAAGCCGGCGTTCATGGTCGTCGCCGCGTTCCTGCTCGGTGTCGCGGTGTACGAGCTCGCGAGCGCCATGCGGTTCGCGGGGCGCGACGTGCCGCGGATCCCGAGCGTCGCGGCCGCGGTCGGCATGGTGCCGCTGGCGTTCCTCGGCGGACAGGTGGCGGCGCTCTTCGCGGTGATCGGCGGGATCGTCCTCATCGTGGTCTGGCGGCTCGTCGAGGTCGCCCTCGCGCGCGAGAAGCCGCCGGCCGGGCACGTCGCCCGTGACCTGACGAACGGGCTGTTCGTCCAGGCGTACATCACGCTCCTCGGGGCGTGCATCGTCCTGCTGTCGGCGCAGCCCCGCGGTGAGCTCTGGGTGATCGCGTTCATCCTGGTGGTCGTCGCGGTCGACACCGGGGCCTACGCCACGGGGCTCAACCTGGGCAAGCACCCGATGGCGCCGCGGATCAGCCCGAAGAAGACCTGGGAGGGCTTCGCGGGATCGGTCGCGGCGAGCATCCTCGTCGGGATCGTCGTCGTGTGGCTCCTGCTCGGGCTGCCGTGGTGGACCGGCATCGTCCTCGGCGTGCTCATCTCCGGGTCCGCGACCCTCGGCGACCTCACCGAGTCGATGATCAAGCGCGACCTCGGCATCAAGGACATCTCGTCGTTCCTGCCGGGGCACGGGGGACTGCTCGACCGGATCGACAGCATCCTGCCGTCGGCCGCCGTCGCGTACGTCCTGTTCCTGATCGTCGTGCACTGATCGTCGTGCACTGACAGGCGTGCTCGGGGCGCGTCCAGCCAGCGCCAGGGTCGGGTGCTGGCAGAATGTCGCCGTGGCCACCACCTTCCCCACCGCAGACCGCCGCGCCCTCGGGTACGACGTCGACGAGGTCGACCGGTTCCTCGAGGACGCCCGCCGCGCCTACACGGCCGCCGACACGGCGCCGGGGATCGAGGCGGCGAAGATCCGCGCCACCGCGTTCTCGATGCGCAAGGGCGGGTACTCCACGGCGCACGTCGACGCCGCCCTCGAGCGACTCGAGGACGCCTTCGCCGCCCGGGAGCGCGAGCGGGAGATCGCCGACGTCGGCAAGAAGGCCTGGTACGCCGAGGCCCGCTCGAAGGCCTCGGACGTCGTCGCCCGCCTGGAGCGTCCGGACGGGCAGCGTTTCGCCCGCACGAGCCCGCTCGGGACCGGGTACCACCCGAAGGACGTCGACGCCTTCGCCCAGCGCCTCGCCGGCTACTTCCGCGACGGCAAGCCGCTGAGCCTCACCGAGGTCCGGTCGATCGTCTTCCGACCGAAGCACGGCGGCTACCGCGAGGCGCAGGTCGACGCACTGCTCGACGCCGTCGTCGAGGTCATGCTCGCCGTCCGCTGACGACTCCCCGCATCGTCCGGCCCGGCGATCCGGCGACGCGCTGGGTGCCGGTGCTTCCGGTTGCGTGACCATTCCGTTATCCTGGTCGGACTCATGGGCAGGCACACGGCAGACTTCAGCTCCGACCGCGGCAGCAGCGTGCACCTCGACCACACGGTCGTCGGTGAGCGTCGCGCGGCACGTGAACGACTCCGCACGGCGGAGCACGCGGTCCTCCACGCGGCCCCAGCGGTCGCGACGGCGTCCATCCCCGCCGCACCCGTCAGCGCCCCGGCGCGCTCCACGTTCGACGCCGCGGTCCCGCGGACGCCGGCCGACCCGCGGGTCGTCAAGCAGCGCCGTGCCGTGCAGCAGCGCCGAGCGGTCGCCGCCGCACCGAAGCCCGCCCGCAGCGTGAACACGTTCATGCGCAAGCGCGCGACGATCCCCGCGCTCTCGTTCTTCGCCGTGTTCGGCTTCGTGGGCGGGTCGCTCTTCAACCCGATGCAGCCGGACGTGGCGCAGGCGGCCGTCTCGGCACCCGTGCTCGTCAAGGCCCCGGTCGAGCCGCAGCAGTACACCGCGCACGGCACCTACGGCGACTTCGAGGTCTCCCGCGACGGCTACGGCGTCACGGTCCCCGCGCCGAAGGTGACCGCCCCGCCGGCGACCGAGACCGACGACACAGCGGACACGACCGCCACCAAGAAGGTCACCGCGACGAACACCATCGCCGCGCAGGCCGCCACGCCGAACCCCGGCAGCGCGCAGGCGATCGCCCAGGAGATGGTCGCGGCCCGCGGCTGGGGCTCCGACCAGTTCAACTGCCTCGTGCTGCTCTGGAACAAGGAGTCCGGCTGGCGCGTGAACGCCTACAACCCGAGCGGTGCGTACGGCATCCCGCAGGCCCTGCCCGGCAGCAAGATGGGCACGGTCGGCGCCGACTGGCAGACGAACCCGGCGACCCAGATCACCTGGGGTCTCAACTACATCTCGGGCGTGTACGGCACGCCGTGCGGAGCCTGGGGCCACAGCCAGTCCTACAACTGGTACTGATCGGCGCCGGGGGTGCCGCGCAGCAACCGACCGCGGCGTCCCCGCGGTCACGGACCCGAGCCCGAGGACGAACCCACGGGCCTCGACCGGCTCATGTCGTCCTGGAAGCGGACCGAGGTCCGTCGCGGCCGCACGTTCACCGTGCAGCCCGTCTCGGCTGCGTCGGCGCAGAAAGAGTACGTCTGCCCGGGCTGCGGCGGCACCGTCCTGCCCGGTACCGCGCACGTTGTCGTCTGGCGAGCCGACGGTGTCCTCGGTGACGAGGCCGACCTGGCGTCGCGCCGCCACTGGCACAACCACTGCTGGAGCATCGCATGAGCACCGAGATCCGCTCGAACACCGAACTGCCGGCACAGCGGACCGACGTCGAGCTGTACACGGACGACCACCTGACGCTCGTCGGTGAGCTCGCGGAACCGCTCGGACGCCCCGCTCGCGGCACGATCGTCACCCTGCACCCGCTGCCCACGGCGCAGGGCTTCATGGACTCGCACGTCCTGAAGAAGGCGGCGGCCCGCCTGCCGGATCTCGCCGGCATCGCGGTCCTCCGTTTCAACTTCCGGTCGGTCTCCTCGCCACGCGGGACGTCCGAGGGCACCTTCGGCGACGGTGTCTCCGAGGGCTTCGACCTGCGCGCCGCCGTCCGCGAGGTCACCGCGCGCGGGCTCCCCGCGCCGTTGCTCGTCGGGTGGTCCTTCGGCACCGAGGTCGTCCTCAAGCACGCGCTCGAGCACGTCGCGGCCGGCACCGTCGCCGGGGTGGTCCTGCTGTCGCCGCCCCTGCACCGCACCTCGGACGAGGAACTCGCACGCTGGGCGTCCGTCGACGTTCCCGTGGTCGCGCTCGTCCCGGAGCACGACGACTTCCTGCGCCCGGACGAGGCCGCGCGTCGCTTCGCTCCTGCGCCGAACGTCCGGGTCGTGCCGATCGAGGGCGCGAAGCACCTGTGGGTGGGGGAGCGGTACGTGCGGATCGTGCTCGACACGATCGCCGACCTCGTCGTGCCCGGCAGTGCACCGCTGCCGACGCACACCGACCTGCCGGTCCGTTCCGCCTGACGGCCCACCCGGCCGTCCCGACGACGCAACCCGGCCTGGAGGCGCCGGTCGCGCCTCCAGGCCGGGTCACCGTCAGCGGGTGGTGACGTCCGTCGCGGTGTCCGTGTCCGCGTCCGCGTCGCGACCGGCGTCCGGTGCGCCGGAACCGAGCAGTCCGGTGGCGTGCGTCAGCACGCCACGCAGGTTCTCGAGGTAGCCGGCGACGGCATCGCGTTCGGTCCGGATCGCCGCCAGGCGGTCCTCGGCCTCTGCCTCGATCGCGGCGGTGCGCTCCTCGGCGTCGGCGACCATGCGGTGCACGCGCTGCTGGGCGTCGGCGACGATCGTCCGGGCGTGCTCCTGCGCGTCGGCCGTGCTGGAGCGCTCGAGGTCGTCGGCCTCCTGCTGCAGGCGCTCGGCGCGTTCGCGGGCCTCGGTTGCTCGGCGGGTCGCCTCGGCGAGCTGCAGGTTCGCCTCGTCCAGGTACTTCTGCGTCTCGGTGACCGTCTCGTGGTGCTTCTGCAGGTACTCCTGCTCGGCGTCGTCGCGGCGGGCGGCGAGCTCCGACTCGAGCGCCGTGCGGGCCTCGTCGCGCTCGCGGGCGATCTCAGCGCGGACCTCGTCGCGCTCCTTCGCGAGGACCGCGCGCATCGTCTCGACCTCCTGCTGGAGCGCAGCGCGCTCGGCTTCGAGGTCGGTGAGCTCGGCGCGGCGACGGTCGGCGACCTCGGCGTCCAGCTCGGCGTGCTCGCGCTCCCGGCGGGCGGCGAGCTCGTCGGCGTGCTCACGGGCGGCGCGCTCCGCGGCGGCGTCGGCCTCGGCGCGCTCCCGTTCGATGCGCGCGCTGTGCTGCTGCAGCTCATCGGCGATGCGGTCGGAGGTCTCCTGCACGAGGCGGGCGTTCTCGACGCGGGTCTGCTCCTCGTCGACGCGCAGCTGGGCGCGGAGGGCCTCGGCCTCCTGCTCCAGCGCCGCCCGGGCACCGGCGAGCTCGCGCTCCCAGCCGGCACGGGCGGCGGCGAGCTCCTCGTCGTGCACGCGTCGGCGTTCCCCGAGCTCGGCGTCCAGGTCGGCGCGGCGGGTCGCGGTCTCCGACTCGAGGGCGGCGCGGCCCTCCTCGAGCGCGAGGGCGTGTTCGCGCTGCTGCTCGTCGCGCTCGCGGTGCCAGGCCGTGCGACCCTCGGTGACCTCGCGGTCGAGGGCCGTGCGCCGGTCGGTCTCCTCGCGCTCGAGGTCGGCCGTGCGACGGGTGTGCTCCGCCTCGAACACGCTGCGGCGGTGCTCGGTCTCGCGGTCCAGTTCCTCGGCCGCGGCGCGGGCCTGCGCGGCGTCGCGCTGCGCGGTCTCGCGGAGCTCGGCGACCTCGTGCTCGACGCGGGCACGCAGGGCGTTCGTCTCGCGGATGGCGACCGAGCGGACCTCGGCGGCCTCGGTGACGGCGGCGCCCCGGATCGCGGCGGCCTCGTTGCGGGCGTCCTGCGTGAGCAGGCCGGCCTCGGCGCGGGCACGCTCGATGGTGTCGGCGGACTCGGCGCGGGCGCGGGACAGCTCGTCGGTGGCGCGGCTCCTGGCGTCCTCGAGCGTCTCGGAGGCCTCTTGCCGGGCCTCGCGGAGCAGGCGGTCGGCCTCGTTCCGGCTCGCGGCACGCAGGCGCTGGGCGTCGATGTCGGCCTGGCTGATCAGGCGCGTGGACTGCTCCTCGGCGACCCGGAGCGTCGACTCGAGGCGCGTGCCGAGTCCGCTGTAGGTCGGGGTCCCGGCCTCGTCGAGCTCGCCCTGCAGGTCGGAGACGCGGGTCTGCAGGAGACGGATCTCCTTCGCGGCCTCGGCGCGGTCGTTGTTCGACTTGATGAGCTCCCGGCGCAGGTCGCCCAGGGCCCGGTCCACGTCGTCGCGGCGGTACCCGCGCAGCTCGGTCCCGAACTCGGCCTCGTCGTTCGCCACGTGTTGCTCCTGGGGGTCGGCGGAGGGCCAGCCCTTGGCCCGCGGACGATTGTAGTGGCGGCGCCACCGGGGGGCCTGAGCCGGGGTCTCGTCGAGGCGGTGCCACCGACGGGGCTGAGTCGCGGCCGCCGACGGTCCGTCGGTGGTGCGCGAGCGCTCGGCTCAGCGAGCAGGGATGCGATGTCCAGGGTCGCTCGCTATCCTGGAGCGCTGATTCGCGCGCCGACATCCCCCACCCCGGCGCGGTAGGGAGAAGATCCGTGCGATTCGTCCTGGCGATCGTCAGTTTCGTCATCGGTCTGCTGCTCGTCGGGCTCGCTGTCGGCCAGCGAACCGTCTTCGCGCCACCGTCCTCGCTCGTCGCGCAGTCGACCAGCAAGGCCTCCGCCCCGGTGACGGTCATCCCGGGGTCGACGCTCAACGCCAACCCCGGGTACCAACGCATCAACGTCTCCGGTTCCGGCGACGTCTTCGCCGCCTACGGCAAGACGAGCGACGTGCAGGCCTGGATCGGTGACGCGAAGCACACCACGCTCCGGTTCGACGCCGAGCAGGACCGCCTGGTCGGCAAGACGACCGGCAGTGCCTCGAGCGTCCCGGACCCGTCGGGCAGCGACCTCTGGTACCAGGAGTGGCCCGGCGCGGGGCAGTTCACCGTGCGGCTGCCGTCGGACGTGTCGCTCGTGGTCCTCGGCAATGGGAAGGACGCGGCACCCACGGACGTGTCCGTGACCTGGCCACGGGACACCGCGACCCCGTCGGTCGGCCCACTGCTCGTCGCGGGCGGCCTGTTCCTCGTCGGCGGCGTCGCGCTGCTCGTCTGGGCGTTCCTGCACCAGCGTCGGGGGCGCGGTCCGCGTCGTCGCAGCGGGGGGACGAGGCCGCCCCGGGTGCGCGCGTCGCGCCGGGCCGCCGCAGCGGGTGCCCAGGTGCCGAGCCGCGGTCGTCGTGGGCGCCGTCCGCTCATCGCCGTGCCGATCGTGCTCGTCGGCGCGCTCGGGCTCGCCGGCTGTTCGTCCGACTACTGGCCGCAGGGCGGTTCCGCGGACGTGACCGCCACGCCGACCGCATCGGCGACGGCGGGTGCCGAGCAGGACGAGCCGACGGCAGCGTCGAAGCAGCAGATCCAGAAGATCGTGCAGCGCGTCGCCGAGGTGGCACAGAAGGCCGACGAGGCCAAGGACGCGTCGCTCCTCGAGTCGCGCTTCACGGGTGCCGCGCTCGACTTCCGGAAGGCCAACTACGCCATCCGCGCGAAGGACGACAAGGCGGGGGCCCCGCCCGCGATCTCCGCGCAGCAGGTGTGCGTCGCGCTCCCGCAGCAGACCGACACCTGGCCACGGACGGTGTTCGCGATCGTCGCCGAGGACTGCACCGCGAAGACCGCTCCGCAGGCGCTCACGATGGTCCAGGCCAGCGCACGCGACGAGTACAAGGTCGCGTACGACGTGTCGCTCGAGGCCGCGGCGCAGGTGCCGAGCCTCGCGCCGACGTCCCTCGGTGCCGCACAGCTCGCCGGCAACACGAAGCTGCTCCGCATCGCGCCGGACGACATCGCGGCCGCCTACGGTGACGTGCTGTCGAAGGACAGCGAGAGCTCGTCGGCGTCGTTGTTCGAGTCCGACGGCGACGGCCTGCGGTCGACCATCGGCAAGGCGTACAAGGACAAGAAGTCCGAATCGCTGCCGGACACCGCCAAGATCGAGTACTCGTCCCAGGTCCCCGACGACAGCGCGATCGCCATCGCGACCGACGGCGCCGGCGCGCTCGTGTCCGCCGACCTGGACGAGATCGAGAAGGTCACGCCGACCGCAGCCGGTGCCGAGGTGAACACCGAGGGTGCCGTCAAGGCGCTGTCGGGCGTCGACTCCAGCACGAAGGGGATCAGCGCCACGTACAGCGTGCAGCTGCTCTTCTCCGTGCCGCCCGTCGGAAGTGATGACAAGGTGGTCCTGCTCGGGTTCACGCAGGGCCTGACCGCAGCGAGTGAGGTGCAATGACCAACGTCCCCCCGACCCCGTCCGGTCTCCGCGGAGCCGTCGACCTGTCGTCGCTCGTCGACCGGGCCCAGCGTCCGGCAGCCCCGGCCGCCCCCGCTCCGGGGGCACCGCAGGGCGCGACCGCGGGTGCAGCCCCGTCGACGACCGAGCCGACCGTCCCGTCGCTCGTGCTCGACGTCACCGACCAGACGTTCCAGGACGTGCTCGAGCTGTCCTCTGTCGTCCCGGTGATCGTCGATATCTGGGCCGAGTGGTGCGGGCCGTGCAAGCAGCTCTCACCGATCCTCGAGCAGCTCACCGCCGAGTACGACGGTCGTGTCGTGCTCGCCAAGGTCGACGCGGACACCAACCCGCAGCTCGTCCAGGCGTTCCAGGCGCAGTCCATCCCGACCGTTGCGGCGGTCATCGGCGGGCGCCCGCTCGGGCTCTTCGTCGGGGCCCTGCCGGAGGCGCAGGTCCGCGACGTCTTCGAGCAGGTCGTCGCCGCTGCCGAGCAGAACGGCGTGACCGGGCGTGTGCGCGTCGACGGCCAGTCCGGAGACGTCGCCGCGGAGCCGCGGGGCGAACCCGAGCCGGAGCCGCTGCCTCCGCACCACCAGGCCGCCTACGACGCGATCGAGCGCGGTGACTACGCCGCCGCCGTGCAGGAGTACAAGACCGCGATCGCGCAGGACCCGAACGACCAGATGGCCGTCGCCGGTCTCGCGCAGGTGTCGCTGCTCGACCGGCTCTCCGGCCGCACAGCGGACGAGCTCCGGACCGCCGCTGCCGCTGCGCCCCAGGACCTCGAGGCGCAGCTCGCCGTGGCCGACCTGGACGTCAGCGGCGGGCACGTCGAGGACGCCTTCGGGCGCCTGCTCGACCTCGTCCCCACCGTGTTCGGTGCGGAGCGCGAGGCCCTGCGTGTCCGACTCGTGGAGTACTTCGAGCTCATCGGTGTGGACGACCCGCGGGTCGTCGTGGCGCGTCGTCGGCTCGCGAACGCGCTGTACTAGCGCGCCGTACCCGCGCACGGGTCCACCGAGACGCCGCCGAATCCGACGAGATGTCGCCGGATCCGGCGGCGTTTCGTCGTTCCAGGACCGTCTCGCCGGAACAAGACCGTCTCGCGCGGGCCGGGACGGTCTCGCTGCTGCGGCACCCTCTGCCCGGGCCGCCGCCGTCGGGCGGGTGCGCACCACGTGACGGACGGGAGGCGCGGTGCCGGTCGGCACCGCGCCTCCCGTCCGTCAGGGGGTCGCGTCAGCGAGCCAGGCGCAACCAGACCGCACCGAGCGGCGGCACCACGAAGTGCGCCGAGGCGGGGCGGCCCGCCCACGGGGTCTCGTCCGCGGTGACCGAGCCGAGGTTGCCGACCCCGGAACCGCCGTACTCGACGGCGTCGGTGTTGAGCACCTCGTCCCACCTGCCGGCCGACGGCAGGCCGAAGCGCCGCTCCACGGGCACGCCCGAGAAGTTCACGAACACGGCCAGTCGGTCGTCGCCGTCCTTGCGCAGGAACCCGAGCGTGGAGTGCGGGGCGTCGCCGCCCTCGATCCACTCGAAGCCCTCGGGCGAGGAGTCGTGCGTCCACAGCGCCGGCGTGTCCTTGTACACGCGGTTGAGCGAGGCGACGAGGTCCTGGACGCCGAGGTGCCCCGGGTCGTCGAGGAGCCACCAGTCGAGCCCGCGGGCCTCGGACCACTCGGACGGCTGCGCGAACTCCTGGCCCATGAAGAGCAGCTGTTTGCCGGGGTGCGCCCACATGTAGGCCAGGTAGGCGCGGACGTTCGCGAGCTTCTGCCACTCGTCGCCGGGCATCTTGCCGAAGAGCGACCCCTTGCCGTGCACGACCTCGTCGTGGCTGATCGGCAGCGTGAACTGCTCGCTGAACGCGTACACGAGCGAGAACGTGATCTCGTCGTGGTGGTAGCTGCGGTGGACCGGCTCGCGCTCGATGTACTCGAGGGAGTCGTGCATCCACCCCATGTTCCACTTCTGGCCGAACCCGAGCCCGCCGGCGCTCGTCGGCTGGGTCACCCCCGGCCACGAGGTGCTCTCCTCGGCGATCATGACGATGCCGGGGTAGCGCTTGTACGCCGTGGCGTTCGTCTCCTGCAGGAAGGAGATCGCCTCGAGGTTCTCGCGGCCCCCGTGCACGTTCGGCAGCCACTCGGTACGGGAGTAGTCGAGGTACAGCATCGACGCGACGGCGTCCACGCGCAGGCCGTCGATGTGGAACTCCTCGAGCCAGTACAGCGCGTTCGCGACCAGGAAGTTCCGCACCTGCGGCTGCCCGAAGTCGAACACGTAGGTGCCCCAGTCGAGCTGCTCGCCGCGTCGGGGATCGGGGTGCTCGAACAGGGCGTACCCGTCGAACTTCGCCAGCGCCCACTCGTCCTTGGGGAAGTGGCCGGGGACCCAGTCCATGATCACGCCGATGCCCGCGGAGTGCAGGCGGTCGATCAGGTAGCGGAGGTCGTCCGGCGTACCGAACCGGGCGGTCGGGGCGTAGTAGCCGGTGACCTGGTACCCCCACGAGCCGCCGAACGGGTGCTCGGCGAGGGGGAGGAACTCGACGTGCGTGAACCCGAGGTGCTGCACGTGCCCGATCAGCTGGTCAGCGACCTCGCGGTAGGACAGCCCCGGACGCCAGGAGCCGAGGTGCACCTCGTAGACGCTCATCGGGGCGTCGTGCGTGGTGCTCTGCGCGCGGCGTTCCATCCAGGCGGTGTCGCCCTCGGACCACGTGTAGTCGGACGCGGTGATCACGGAGGCGGTCGCCGGCGGCACCTCGGTCCGACGGGCGAAGGGGTCTGCCCGCTCGACCCAGCCGGAGTCGGTCAGGATCTGGAACTTGTACCGTTGCCCGACCAGGGCGCCCGGCCAGAAGAGCTCCCACACGCCGAGGTCGCCGAGGCGGCGCATCGCGGTGGTGCGACCCTCCCAGCCCTCGAAGTCGCCGATCACGCGGACGGCCGTGGCACGGGGCGCCCAGACCGTGAAGGCCACGCCGTCCACGCCGTCGACCGTGGTGACGTGGGCGCCGAGGTGGTGCCACAGCTGCTCGTCGCGACCCTCGCCGAACAGGTGGAGGTCGAGCTCACCGACGGTCGGCGCGAAGCGGTATGCGTCGTCCGTGGTCCAGGTCGCGTCGTCGGCGTCCGTGGACTCGTCGAAGTCGTAGTCGGCCTCGACCCGGTAGCGACCGAGGGTGCCGGGCGTCGCGCCGACCCACATGCCGTCGCCCTCGTGGGTGAGTTCGACGTCGTCGCCGTCAGGGCGGACGATGCGGACCGACGACGCGAGGTGTCGGACGACCCGGACGCTCGTCCCACCGTCGACCGGGTGCGGCCCGAGCACGTCGTGCGGGCGGGACCAGCGGCCCTCGGCGACCTGCTGTCGAAGCCAGTCCTCGACCGGGGCGGGCCGCGGTCCCTCGGGCGACGGCGCTCCGGAGTCGGTGCTCGGGGTCGGCGCGGTGCTCGTCGTCGCGGTGGTGCTCGCCGCTGTCGGCTCCTGGGACCCGGACGGAGCGGTGGCCTGTCCGCCGAGCGTCGCGGACTCGGGAACGCCGCGGTCCGGAGCTTCGGGGGAGACCTCGGGTGCCCCGGGGAGGTCCTCACCCGGAGCGGACACCCGCGGTTCGTAGCGCGGCTCGTCCGCACCGCTCGGTGCGAGAGCGGTCGGCGTCGCCGAGGGACGACGCACGGGCGGCGGGGGCGGCGGCACCGGCGGGACGCTCGGGCCCTGTCCGCGGTCGGTGGCGGGAGTCGGCGCCGGGCTGTCAGGAGCGCTGGCGGAGTTCGGCTGGTCGGCACCCATCGGCGGGGTCCCCTTCGGGTCACGGTCGGTCATCGGTGGGGTCCCTCCACGACGAGCAGGTGCACGGGCTCCTGGAACGCGTCCAGGCGGACGTAGTTCGATGAGCCCCACACCCAACGCTGGCCGGTCACGACATCACGGACGTCGAACGGCTGCTCGGTCGGCAGTCCCAGGGCGGCGAGGTCGAGGTGCACCGTCGTCTCGCGGGCGGAGTGCGGGTCGACGTTCGCCACGACGATCACCGTGTCGGCGCGGCCGGAACGGATGAACTCGCCGGGCAGGTGCTTCGAGTACACGACGATCGCCGGGTCCTCGGACGCGTGCACGTGCAAGTTGCGCAGCTGCCGGAGCGCGGGGTGCGCCTGCCGGAACCGGTTGAGCATCGTGACGTACGGCGCCAGGCTCGCCCCCTCGGCCTCGGCCAGGGCGAAGTCACGGGGCTTGTACTCGTACTTCTCGTTGTCGATGTTCTCCTCGGAGCCCGGGCGGGCGACGTCCTCGAAGAGCTCGTACCCGGCGTACATGCCCCAGGTCGGCGCCCCCGTCGCGGCGAGCGCTGCGCGCACCTTGTAGCCGGCACGGCCGCCGAACTGCAGGTACTCGGTGAGGATGTCCGGCGTGTTCACGAAGAGGTTCGGGCGCAGGTAGGCGCTCGTCTCGTGGCTGAGCTCGGTGAAGTAGTCCTCGATCTCGTCCTTCGTGTTCCGCCACGTGAAGTACGTGTAGGACTGCTGGAACCCGGCCTCGGCCAGGGCACGCATCATCGCCGGACGGGTGAACGCCTCGGCCAGGAACACGGTCTCGGGGTGCTCGTCGCGGACCTCGCGGATGACCCGCTCCCAGAACCACAGCGGCTTGGTGTGCGGGTTGTCGACGCGGAAGATCCGGACACCGAAGGCGATCCAGTGCCTGAGGACCCGGAGGACCTCGGTGACGATGCCCTCGGGGTCGGAGTCGAACTGGATCGGGTAGATGTCCTGGTAGCGCTTCGGGGGGTTCTCGGCCGTGGCGATCGACCCGTCGGCGCGGACCGTGAACCACTCCGGGTGCGCCTGCACCCAGGGGTGGTCGGGGGAGCACTGCAGGGCGAAGTCGAGCGCGACCTCCATCCCGGTGTTCTTCGCCGTCTCGACGAAGTCGCGGAAGTCGTCCTCGGTCCCCAGGTCCGGGTGGATCGCGTCGTGACCGCCCTCCGGCCCGCCGATCGCCCACGGGCTGCCGGGGTCGTTCGGACCAGGGGTCAGCGTGTTGTTCGGGCCCTTGCGTGCGGTGGTGCCGATCGGGTGGATCGGCGGCAGGTAGACGACGTCGAAGCCCATGCGGGCCACCGCGGGCAGACGTCGGGCCGCGGTGCGGAAGTCGCCGCTCTTCCACGACCCGTCGGGGTTCTTCTTCGCGCCCTCGCTCCGGGGGAAGAACTCGTACCAGGCGCCGACACCGGCGCGGGTGCGCTCGACGTCGAGCAGCTGGGTGGGGGAGTGCGTGCGGAGCGAGGTGAGCGGTGCGTCCTCGACCTCGCCGGTGATCCGCGGGTCGTCGACGGCTGCGAGTCGTTCGGCCGGGTCGAGCTCGGTGTCCCGGACCCGCTCGGCGGCGCGCGCGGCGGCGGTCGAGTCGGTCTCCGCCGCGAGCCGGTCGAGCAGCACCGCCCCGTCGAGGAGCGTGGCCTCGGTGTCCACCCCGGCGGCGATCTTCAGGCGTGCCCCATGGATCCAGGTCGCCCAGTCGTCGGAGAACGACTCGACGTGCCACGTCCAGACGCCCGTGTGGTCGACCTGCACGGTCGCCTCGTACCGGTCGGTGCCGGCGCCCACCAAGGTCATCGGGACGGTGCGGGTGCCGCCGTCGGGGCGCTCCAGCACGAGGTCGGCGCCGATGACCCCGTGTCCCTCGCGGAAGACGGTCGCACCGAACGTGATCACCTCGCCGTCGAAGGCCTTCGACGGGAACCCGTTCGGGGTCGTCGGCGTGAGTCGGGTGATCGGGATGCGCCCGATCTTCGGTCGGCGGGGTCGGTCTGCAGTGGCCACGGAGCCGACGCTACCCGGCTGCGGGGCCAGCGTTCCCCGGAAGACGCGGCCTGTGCACGACCGGGCGCGCCGTGCGGCCTGTGGAGGAGGACGGCGCCGTGCACGTTCCTGCCCATCGCAGCCGACGTGGGAAGCCGATCCGCGCATCGGGGGTCGGAAGGAACGACCTCCGACGAGCGGATCGTCCTCCGACGCGCGGGACCGCCTTCGACGCGCGGATCGGCCCCGGGTCGCGCTACGCCACCTCGAACACGTGGATGCCCGGGCCGTACGCGGTGAAGACCTGCCCGGCCGGGCGGACCCGCTCGTGGTCCCGGTGCTTCTCGCTCGACCACGCCAGGCGGTACCCGACGACGTCGTCGCGGACCGGCAGCGTCAGGTCCCGCGTCCGGCCGCTGCCGTGCACGACGACGAGCACCCGGTCGGCCGGCTCGTGCACCGGGGTCGACTCGGCGAACCACTGCACCGCGCGGTGGATCGGCTGGTCCCACCCCTCCGGGGTCATCGCACCGCCGTCCGGCCCGTACCAGGACATCCGCGTCGCTCCCGGGGTCTCCTGGCCCTCGACGCCGTACCGGGTCGGGCGGAGCGCCGGGTGCGCGGCCCGGAGCCGGGCGAGCGCGGCGACCGCCTCGGTCATCGACTCGGCGTCCTCGTCGTCGGACCAGTCGACGGGCGTCAGGTCCTCGGACACGACGTACGCGTTGTTGTTGCCGTGCTGCGAGCGGCTCCGCTCGTCGCCGGCGGTGAGCATCGGGACGCCGGCGGACAGCATGAGCGTGCCGACGAGGTTCCGCATCGACCGACCCCGGGCGGCGCGCACCCCGCGGTCGGCAGTGTCGCCCTCGATGCCGTGGTTGAACGAGCGGTTGTCGTCCGACCCGTCGCGGTTCTCCTCGCCGTTCGCCTCGTTGTGCTTGCGGTCGTGCGAGACCAGGTCGAGCAGGGTGAAGCCGTCGTGCGCGGTGACGAAGTTCACGCTCGCGGTCGGACCGCGGTCCGGCCCGAACAGCGCTCGCGACCCCGTCAGCGCCCCGGCGAGCGCTCCGATCCCCGCGGAGGGCGCACCGTTCCGCCGCTCCTCGGCGATGTCCGTCAGCCAGAACTGCCGCACGGTGTTCCGGAAGCCGTCGTTCCACTCGCTCGTCCGGGCACCGAACGCCCCGGTGCGCCACCCGTCCGGTCCGACGTCCCACGGCTCGGCGACGACGAGCACGTCCTGCAGGTCGGGGTGCCGGCGGATCCGGTCGAGCAGCGGGTGCTCCGCGTCGAAGACGTGGCGGTCGTTGCGGGCGAGCGCGGCCATCAGGTCGAACCGGAAGCCGTCGACCTGGACCTCGCGCGCCCAGTAGCGGAGGCTGTCGACGACGAGGTCGGCGATGGCGTCCGTCGAGGTGTTCAGCGTGTTCCCGCACCCGGTCGTGTCGTAGTACGCGTCGCCGTCCGGGGTCCACCGGTAGTGGGACGCGCCGTCGAGTCCGCGGAGCGACGAGGTGGGACCGCCCAGGCCCTCCTCTGCGGTGTGGTTGTAGACGACGTCGAGCACGACCTGGATCCCGGCCTCGTGCAGGAGCCGGACCATGCCCTTGAACTCCCGCAGGACCCCGGAGGCGCCGGCGGCCCGCGCCTCGGCGGAGGCGTGCGCGGCGTGCGGGGCGAAGAAGCCGAGGGAGTTGTACCCCCACGCGTTCTCCCGCCCGGCGTCGCGGAGCCACGCCTCGGAGTCGAACGCGTGCACGGGCAGCAGCTCGATCGTCGTGACGCCGATGCGGTGCAGGTGCGCGATCGTGCTCGGGTGGGCCACGCCCGCGTACGTCCCGCGCAGGTGCTCGGGCACGTGCGGGTTCGCCGCGGTCAGCGTGCGGACGTTCGCCTCGTACACGACGGCCCGGTCGAGCGGTACGACCGGCTTCACCACGCCGCCCCAGTCGAACGCGTCGTCGACGACCTCGCTCGTCCAGCGCGCAGAGCCGGAGCCGCCGCCGGAGCCGGCGTCGGCGCGCACGATCCCGCGGGCGTACGGGTCGAGCAGCGGTCGCGACGCGTCGAACCCGTGCCGCGGCCCGTCCGGTCCGTCCACGAGCAGGTGGTAGCGGTCGCCCGGTCGGACGTCGGGTGTGGCGGCCGCCCAGCGGTCCGTCCCCGTGACCGGCTCGAGCGGGTACCACGTCGGCTGCGCGTCACCGGGGCGCTGCACGACCAGGGTCACGGCGGTCGCGTCCGTGGAACGGACCGAGAACCGCGGCTCGCCGTCGCCGAGGCGGAAGCCGGGGGTCTCGTCGATCGCGGTCTCCTGCATGCCACCCAGGGTACGAGAGGCCGCGCGTATCCTGGACACGCTCGACCGGGGGCCACCGCGCGCCCCGCCGCCCACGTCCAGGAAGTCCCGTGCCCGTCTACCTCGACCACGCCGCGACGACGCCGATGCTGCCCGCAGCGCTCGCCGCGTACACCGACGCGCTCGGCACCGTCGGGAACCCGTCGTCGATCCACAGCGCCGGACAGCGCGCGAAGATGCTGCTCGAGGACGGCCGCGCCGCCGTCGCGGCGTCGCTCGACGCCGAGCCGGTCGAGGTCGTCTTCACCTCCGGCGGCACCGAGAGCATCAACCTCGCCGTGAAGGGCCTGTACTGGGCCCGCCAGCAGGACCGCCCACGGCCGCGGATCGTCGTCCCGGCGGGGGAGCACCACGCGACGGTCGACACCGTCGAGTGGCTCGAGCGCCACGAGGGAGCGGTCGTCGACGTGGTCCCGTTGGACGCGCAGGGTCGCGTCGACCTCGCCGGCCTGGAGGCGCGACTCGCGGACGCCACGGACGTCGCCCTGGTCACGTTCCTGTGGGCGAACAACGAGGTCGGCACCCTGCAGCCGGTGCGTCGCATCGTGGAGACCGCGCACGCCGCGGGCGTGCCGGTGCACAGCGACGCCGTCGCCGCGTACGGGCAGGTGCCGGTCTCGTTCCGGGACTCCGGGCTCGACGCGCTGAGCGTGTCGGCGCACAAGATCGGCGGACCGGTCGGCATCGGTGCGCTCGTCCTCGGACGCCGTGCCTCGGTCGAGCCCCTGATCCACGGCGGCGGCCAGCAACGGCAGGTTCGGAGCGGCACCCAGGACGCGTCGGCCGCGGTCGCGTTCGGCGTCGCCGCGTCCACCGCACACACGGACCTCTCGCCCCTGCGGGACCGGCTCGTGGCCGGTGTGCAGCGGGCCGTCCCGTCCGCGCGGTTGATGGGTGACCCGGTCGACCGGCTGCCGGGCAACGCGCACTTCACGTTCCCGGGCTGCGAGGGCGACTCGCTGCTGTTCCTGCTCGACGCCGCCGGGGTCGCGGTGTCCACCGGTTCGGCGTGCCAGGCCGGCGTGCCGGAGGCCTCGCACGTGCTGCTCGCGATGGGGTTGTCCGAGGAGGACGCCCGCGGCGCGCTCCGCATCACGCTCGGGCACACCTCGACGCAGGCCGACGTCGACGCGTTCCTCGCCGCACTGCCGGACGCGGTCGCCCGGGCCGGTGCCGCGGGGATGGCCGCACGCACGCCCGTGCTCGGCCGCTGAGACCCGTCGACGCTGCTTCCGGCGGTCAGGCCGGTTCGTCGACGAGCGCGACGAACCGGGTGCCCACCCCGTGCACGGCGTACCGGGCGTGTCCCGGTGCGGGTGCCGGCGCGTCCTCGGGGTCGTGCCGGTCGCACACGAGCAGCGTCCACTCCGGCCACCACTTCTTCGGCCGGGCCGTCTCGGTGTCCCCGCAGATCGAGCAGGTGAGGTCCGTCCAGACCTTCCTGGCCCCCGTCCGGTTCGCCCGCGACTGCACGAGCCAGGCAGGCGGGTCCGACTCGATCGCCGACAGCTCCGCCTCGGAGAGGTGGGCGGGGAGCCCGTGCCGGCTCGCCATCTCCAGGGGGATGTCGAGCCGGACGGCGGCGTCGCGTCGTGAGACCATCCGACCAGGGTAGGCGGCGTCGGACGCGACCGGCGTGGCGGCGGTGGGGCGTGCCTCCCGGTCGGCGGCCCCGGACGCACGCCGGTAGGATCGGTGACCATGGTCGAACTGGACTTCTCCGAGCAGCTCTCCGCCCTCCGCGAGACGTTCGGCAACATCCGCTCGGTGGTCGACGTCGACCGCCTGCAGCGTGAGATCGCCGAACTCAGTGAGCAGGCGGGTGCCCAGGACCTCTGGGACGACGTCGAGCACGCGCAGCAGGTGACGAGCGCGCTCTCGCACCGGCAGGCCGAGCTGCGGAAGATCACCGACACGCAAGCGCGCATCGACGACCTCGAGGTCCTCGTCGAGATGGCGAACGAGGCCGACGACCAGGAGTCCGCGGACGAGGCCGCCGCCGAGCTCAAGGCCATCCAGAAGACGATGAGCGACCTCGAGGTGCAGACGCTCCTCGACGGCGAGTACGACGACCGCCCCGCGGTGATCACGATCCGCGCGGGCGCCGGCGGGGTCGACGCGGCGGACTTCGCCGAGATGCTCCTCCGCATGTACCTGCGCTACGCCGAGCAGCACGGCTACAAGACCACCGTGATGGACACCTCCTACGCGGAGGAGGCGGGCATCAAGTCCGCCACGTTCGAGGTCGACGCGCCGCACGCGTTCGGCACCCTGTCGGTCGAGGCGGGCACGCACCGCCTGGTCCGGATGTCGCCGTTCGGCGCCGCCGGCAAGCGCCAGACGTCCTTCGCGGCGGTCGAGGTCATCCCGCTCATGCCGGAGACCGCGGTCATCGACATCCCCGAGAACGACATCCGCGTCGACGTCTTCCGGTCCTCGGGCCCCGGTGGGCAGTCGGTCAACACGACCGACTCCGCCGTCCGCCTGACCCACATCCCGACCGGCACCGTCGTCTCGATGCAGAACGAGAAGTCGCAGATCCAGAACCGTGCCGCGGCCATGCGCGTCCTGCAGTCGCGCCTGCTCCTGCTGAAGCAGGAAGAGGAGAACGCGAAGAAGAAGGAGCTGGCGGGCAACATCACCGCGAGCTGGGGCGACCAGATCCGCTCGTACGTCCTCGCGCCGTACCAGATGGTCAAGGACCTGCGGACCGAGCACGAGGTGAACAACCCCTCAGCCGTGTTCGACGGCGACCTGGACGGCTTCATCAACGCGGGCATCCGCTGGCGCAAGCAGGGCGACGACGACTGAGGGCCGCCGCGGCGGACCTGAGCCGCGCGCCTCGGCGGTTTTCCGGACCGGGCGACCTACCCTGATCCGGTCATGATCAAATTCGACCACGTCACCAAGGTCTACTCGGGCAACCCGAGTCCGGCGCTCGACGACGTCTCCCTCGAGATCCTCAAGGGTGAGTTCGTCTTCCTCGTCGGTGCCTCCGGCTCCGGCAAGTCGAGCTTCCTGCGTCTCGTCCTCAAGGAGGAGAAGCCCTCCCGGGGGCAGATCCACGTGCTCGGGCAACGCCTGGGCGCCCTGTCGTCGCGCAAGGTCCCCTACTTCCGTCGCAACCTCGGCGTGGTGTTCCAGGACTTCCGCCTGCTGCCGAACAAGAACGTCTTCGACAACGTCGCGTTCTCGCTGCAGGTGATCGGCAAGAGCAAGGGCTTCATCAGCGAGGCCGTCACCGACGTGCTCAAGCTCGTCGGGCTCGCCGGCAAGGCGACGCGCATGCCGCACGAGCTCTCCGGTGGTGAGCAGCAGCGTGTCGCGATCGCCCGCGCGGTCGTGAACAAGCCCGCGGTCCTGCTCGCCGACGAGCCGACGGGCAACCTCGACCCGACGACCTCGGCCGGCATCATGGCGCTCCTCGAACGCATCAACCAGGGAGGCACCACCGTGCTCATGGCGACGCACGACGCCAGCATCGTGAACCAGATGCAGCGCCGGGTGATCGAGCTCTCCAACGGCACGATCCTCCGTGACGAGCAGTCCGGCGGGTACCAGACGCAGGCGATCCCCGTGCAGCGCGGCGCCGGCGTCTCGAACACCACCGGCATCCAGACGATCCCGGGGCTCATCCGATGAGGCTCGGGCTGGTCATGTCCGAGGTCGGGTCCGGTCTCCGCCGGAACGTCTCGATGGTGGTGTCCGTCGTCCTCGTGACTTTCATCTCGCTGACCTTCGTCGGCACGGCGATCCTGCTCCAGATGCAGATCAACCAGATGAAGGGCTACTGGTACGACCGGGCCCAGGTCGCGGTGTACCTCTGCACGGACACCGACACCACGGGCAACTGCACCGGGGCGAAGGTCACGGACGAGCAGCGGCAGCAGGTCGAGGCGCAGCTCGACTCGTCGACCCTCAAGCCGTACATCGAGAAGACGTACTTCGAGGACCAGGCGCAGGCGTACGACCGGTTCAAGCAGCAGTTCAAGGACTCGCCGGCGACCGAGTTCGTCAAGCCGGAGTACCTCAACGAGACCATCTGGGTGAACCTGAAGAACCCGTCGCAGGCCGACGTGCTCCAGGAGAGCCTGTCGAAGGTCGCCGGTGTGCAGAGCGTCGTCGACCAGCGCGGCTACCTGCAGCCGATCTTCAACCTGCTGAACGCCTCGTCGTACACGGCGATCGGCATCGCGTCGCTCATGCTCGTCGCCGCCGTCCTGCTCATCGCCACCACGATCCGGCTCTCCGCGTTCAGTCGACGTCGGGAGCTCGGCATCATGCGGCTGGTGGGAGCGTCGAACCGGTTCATCCAGACCCCGTTCGTGCTCGAGGGGGTCATCGCCGCGGCGATCGGCGCGGTCCTGTCGGGTGGCGCGATCCTGGCGGTGGTCTGGTTCTTCGTCCGGAACTACCTGTCCCAGCGGTTCCCGCAGACGTCCTTCATCGGCATGTCCGACGCCGCGGTCGTCGTACCGGCCGTGATCGTCGTGGGTGTGCTGCTCGCCGGCATCTCGGCGTCCATCGCGATCCGGCGGTACCTCCGGGTCTGATCGCCCACACGCCACGCGGGACGGGGTCGACGCGCCGGGAAGGTGCGCGGCCCCGTCGCTGTTCACTAGGCTGGAGGGCTGCGCCAGGACGGGCAGCAGGACCAGCACCTCGGAAGGGAACACCATGGCGAAGGAACGCGGCGAGAAGATCGTGGCGACGAATCGTCGCGCGCGCCACGACTACCTGATCGAGGACACGTACGAGGCCGGCATGGTCCTGTCCGGGACCGAGGTGAAGTCGCTCCGCGAGGGGCGGGCCTCGCTCGTCGACGGCTACGCCTTCATCGACGCCGGGGAAGCCTGGCTCGACGCCGTGCACATCCCCGAGTACACCGAGGGCACGTGGAACAACCACACGCCGCGGCGGAAGCGCAAGCTGCTCCTGCACAAGCAGCAGATCGTGAAGATCTCGCACAAGACGGCGCAGGGCGGCTACACGCTGGTCCCGCTGCAGATCTACTTCCACGACGGTCGCGCGAAGGTCGAGATCGCGGTCGCCAAGGGCAAGCGCGAGTTCGACAAGCGTCAGGCGCTGCGCGAGAAGACCGACAAGCGCGAGGCCGAGCGGGCGATGCGCTCGCGGAACCGCCTCGGCGAGTGACAGACCTCCCCTTCGTCGGCTAGACTGGGGGACCGCTCCGATCCGGAGCACTTGACAACTCCACAGCGCGACAGCGGCTCGCACGTTCCGGCCTGTACGGGGATGATCGGTTTCGACATTGCCTGTGTGCCGACGGGAAGCGGGCCGAGGACCCACGGTCATCTCGTGAACGATCCGTGGAAAACAACAAGTGCCAATTCCAAGCGCACTGACTTCGCTCTCGCTGCGTAAGCAGCCCAGCACATGAAGTCCGTCGGCCAGGTGACCGTCCCCTAACCTGATCCCGGCGTCATCCAGAGGACTTGCTGCACGGTTGCGCCTCAGGGCCGTGCGGGACTTGCACTGAGACTGGGCTCGTCGTTCTAGAAGCCGGTAGCAAAGGACGGAGCCGAGCAGAACGCCTCATCCGGATACGCCCGTAGAAGACGTCGAAGCGCAGCGATGGACGGGGGTTCGATTCCCCCCATCTCCACCGATCGCCGGACGTCGAGCCGCTGTCGCAGTGCTCCTCAAGGCTCAGTGCCCGTGAAGGGTCAGTGCCTGTGAAGGGTCGGTGCCTGTGAAGGGTCGGTGCCCGTGAAGGGTCGGTGCCCGTGAAGGGTCGGTGCCCGTGAAGGCGCTGGTGTTGTCTGAACGCCCCGTCGTCGTCCCCTGGACGATGCCGGGGCGTTCGCTGTTCCCGGGAGCGCTGGCGACTACTGTCCGGATCAGGTGCGGGAGGGACCCGGACCGGTGCACGAGAGGGTGTGTCGCGTGGTGCAGGAGATCGCGATCCGTGTCCGGCTGAGAGAGCAGGAGCGCGTGGGGTTGGCGGCGTACGAGCGGATCGTCGGGTCGGTGGCCTCGGTCGCGGCCGTCGTTGCGTGGCTGCCGACGCCGGAGTCTCGGCTGGTGCTCCGGGGTCGCGGCGCTGAGCCCGTGCGCCTCGAGACCCTGTCGTACGGGTCGGTGTTCGAGATGCTCGTCGTCCTGGACCAGCGGTCGCCCGCGGTCGAGCGTGCTGCGGCCGCGGTCGCCGCCCTGGTCGACGCCGTCCGGGACGAAGCCGTCGCCGACGACGCGGCCGGGGTGGCCGGGGAGCTCGACCGGCTCGACCGTGCGGCGCCGCGGGGTCGATCGGTCGTCGAGCGGAGCCTGCGCGCGTTCCTCGAGGGGGCACGGTCCGACGTGCTCGCACGGCGGACGACGACGCGGGTGCGTGCGGCCCAGGCGCTGCTCCGGCTCGCCGAGGACGGGGCGGAGATCATCGTCGAGCGGGTGGACGACGCGCTGGCGCCCGAGGTGACCGAGGCGCCGGTGGAGGGGCTCCCGGAGACCGGCGGGATCGTGGTGCTCGCTGATCCGGGGATGCCGTCGGACGACACCGAGCACGACGAGAAGCAGCCCGACAAGAAGAAGAAGGACGCCAAGAAGAAGAAGGACGCCAAGAAGAAGGACGGCAAGAAGAAGAAGGACGGCAAGAAGAAGTTCGACAAGAAGCAGGACAAGAAGAGCAAGAAGAGCAAGAAGAGGGGCAGCAAGAAGCCCTGACCCGTCCAGCCGGAAGGCTGTGGGATTGTACAGTGCTCTTGTTTCCATTGTGTTAAACAATCCGCCACCGGGGCCCGCGCAGTGCCAGCATCGTGACGCGCGACTCCGTGCGATGGGGTCGCCCCGTCGAACGGAGCTGCAGTGGACACCACCACGACCCAGGCGCTGCCGGACTCCGGCCTGAAGCGCAACGTCGGATTCATCGGGCTCATCTGGGCCTCGACCGGGTCGATCATCGGCTCCGGGTGGCTGTTCGGGTCGCAGGAGGCCCTGAAGACCGCCGGCCCGGCCGCGATCATCTCGTGGGTGATCGGCGGTGTCGCCGTGCTGGTCCTCGCGCTCGTGCACGCCGAGCTCGGCGGCATGTTCCCGATCGCCGGCGGGACGGCCCGCTTCCCGCACATCGCGTTCGGCGGGGTCGCCGGCGCGTCGTTCGGGTGGTTCTCCTGGCTGCAGTCCGTGACGGTCGCCCCGATCGAGGTCGAGGCGATGATCAAGTACGCGCAGCACTGGCAGTTCGCCCACCCGTGGCTGCACACCGTCGTCGTCAACGGCCAGACGCAGCAGCTGCTGACCGGTGCGGGGATCGCCGTCGCGATCGTCCTGATGGCCGTCGTCACGGTGATCAACCTGCTGAGCGTCCGGATCCTGGCGAACACGAACTCCGCCGCGACCTGGTGGAAGGTCGCGATCCCGCTGCTGGTCATCATCGTGCTGGCCTTCAGCGGTTTCCACGGCGAGAACTTCACGGCGGCGGACGGCTTCCTTCCGCAGGGGGCGAAGGGCATCCTCGCAGCGGTGTCGACGTCGGGCATCATCTTCGCGTTCCTCGGCTTCGAGCAGGCGGACCAGCTCGCGGGCGAGGCGAAGAACCCGAAGCGCGACATCCCCCGCGCCGTCATCGGCTCCGTGGTCATCGGGCTGGTGATCTACCTCTTGCTCCAGGTCGTGTTCCTCGGCGCGCTGCAGTCCGGCGCGGTGCAGGGCTCGTGGGCGACCGCCGACTTCACCAAGTACACCGGCCCGTTCGCCGACATCGCGATGGCCGCGGGGCTGACCTGGCTCGCGGTGGTCATCTTCGTCGACGCGATCATCTCCCCGGCGGGCACGGGCCTGATCTACGTGACCGCCACGACGCGCATCTCGTACGGCCTGAGCCGCAACGGCTACTTCCCGAAGGCGTTCGAGTGGACGACGAAGGCCGGCGTGCCGTGGGTCGGGCTCGTGACCGCGTTCGTCGTCGGCTGCGCGTGCTTCGCCCCGTTCCCGTCGTGGCAGGGGCTCGTCAGCCTCATCACGAGCGCGTCGGTGCTCATGTACGCGGGGGCGCCGCTTGCCCTCGGGGCGTTCCGGAAGCGCATCCCGGAGGTCGAGCGCCCCTACCGGATGCCGATCGCGTCGGTCCTGTCGCCCGTGGCGTTCATCATCGCCAACCTGATCATCCTGTGGACCGGGTGGGACACCGACTGGAAGCTCGGCGTCGCGATCCTCATCGGCGCGGTCGTCATCGTCCTGAACAACGTGTTCCGCGGTGCGACCAGCGTCCGCCCCCGGTGGGACTGGAAGGCGGCGCAGTGGCTGCTGCCGTACCTGGTCGGGATGGGACTCATCGTCTACTTCAGTGACTTCAACACCACCGCGCCGGTCGTGCTGTTCCCGCTGTGGGTGGACATCGTCGTCGTGGCCGTGTTCTCGCTCGTGGTCTACTTCTGGGCGATCGCCTCGGCGTCCCCGCGGGAGGAGATCCTCCGCACCGCCGCGGACGTCCGCGACGTCGAGGAGTCCAACGTCCTCGAGCCCGTCCGCCACTAGAAGTCGAACAGGTTCCCCCGCAGACCCCCGTCCCCGTACTCCCGCCGCAGCAGCCCGCGGCGCCGGAGCACGGGGACGAGGTCGCCCGTCATCCGGTACACCTGGGCCGGGTGCAGGTCCCCGGACAGGATGAACCCGTCGTTGTCGGCGTCGGCACCGAGCTCCTCGGCGAAGTCCGCGAACTCCTCGGCCGTGCCGACGAACCCGTCCCGGGTGCGCAGCCGCCCGAGCCGTGCCTTCCTGGCCAGGAGCTCGCGCAGCGGCGCGTCCGGGGTGTCGCCGAGCAGACCGCGGATCGTCCCGGCGGAGACGTGCTCGCCGAACGTCCCGGCGGGCACGGGCGCGTCGAGGTCGAGCACGGTCAGGTCCGTCTCCGAGTCGCTCGACCACGCCACGGCCGCGGCCAGCAGTGCCTCGTCGGTCGGGTGGGCGGACGCATCGACGAGCCGGTCGGCCTCCTCCGCCGAGGCGACGAGGACCGGCTTCACCACGAACAGCACGCGCACGTCGTCGGCGCTCCGACCGGCGTCCGCCGCGGCGGCGAGCACGCGGGCGCGGTACTCCCGGACGGCGGCGGCCGACAGCGGCGCGAGGGCGAGCTGCACGTCCGAGTGCGCCCCGGCGAAGCCGAGCCCGCGTCCGGAGCCGCCGGGGGAGACCACGACCGGGTCCGTGTCGAGCGGCAGCGCGTTGAGCGGTCCGTCGGCGGTGAAGTACGCGCCCTCGTGGTGGAAGGCGTCGAGCGCGTCCCCGTCCGCGAAGTGCCAGTCGGAACGGGAACCGACGTACCCGTCGCCCCACGAGTGCCAGAGCCGCCGCAGCAGCGTGATCCACTCCTCGGCCCGGTCGTACGCGGCGTCGTGGGGGAGCGGCGCCGCGCCGACGTGGCGGGCACTCCCGGTGTCCGTGACGACGTTCAGGCCGAACCGGTCCGACGACAGGTGCGCGAGCGTGGCGGCCTGCCGGGCGGCCAGGTACGGCGGGGTGATCCCGGCGTTCACCGTCGGAGCGATGCCGATGTGCGACGTGGCGGCGAACAGGTACGGCGCCAGCAGCAGCGGATCGTGCTTCGGGCCGCCGTAGGCCTGCCGGATCCGCAGGTCCAGGGTGGACGGGTTGCCGAGCGAGATCGCGTCCTCGGCGATCACCAGGTCCATCCCGGCCTGCTCGAGCGCGCGGACGGACTGCTGGTACAGGCCCGGCTTGGTCCAGTCGTGGCCCCAGTCCCAGTCCGCCCGCCCCCACGCCTGAGGTCCGAAGCCCCGCGAGAAGAAGTACCCGAAGTGCTGCAGGTCCGCCATCTCAGGCCACCTGCGTCGCCGCACGGACCGTGGCGGACGCGCCACGGGCCTCCCGGCCGGCCGCGGAGCCGACCGCCCTGCGGACCGCAGCGAACCCGCGCTCCAGGTCGCGGAGCAGGTCCGCGACGTCCTCGATCCCGACGGACAGGCGGACGAGGCCGTCGTCGATGCCCTGCGCGGCCCGCTCGGCGGGCGTCCGACCGGCGTGCGTCGTCGTGGCGGGGTGCAGGACGAGCGAGCGGACGTCGCCCAGGTGGGTCATCCGGCTGAACAGCTCGACGGCGTCGATGAAGGCCCGCGCCGCCGGCTCGCCGCCGGCGAGCGTGAAGGCGAAGACGGACCCGGCTCCGCGGGGCAGGTAGCGCTGCGCGAGGTCGTGGTACGGACTGGAGGCGAGACCCGCGTGGTCGACGCTCGTCACCTCCGGCTGCTGGTCCAGCCAGGTGGCGACCGCCAGCGCGTTCGCGCAGTGGCGCTCGACGCGCAGGCTGAGGGTCTCGATGCCCTGGCGGAGCAGGAAAGCGTTGAACGGCGACGGCGTCGGACCGATGCGGGACGCGATCACGTCGCGCGCGTACACGACCCAGGCGCGGGGGCCGTGGACGTCGACGTAGCTGCGGCCGCCGAGGGCGTGCTCGGGCGTCGTCAGGTGCGTCCACCGCTCCGGGGCGGCGGACCAGTCGAACGTGCCGGCGTCCACGACGACCCCGCCGAGGCCGGACCCGTGGCCGGACAGGAACTTCGACGCGGAGTGCACGACGACGTCGGCGCCGTGCTCGACCGGACGGACGAGGTACGGCGTCGCGAGGGTGTTGTCGACCACGAGCGGGACCCCGGCGCGGTGGGCGGTGGCGGCGACCCCGGCGATGTCGAGCACGTCGTTCTTCGGGTTCGGGATGGTCTCGGCGAAGAAGGCCTTGGTGTTCGGGCGGACGGCCGCGGCCCAGGCGTCGAGGTCGCGGGCGTCGGCGACGAAGTCCACCTCGATGCCGAGCCGGCCGAGGTTCTGCAGGAGCAGCCCGCGGGTGCCCTCGTAGATGCTCTGCGCGCTGACGACGTGGTCGCCGGCCTGCAGCAGGCCGAGGAACGCGACCGTCGCCGCCGCCTGGCCGCTCGCGACGAGGATCGTCTCGGCGCCGCGCTCGAGCAGGGCGATGCGCCGCTCGACGTCGGCGTTCGTCGGGTTGCCGAGGCGCGTGTACGTGTAGCCGTCGTCGGTGCCGGCGAAGCGGTCGCGAGCCTGGTCGAAGTCCTCGAACAGGAAGCCGGAGGTCATGTGCACGGCGGGGACCCGGGCGCCGTGGTCGGCGTCGGGCCGGAACCCGCCGTGGACCTGTTCGGTGGTGAAGCCGTGGCCGTCGTGTGACATGGGGTCCCTCCGGGTGTGGGTCGTGCGGGTACTCTCGCACCCCGACGGCCGCCGTGGGGGCTGTGCGGCGTCCGGTTACGCCCGCGGACCGGGGCGTGCCGCAGCGGCGGACCCGCGCCCGCGCTGCCGGCGGACTGCCGTGCCGCGCGTCAGAACAGGGCGCGGACGCCGGTGGCCAAGGTGTCCCACACGACGAGGAGCGGGTCGCGGGCGAGCCACACCGCGACGGCGTTCACGGCCACGAACAGCACGAACCAGACCGCCGCGGGCAGGCGCATCTCGGCCGCGGCGATGTGGAAGTCCGTCTGCACGCGTGCCCCGGTCACCAGCCACCGTGCGACGGCGACCACCGAGCGGGCCCCGTCCACGACGAACGCCGCCCCCACGCCGGCGACGACGAGCACCGTGGCCTCGGACGGACGCAGGGCCACCCAGAACGCGAGCGCGTCGAAGCCGACGACCACGAGCAGCCCGAACCAGTTCCGGACGAACGCCAGGGCGACGAGCCCCACCACGCCGAGCACCACGACCGGCAGCCACCGGGAGCCGTGCAGCACCCCGGCGAGCAGCAGCACACCCGCCCACACCGGCGCACTGTAGCCAGCGAACAGGTTCGCGATCCGGACCGCCCACCGCACCGCGGCGGGGACGCGGCCGAGCCGGACCCAGGCCTCGCCGGAGCCGTCCGGGTGCAGGTCGATCCGCTCGATGCGTCCGCCGAACGGCACGACCACGACGCAGTGCCCCACCTCGTGCACGATCGTCGCGGCGATCCGGGCGACGCGGCCGAGGTACGGCACGAAGGGCAGCAGGGCGCCGACCAGGACGGCGACGAAGACGAGCGGCGGGGCAGCGGTCACGGCGACCAGGATGGCAGGGCGCACCTCGGACCCAGCCGGACGCAGCCGACGCCCGGCCGGGCGCAGCCGACGCCCGGCCGGACGCTCAGCCGGGCAGGACGGCGACGAGCACCACGACCACCGTGACGAGGACGACGACTGCGGCCGTGACGGCGACGGACACCGTCACCCGGTTCACCCGGGTGTGACGGGCCATGCGCCCCCCACCGCCCGCGCGGTGCCCCGTGGCTTGTCGACGTCGCACCCCGCTTGCAGCGCGAGCTCCCGGGCGAGCATCTGCAGCGGGACGACCGCCTCGACCGGCCCCCACGGAGCGGTCCCGCGGCCCCAGGCGAGGTCCGCGGTCGCGTTCCGGGACGCCGTGAGCGCCGGGACGTCGGAGTCCGCGCCGCCGATGGTCACGACGAGCGCCCCGCGGGCCCGGACCTCGGCGACGTCCGCTCGGAGCCGGTGGTCGCCGTGGTCGACGACGACGACCGGGATGCCCTCATCGACGAGTGCGAGCGGTCCGTGCTTGAGTTCGCCGGCGGGGTGCGCCTGGGCCCACCGGTAGCTCAGCTCGGTGGTCTTCAGGGCGCCCTCCGCCGCGTACGGCAGCCCGGGACCCCGGCCGAGGAACAGGAAGCCCGGGGCGTCCCGCACCGTCGCGGCGAGCAGCGGCACGCGGTCGGCGGCGACCGCCGCGGCGGCGGCCATCCGTCCGGGCAGCTCGGCGAGTTCGTCGACCAGGGCGGCCGCCCGGGCGGGATCGAGCCGCCCGGAGGCGACGAGCGCCGAGACGACCGCGGTCACGCCGACGACCACCTGCGCCGTGAAGGTCTTCGTGGCGGTGACCCCGACCTCGGGCCCCGCGTCGCAGTCGAGCACCGCGTCGGCGCGGCGGGCGAGCGAGGAGTGCACGTCGTTCGTCAGCGCGAGGACCGGGTTGCGGTCCTCGAACCGGTCGAGCGCCCGGAGCACGTCGGCGGTCTCACCGGACCGGCTGATCGCCACGACGAGCGTGCCCGGTGCGAGGACAACCTGGTCGGACTCGCTCGCCGCGACGACGTCGGTCGGGACACCCCCGAGTCGCCGGAGCACCCCCGCCACGACCTGACCGGCGTGCAGCGACGTCCCGCACGCCACGACCGCCAACCGGTCGAACGCGGGCAGTCCGAGGCCGGCCCAGGTGCTCCCGTCGACGGTCCGGCGGCCGACCCGGTCCAGGATCGTGGCGACGACGGTCGGCTGCTCGCCGATCTCCTTCGCCATGTGGTCCGCGTGGTCCCCGCGGTCCGGCGTGTCCGCGGCGAAGGGCGCCGGCGTCGGGAAGGGCACGGGGACCGCCAGCCCACCGGACGACCACGACCACGCCTCGCCGAGCTCGACGACGTCCCCGTCGCGCAGCGGCACGAACGTCTCGCACCACGGCGCGATCGCCCCGACGTCGCTCGCCACGAAGTCCCCGCGGTCCGACCGGGCGACGACGAGCGGCGACCGGTGGGCCGCCACGACCATCCGGCCGTCCCGGGCGTCCAGGACGACGACCGCCCACGACCCCTCGAGCTGCGCCGCGGTCAGCTGCACCGCGAGCATGAGGTCCGGATCGACGGTCAACGCCCGCTCGACCAGGTGCGCGACGACCTCGGAGTCGCCCTCGGAGCGGAACACGTGCCCCTGCGCCTCGAGCGAGGTCCGCAAGCGCCCGGCGTTCGCGATCGTCCCGTTGTGCACGATGCTGATCCGTTCGGAGCAGTCCGCGTGCGGGTGGGCGTTCCGCTCGCTCACCGCGCCGCGGGTCGCCCACCGGGTGTGCGCGATCCCCGCACCGGTCGCCGCGCGGGCCAGGGGGACCCTCGCCGCGTGCTCGGCCACGCGCGTCCGCAGGTCACCGACGCGGGACACGGAGCGGACCGTCTCGATCGTCCCGGCCGCTGTCCGCACCGCCACGCCCGCCGAGTCGTACCCCCGGTACTCGAGCCGCTCGAGACCGTCGAGCAGGTACGGGGTGGCGTCGTCGGTGACACGGGCCGCGATGATTCCGCACATCTGGTGTCCGATCGGTGGGACTGCTGGGGAGTTCGGCACCGACCGCCGTCGGGTCTGCCGCGCATCCGGGTCCGCCGGCCGGACCGCCGCCCGCCCCCGGATCTGGTGGGGGCGGACGACGGCGTTCGTGGCCGACGGTTCGGGTACCGGACGAGGGTCCGCGGACGGGTCCCCACCAGGGGACACGACGGTCGGTGCAGGAGCAGCCTCCACCGCGGCGGGGGCCCGGGCAACGGCCGCCCGCCCCTCTTGCGGTTCCCCGCTGCCGCGGTGCGCCGCGGCGACGGTCGTGCGGTCTCCCGCAACCGGACCCGGCGGTCACCAGGGTGGGACGACGACGGACGGGAGGCCCGGTACCAGCTGGTACCGGGCCTCCCGTCCGTCAGGGGGTCGCGTCCACGTCACCGCGGTGGCGGACGCGACCCGTCACGTGAGCAGCGCCACCAGGTGCGAGCGCGAGCGCGCGCCGACCTTGCGGTAGATCTGCGTGAGCCGCAGCTCGACCGTCCGCTGCGACATGAACAGCGACGAGGCGATCTCGCGGTTGCGGTAGCCCTCCGTCACCTTCTGCACGACCGCGCGCTCCTCGGCCGTGAGCGACGTGAGCACCGCCGACGCGTCCGGCACGCTCCGCGGGGATCCGGGCACCTGTGCACTCGGGACGGAGCGCACCGACGACGGGGCCGCGAAGGACGGCATCGCCGCACTCGCGACCGGCGTCACGAGCGGCCGCCGGAGCCCGGCTGCCTCGTACGACGCCGCCGCAGCGGCACCGAGCCGCGGACGCTCCGCCGCCGTGCCGACGCAGGCGAGCGCCGCGAACGTGCGGGCCCGCTCGTACTGCGAGTCGTGCGGCTGGAACAGCTCCAGCGCACGGCGCCGCGCGGCGTCGCGGGTCGTGTCGTCCGCGACGAGCGCCAGGCTCCTGGCGAGCACCAGGGCACCCCAGCGCGACGGCCGGGCGTGGTGATCTGCCGCGAGTCGGGCCGTCACGGTGCGTGCGTCGTCCGTCCGACCGGCCCGGACGTAGCCCTCGACGAGGTCACCGAGGTGCCGGAGCATCGTCGGGTTGCGCATCGAGCGACCCACGGCGTCCGCGGCCTCGAGGGCGACCACGGCCTCCTCGACCCGGCCGTCGAGCAGGAGCACCCGCCCGCGGAGCGCGTGCAGCTTCGCCGTCGTGGCCCACAGCTGGTTCGTCGACCGCTGCGCGAGGCACCGGTCCACCACCTCGAGGGCCTCGTGGGAGCGCCCCTCGGCGAAGTGCCGGTACGCGATCGCGAGCGCCCGGGAGGCCTCCGGCGGACGCCCGTCCGCACCGGCCGCGGCGTCCCAGACGTCGATCGCCCGGAGCGCCTGCCGGTAGTTGCCGGAACGCAGCTCGTTCTCGGCGGACAGGTAGCGGGCGGCCTCGGTCCAGACCGCCTGGGTCTCCTGGCTCCGGGCCATCGCCAGGGCGAACACGCGGCGGGCGCTGCGGTGGCGCTCGCCGAGGCTCAGGGCGTGCGCGACGAGGAGCAGCGCGGGGTCGGACAGCGTGAGCAGCTGCGACGTCGCGAGGCCGTCGTAGAGCTCGGTGTCCGGCGCGAGCGTGCCGTCGATCGCGTCGACGAGGTGCGACACCGCGGTGGCGATCTCCGCGGTGTGCGCGTCCACCGCCGGGCGGAGCGCCTCGACCCGGGCGAGCAGGTCGCGGGCCTGCTCGAGGTCCCAGGACTCGGCGCGGAAGCTCGCGACGGTCGCGAGGAGTCCTGCCGCCGCGGGCGCTTCGGGTGCGTCCGGGGCGACGGGCACGAGCAGCTCGTCCGCGTGCACGACCTCGCCGCGCAGGTACTGCACGGAGTACAGCAGCCGCAGGCGGCGGACCTCGTCGGCGGTCCGGCGGAACGGCCGGATCGCGGCCAGGTACCGTGCGGCGAGCCCGAGCATGCGGTTCGCGAGCATCGCCTCGGCGACGCCCAGGAGCGCCGCGCGCTCGTCCTCGCAGCCGGAGCCGACGTGCAGGGCGCGCTCGGCGAGGGCCACTGCGGCGTTCGGCACGCCGTCCGCCACGTAGCCCGCGGCCGCGGTCAGCAGACCGACCACGTCCGGGACGTCGTCGACGAAGCTGCGGTGCCAGGCCGCCGCACGGGGGTCGGACTCCGCGACCACGCCTGCGAGCTCGGTGTGCCCGGCGCGCCGCTGTCGAGCGGACATCCGCCACCAGAGCACCGATCGCACGAGCGGGTCGCGGACGGTGACGCTTTGGCCGCGCACCGCGACGAGCCCGGCGTCGGCCAGGTCGTCGACGCTGTCCCGGTCCCACGCCGCCGTGCGGGCGACGGGGGCGAGCGCGAGGCGGGCGAGGACGTCCAGATCGCGTCCTCCCTCGCTCTCGTGCTCGAGGGAACGGTCGGCGATCGCCTCGCCGGTCGCCGTCGGACGCAGGGGGAGCAGGAGCGGCTCGGTGCCGGTCCGCTGCTCCGGGGTGAGCGCGTCGACCTGCTCGCGGAGGGCGCCGGGGTTGCCCCCGGTCTCCTGGGCGAGCACGGCGAGGACGCCCTCGTTCGCGTCCGCGGGCGCCATCGAGCGCGCCGCGACCAGTGCTTCGTCGGCGGTCAGCGGTTCGAGCCGCAGCGTCGGCAGGGACGCGAGCGGCCCGTCCGCCGGGACCGAGCGGACCGTGGCGACCAGGCGCAGGGCCGTGCCGGCCAGCCGACCGGCGAGGAACGCGATGAGCTCCTGGCTCTCGGCGTCCATCCGGTCGAGGTCGTCGATGAGGACGACCGTCGGCGGCAGGGTCAGCGTCTGCACGGCCTCGAGGAAGTCGTGCGCCGCAGCGAGTCCGCCCGAGCCGGAGCCCGGGGCGTCGGACTCCAGGAGCAGGGCGATGTGGGCCGACGCACGGGGGTCGTCGAGCGCGGTGAACAGGGAGGTCACGCCGGCGAGCGGCCAGCGGGACTCGGTCCCGTTGACACCGACGCGCACGACGGGGAGGGCGACGCGGTTCGCGACCGCGTCGAGGACGCTGCTGCGTCCGGAACCAGGGTCGCCGACGACGACCATCGCGCACTCACGAGGGAGTGCTGCAAGGGTCGCGATCCGGTCGACCTCGAGACGGCGACCGGTGAGTGCCATGACTCACCGGCCCCCGGGTGTCGCGGCGGCGAGGGTGCGCGCGCCGGGATGGACGGGAACGAGATGCGGACGACGAGTGAGGGTGCACTCGGTTCCGCGCGGGAACGATGAAGACATCGTCTGTACCACCCCTCGGGTTAGGGTTTCTGGACGAGACACGACGGGTCCGACACCGCTCTCGGACCTAGGGAATCCGAGGCAGTCTCCGACCTGACGCTGCCGTCACAGTAACCCAGGTCCGGCACCACTTCGAGGGCCGCGGCGACGAGTTGTCCGCTCGCGTTGTCCCCAGTCCGGGGGGTCGTCCGGCGGGGCGTCCAGCGCGGCACACCGGGGGAGGCGTCGGGCTGGGGTACACGCCGTGGCGGTGCGTCGGGACCGTTCCCTTCCGCACCGGGCCGCGCCGTCGGACGTGCCCCGGTGGAGGGGTACGTCCGGGGCCGACGGGGTCAGCGTCGGGTCAGTGCCGGGTCACTGCCTGGTCATGGGCGGCGGACGACCTCGACGACGGCGTCGTGCACGAGCCCGTTCGTCGCGAGCGCACTGCCGTGCCAGGGGCCGGGGTCGCCGTCGAGCGAGGTGAAGCGCCCGCCGGCCTCCTCGACGATCGGCACGAGGGCGGCCATGTCCCACGGCTTGAGGTCGGGTTCGCCGGCGACGTCGAGCACGCCCTCGGCCACGAGCATGTACGACCACATGTCGCCGTACGCGCGGGTGCGCCAGACGCTCCGGGAGAGCGCGACGAGGGCGTCGAGCCGGTCGTCGTCGTCCCACTGCTGGATGCTGTTGTAGCTGATGCTCGCGTCGGCGAGCTCCGCGACGCCCGAGACCCGGAGCGGGCCGTCGGTGGAGTGCGCGCCGAGCCCCTCGGCGGCCCACCAGCGCTTCCCGAGCGCGGGCGCGCTGACCACGCCGAGCACCGGACGGCCGTCGACGGCCAGGGAGATGAGGGTCGCCCACACCGGGACGCCCCGCAGGTAGTTCGCGGTGCCGTCGATCGGGTCGACGACCCACTGCCGGTGTCCCTCGCTCGTGGCCTCGGCGCCGGTGTCCGCGGTGGTCTCCTCGCCGAGGAACGCGTCGTCCGGCCGCTCGGCGGCGAGCCGGTCCCGCAGGGCGCGCTCGACCGCCTGGTCGGCGTCGGTCACGTGCGTGCTGTCGGCTTTCTTCGACACGTGCAGGTCCGCGGCGCGGAAGCGCTCGAGGCTGATCGCGTCGGCGGTGTCGGCGAGGGAGCGGGCGAAGTCCAGGTCGGCGCTGAGGTCCACGGCGTCAGCGTACCGGCGGTCGGGTCGTGCAGGGCGGACCGCGCTACGCCGCGACGACCGACTCCTCTTCGTACTGCGAGACCGCGCGCTCCCGGGCGAGGCGGCTCCGACGCGCGGCGAGGCCGTGCACGACGACGCCCAGCAGCACCGCGACGGCGAGCCAGAGCGCCAGCACGAGCGCGGGGCGGCCGAGCGAGGACCCCGGGAAGTACACGAGGTCCTGGGCGGCCTTCAGCCACGCTGCGCCGCTCCAGAAGGTGTTCAGGGCCGCGAAGAACCCGGGCTGGAACGTCGGCTGGAAGATCCCGCCCGAGCTCGTGAAGTTGAGCATCACGAAGAGCATCGTGAGGATCGGCGTCGTCCACCGGCCGAGCAGCGGGTGCAGGCCGACACCGAGCGCGATGACGATCGCGTCGTACAGCCAGGCGAACAGGAACACCTGCCAGCGGTGGTCCGGCACGACACCGTAGACCGGGCCGGCGACGATCGTGCCGATGCCGGCGACCACGGCGGCGGTCGCGGCACCGACGACGACGGTCCAGAACGCCCGGAGGCGCGTGGCGACCGCGGCCACGGCGATGGCCGAGGCGTACCCGCCGACGCTCAGGCCGACGAGCAGGAAGAACAGGCCCTGGCCGGTGGGGTCCTCCGGTCCGGTCGGGACGACGTCCTGCACCGTGAAGGGCAGGTGCTGCTCGTAGGCGATCGGCAGGAAGACCTTCTGGGCGGCGGACGCGGTCGTCTCGCTCGCGGCGGACGAGACGTACAGCGTCGCCGCGTCCGTCGTCGGCGCGTACACGGCGGCGAGCTCGCGGTCCCGGACCTGCTGTTCGGCGGCAGCGGGCGAGGCCACGACGTGGGCGACGAGCTTGCCGTCGGAGCCGTCCGTGACGGTCTGGGCGAAGACCTGCGCCGCGGCGCCCTGACCGACGACGCCGACCGGGAGCTCGTGCGGCGTCGGTGCGTGGAAGGCACCGAGGTAGGCGAGGGTCATGCCGACCGCGAGGAAGAGGGGCACGAGGATGTGCGACCCGAAGCCGCGCAGCGTCCGCCCGAGGTGCTCGGGGCGCAGGACCGACGGACCGGACGGGCGGCGCGGGGGACGCGGCGCGGCGTGGTCGGCGTGGTGGTGCGACGGACGGGGCTCGGGGTTCGGGGTGACCACCAAGTTGTACTTTGCAACTTCTGACACGGGGGACGACTGTACACCCGTGCCGTCCGGGTCAGTCCGCGCCGGGGTCGTCCGCGCCCATGCCGGTCAGGAGTGCCCGGAAGGAGTCGAGCCGCTCGACACCGGTCGGCCCGAGCTCGCCGTCCTGCACCCGGTCGACGATCTCCCAGTCGTGCGCCTGGTCGAGCGGGATGCCGTCGGCGGGCTCGCGGACCGGGACGGCGTGCGACGCGAAGGCCCGGAAGACGTTCGCGGGCTCGACGTGCCCCAGGCCGAAGGACCGGACGCCGGGGGTGTCGATGATCCAGCCGCCGTCGCGCACGCGCAGGGCGATCGACGACGACGAGGTGTGCCGCCCACGGCCGGTGACCGCGTTCACGACGCCCGTCGCGCGGGTCGACCCGGTGATCGCGTTCACGAGCGTCGACTTGCCGACGCCCGAGTGCCCGACGGTCACCGTCACGCGCCCGTCCAGGACCTCGTGCAGGGCCTCGAACGGCACGTCGTCCGAGCGGCTCGTGACGATCCGCAGCTCCAGGCAGGCGAAGTGCGCGAGGAACGGTGCCGGGTCGGCGAGGTCGGTCTTGGTGACGCAGAGCACCGGGTCGAGGCCGGCGTCGAACGCGGCGACGAGGTACCGGTCGATCAGCCGGGGCCGGGGCTCCGGGTCGGCCGCCGCCACGACGACGAGCATCTGGTCGGCGTTCGCGACGATGACCCGCTCGACCTCGTCGGTGTCGTCGGCGCTCCGGCGGAGCAGCGTCGTGCGCTCGTCGACCTTGACGATGCGGGCGAGGGACCCCGGCTCGCCGGACACGTCTCCCACGAGTGAGACGCGGTCGCCGGTCACGACGGACTTCTTGCCGAGCTCGCGGGCCTTCGTCGCGGTGATCACGGCGTCGTCGACGAGCACGCCGAAGCGGCCGCGGTCGACGTTCGTCACCCAGCCGCGGGTCGCGTCGTCGTAGGTCGGCCGGGTCTTCGTGCGCGGACGGTTGCCCTTCGGGTTCGGCCGGATCCGGACCTTGGACTCGTACTGCCCGTACGGCTCGTCGTCGTCCGTGTCGTCGCCGTCGACGTCGTCCCACCAGCTCATGCCCGTCACGCCCCGTCGCGGTCGGCGGAGGCGGCGGAGGCGCCGGTCGCCACGAGGGCCGCCCAGAGCTCGGGGAACTGGGGCAGCGTCTTCGCGGTGCAGCCGATGTCGTCGACGGCGACGCCGTCGACGACGAGTCCCACGATCGCCCCGGCGGTGGCCATCCGGTGGTCGTCGTACGCGGCCCACGGGCCGCCGTGGAGCCGCGCCGGCGCGATCCGCAGGCCGTCGTCGAGTTCCTGCACCGTGCCTCCCGACCGGTTCACGTCCCCCGCGAGCGCGGCGAGCCGGTCCGTCTCGTGCCCGCGCAGGTGACCGATCCCGGTGATCTCGCTCGGTGCGTCCGCCAGCGCGGCCAGCGCGACGAGCGCGGGGGCGAGCTCGCCACCGCGGGTCAGGTCCAGGTCCACCCCCGGCAAGGAGGCGCCGCCCAGGACCCCGACGCCGCCGTCGACGAGCAGATCGTCGCCGTCGCGCGTCACGGTCGCGCCCCAGCGCGGCAGCAGCGTCTCGAGATCGGCACCGACCTGCGTCGTCGCCCTGGGCCACGTGCGGATCCGCACCGTGCCACCAGCCACGAGGGCGGCGACGGCGAACGGCGCGGCGTTGGACAGGTCGGGCTCGATCGTGACGTCGCGCGCGGCGATCGGGCCGGGGTGCACGACCCACTCGCCGACGGCCGGTCGATCGACGCGGACGCCGCGGGCGCGGAGCGCGTCGACGGTCATGTCGATGTGCGGCAGGCTCGGGAGCCGGTCGCCGACGTGCGTGAGGTGCAGGCCCTCCTCGAAGCGCGGCGCGGAGAGGAGCAGGCCGGAGACGAACTGCGAGGACGCGCTCGCGTCGATGGTCAGCGCCCCGCCCCGGACCGATCCGGTCCCGGTGAACGTGAAGGGCATCGCGCCGTCGCCGTCGTCGGTGACGTCCACGCCGAGGTCGACGAGCGCGCGGATGATCGCCCCCATCGGCCGCTTCCGGGCGTAGGGGTCGCCGTCGATCGTGACCGACCCGGCGGCGAGGGCGGCGAGCGGCGGCAGGAAGCGCATCACGGTGCCGGCGAGCCCGCAGTCGACCCGGACGCCGCCGCGCATCGGGGCCGGGGTGATCCGGAGGTCGGGGCCGTACGGGTTCGCGTCGGTGCCGGGCGCCGGCTCGAGTTCCTCGATGCCGACGCCGAGCTGCCGGAGCCCCGCGACCATGAGCGCGGAGTCGCGGGAGTGCAGGGGGAGCCGGATGGTCGACGGGCCGTCCGCGAGGGCGGCGAGCACGAGCTCCCGGTTCGTCAGGGACTTCGAGCCGGGGAGCGCGACGTCCCCGTGCAGGGGCCCGCGTGCGCGCGGGGCGATCCACGGATCGGGCTGCTGGGAATGCGTCGTGTCGGCCATCGGTTCACCAGGGTACTGAACGCACCGGGAGGACCATTGGCGACAGCAACACTGGCGCGACCGTCGACACGGTTGCGGGACACGGTCACGACGCTCGACGACGCGGTCGTGCCCGGCTCGCGCGGGGCGGCGGGCACGCTCGTGGCCGCCGGGCAGGTCGGGACCGTCCGCCTAGACTGGGACGCGATGACCACCGACGAGCCGCAGGCAGCACCGCACGACCTGGTCGAGGAGACCGAGGAGCAGCTCGACGCGGTCTCCGAAGCGGCCGAGGAACTGGCCGAGCCCGCCGACGAGAAGACCGTGTCGGAGTCCGAGCTGCGGTCGCTGTTCGAGACCCAGGCGCTGCCCTTCATGGACCAGCTCTACGGTGCCGCGATGCGGATGACCCGCAACCCCGCCGATGCCTCGGACCTGGTGCAGGAGACCTTCGTCAAGGCGTACGCCGCGTTCCGGCAGTTCCGCCAGGGTACGAACCTGAAGGCCTGGCTGTACCGGATCCTGACGAACACGTTCATCAACACGTACCGCAAGAACCAGCGAAACCCGTACCAGGGCACCATCGACGAGCTCGAGGACTGGCAGCTCGGCGGCGCGGAGAGCGTCACCCAGTCGGTGTCCGCCCGCTCCGCCGAGGCCGACGCGATCGACCACCTGCCGTCCTCCGCCGTGAAGGACGCGCTGCAGTCGATCCCCGAGGACTTCCGGATGGCCGTGTACTTCGCGGACGTCGAGGGCTTCTCGTACCAAGAGATCGCCGACATCATGAAGACCCCCGTGGGGACGGTCATGAGCCGTCTCCACCGTGGCCGCCGGCTCCTCCGTGGGCTCCTGGCGGACCACGCACGCGAGACCGGCATCGTCCCGGACGCAGCGTCGACGGCGACGATGCGCGGACGCGGCCGGAAGACACCGGCGACCACTGGTCGCTCCGACGGGAAGGACGCACGATGAGCGGCTGCGACTGCTCGAAGGCGAAGGCCGAGCTCGAGGAGTTCCTGCACGACGAGCTCTGCCGCGAGGACGCCGCGGACATCCGCGAGCACATGGAGTCCTGCGAGGACTGCACGAGCGAGCACCGCGTCGGCGTCGTCCTCATGGAGACCGTGAAGCGTGCCTGCAAGGAGACGGCACCGGACCAGCTCCGGACCGAGATCCTCGCGCGCATCCGGGTGGAGCAGGCGAGCCACTGAGCGTCGCGGCGGCGTGTCGTCACACGTCGCCGGTGCTCGGTAGGGTCGGCCCATGACCCTCACCGCCGAGTCGATCACCACCTGGTCCGACGCGGACGTCGCCGACGTCACCGCCCTCGTCCGCCTGCTCGGGCACGTCGTCGACGAGCCCGAGATGCGCGCGCGGCTCGAGCGGCTCACGCCCGCAGCGGGGCACCGCACGTGGCTCGTCCGCGGCGACGACGGCCGCGCGGTCGCGGTGGCGGGTGCGCAGGTCACGTGGTCCTACGCGAGCGACGAGCCGACGGCGCAGCTCCTGCTGCTGGTGGTCGACCCCACGGCCAGGAGGCACGGCACGGGTTCCGCGCTCATCGACACCTTCGAGACGTGGGCGCGTGAGCAGGGCGCACGGCGCCTGAGCGCCGTGTCCGCGGCGGCGACGGACAGTGCGCACCGCTTCTACCAGAAGCGCGGGTACCACGAGGCCGGGGTTCGGTACACGAAGCTGCGGTAGCCCCGAGGCCGAAACGAGCACGGCCCGCCCCGGAGGTCCGGGGCGGGCCGTGCTCGCTTCGTGGTGTGGTGCGGTGTCAGTGCTGCGCCGAGCCGAGGGCCCGGCGGATCACGTCCGAGGCCTCCTGCGCGGAGCGCTTCGACGAACCGGTCGCCGGGGCGGCGCTGGCCGGACGAGCCGCGACCGAGAGCGGACGACCGTCGAGGTGCGGCGAGAGCCCCATGCAGACGAACGGCCAGGCTCCCTGGTTCTCGGGTTCCTCCTGGGCCCACACGACCTCGGCGTCCGGGTAGCCCGCGAGGACCGCGAGCAGCTCGTCGAGGGGGAGCGGTGCGAGCTGCTCGAGCCGGACCAGGGCGACGTCGGAGCGGCCCTGCTTCTCGAGCTCGGCGCGCAGGTCGTGGTGGACCTTGCCGGAGTGCAGCACGACGCGGCGCACGGCGCCCTTGTCGGCCACGCGGTCGTCGTCCAGGACCGCGTGGAACGTGCCGCTCGTGAACGCCTCGACCGGGCTCGTCGCCTGGCGGAGCCGGAGCATCGCCTTCGGGGTGAACACGACGAGCGGCTTCTGCGGGCGCTCCCACGCCTGGCGGCGCAGCAGGTGGAACCACGACGCCGGCGTCGACGGACGCGCGACGATCATGTTCTCCTCGGCGCAGAGCTGCAGGTACCGCTCGATACGTGCCGAGGAGTGGTCGGGCCCCTGGCCCTCGTAGCCGTGCGGCAGCAGCAGGACGAGGCCGGAGCGCTGCCCCCACTTCTGCTCGGCCGACGAGATGAACTCGTCGATCACGGTCTGGGCGCCGTTGGCGAAGTCGCCGAACTGGGCCTCCCAGAGCACGAGCGCCTCGGGACGCTCGACCGAATAGCCGTACTCGAACGCCATCGCCGCGTACTCGCTGAGCAGCGAGTCGTAGATCATGAAGCGCGCCTGGTCCTCGCTGACGTTCGCGAGCGGCAGCCACTCCTGGCCGTTCGACCGGTCGTGGAAGACCGCCTGGCGCTGGACGAACGTGCCGCGGCGGGCGTCCTGGCCGACGAGTCGGACGGGCTTGCCCTCGACGAGGACGGACCCGATCGCCATGAGCTCGGCCATCGCCCAGTCGATGCCGCCGGAGCGGGTCATCTCGGTGCGCTTGGTTAGGAGCTGCTGGAGCTTCGGGTGCACCTGGAACCCGGCGGGCGGATTGCTGTGCGCGTCGCCGATCGCCCGGACGAGGTCCTCCGAGATCGCGGTCTCGTGCACGTCCACCTCGGAGTCGTCGCGCTGTGCGGTCGGCCGCTCGAGGCCGTCCACCGCACCGGCGTCGTCGCCCGTGACCACCGGCATCGTGCCGGTCTGCGCCTCGTGCGTCTCGGCGAAGGCGCGCTCCAGGCGGTCCTGGAAGTCGCGGTGCGCCTCGTCGTACTCCTGCTGGGTGATGTCGCCGCGGCCGACGAGCGCCTCGGTGTACAGCGTGCGGACGGAGCGCTTCGCCTCGATGAGGTTGTACATCATCGGCTGCGTCATCGAGGGGTCGTCGCCCTCGTTGTGGCCGCGGCGGCGGTAGCAGACCAGGTCGATCACGACGTCGCGGTGGAACTCCTCGCGGTAGGCGAAGGCCAGCTCCGCGACGCGGGCCACGGCCTCGGGGTCGTCGCCGTTCACGTGGAAGATCGGCGCCTGGATCGTCTTCGCGACGTCGGTCGAGTAGACCGACGTGCGGGCGGACTCCGGCGGGGTGGTGAACCCGACCTGGTTGTTGATCACCAGGTGGACGGTGCCGCCGGTGCGGTAGCCGCGGAGCTGCGACATCTGCAGCGTCTCGACCACGACGCCCTGGCCGGCCATGGCCGCGTCGCCGTGCACGAGCACCGGCAGCACGCCGAAGGTACCCGGGGGCGTGCGGTCCTGCTTCGCGCGGACGATGCCCTCGAGCACGCCGTCGACGGCCTCGAGGTGCGACGGGTTCGCCGCGATCGTCACGGGGATCGACGAGCCGTCCGACGCGCGGAACACGCCCTCGGTGCCGACGTGGTACTTCACGTCGCCGGAGCCCTGCCCGGAGACGGCGCCGGGCAGCGACGAGCCCTCGAACTCCCGGAAGATCTGACCGTAGGTCTTGCCGGCGATGTTCGTCAGCACGTTCAGGCGGCCGCGGTGGGCCATGCCGATCGCGACCTCGGACAGGCCGGAGGTGGCGGCGTGCTGGATGAGCGTGTCGAGGAAGGCGATGGTGGACTCGCCCCCCTCGAGCGAGAAGCGCTTCTGGCCGACGTACTTCGTCTGCAGGAAGGTCTCGAAGGCCTCGGCCTCGTTGAGCTTGCCGAGGACGCGGAGCTGCTCGTCCTTCGACGGCTTCGAGTACGGGACCTCGATGTGGGCCTGCACCCAGCGGCGCTGCTCCGGGTCCTGGATGTGCATGTACTCGATGCCGACCGTGCGGCAGTAGGCGTCGCGGAGGATCCCGAGCACGTCGCGGAGCGGCGCGTTCGTGGTGCCGGCGAGACCGCCCGTGACGAACTCGCGGTCGAGGTCCCAGAACGTCAGCCCGTGGTTCTCGATCTCGAGGTCCGGGTGCGTGCGCTGCCGGTACTCGAGCGGGTCGATGTCCGCCATCAGGTGCCCGCGGACGCGGTAGCTGTTGATGAGCTCCTGCACGCGCGAGGTCTTGTTGACCCGGTGCGCCAGGTCGACGTTGATGTCGTTCGCCCACTGGATCGGCTTGTAGGGGATCCGGAGCGCGGCGAAGATGCCCTCGTAGAAGCCGTGCTCGCCGATGAGCCGCTCGTGCACCTTCTTCAGGTACTCACCCGACCCGGCGCCCTGGATGACGCGGTGGTCGTAGGTGCTCGTCAGCGTGATGGTCTTGCCGACGCCGAGCTCGACGAGCGTCTTCGTCGCGGAGCCCTGGAACTGCGCCGGGTACTCGAGCGCGCCGGCGCCGATGATCGACCCCTGGCCCTTCGTGAGGCGGGGGACCGAGTGGACCGTGCCGATGCCGCCGGGGTTCGTCAGCGAGATCGTCGTGCCCTGGAAGTCGGCCGGGGTGAGCTTGTTGTCGCGGGCGCGCTTGACGAGGTCCTCGTAGGCGGAGAGGAACTGGCCGAACGTCAGTGTCTCGGCGCGCTTGATGCTCGGGACGAGGAGCGAGCGCGTGCCGTCCTTCTTCGGGACGTCGATCGCGATGCCCAGGCCGACGTGCGCGGGCTCGACGACGAAGGGCTTGCCGTCGCGCTCCTCGTAGAAGACGTTCTGACTCGGGAAGTCCTCGAGTGCCTGGACCATCGCCCAGCCGATCAGGTGCGTGAAGGAGATCTTGCCGCCCCGCGCCCGGCGCAGGTGGTTGTTGATCACGATCCGGTTGTCGATCATGAGCTTCGCCGGAATCGTCCGCACGCTCGTCGCGGTCGGGACGGTGAGCGAGGCGTCCATGTTCGACGCGAGGGTCTTCGCCATGCCGCGGAGCGGGGTGGCCACGTCCTCGTGGGTCTCGTCGTGGTCGTCGGCGGCGTCGTTGGCCTCGGCCGGGATCGGCTGCGGCGACGGCTGCTTCGAGGTGGTCTTCGCCTGGATCGGACCGCCGGGCTGCTGCGCGGCGGCCGAGGGCTGCGCGGGCGTCTCGGGCTGGGGCACCGCCTGCTGCTGCGCAGGTGCGGGGGCGTTGCCGCCGGCCGCTGCGCCCTGTGACCGGTGGTAGCTCTCGAGGACGGGCCACCAGGACTTGTCCACCGACTCCTTGTCGGCGACGAACTGCTCGTACAGCTCGTCGACGAGCCATTCGTTCGCCCCGAATTCGCCCGCGGTCTCGTCCGTACCCGTCAGATGGCTCGACACAGCCGATCGCCCACTCTCCGTCGATAGATGCTCGTGTGTGTCGTGCGGGGCAACCCTGCTCCGCACTGCCCGCCAGCCTAGCCGTTCCGTCATGACCGTCCGGTGCGAGGCGGGGGTGGGTCGCGCCTCCCGGCACCCCGCGCGTGTCGGGGCCGCGGACGCCCGTCGGACCGGGGATCCCGCGCCCCTGCGGAGCCGTACAGTGGACTCCATGAGGTTCTACGAGACGCGGCCGACCCACGACCTGACCTACTCCGACGTCTTCCTCGTCCCGAGCCGTTCCGGCGTGACGAGCCGCTTCGACGTGGACCTCTCGACGAACGACGGCACGGGCGCGACCATCCCGATCGTCAGCGCGAACATGAACTCGGTGACCGGCCCCCGGCTGGCCGCCACGCTCGCCCGGCGCGGTGGGCTCGGGGTGCTGCCGCAGGACATGCACCTGCAGGACCTCGACGCCGCGATCCGGTGGGTCAAGGACCAGCCGGTCGACTTCGACACCCCCTACGACCTCGGTGCCGACACGACCGTGGCCGAGGCCCTCGAGCAGCTCCTGCCGGTCGCGGGCCGCGGGGTCGTCGTGCGGGACGCGTCGGGGGAGTACCTCGGCTGCGTGCCCGCCGGTCGTCTCGGCACCGCGGGGCCGGACGCCACGCTCGGCGACCTGCTGCACGGGGCCTCCACCGCGATCGACGCCGACGACGCCGGTTCGCCCCGCCACGTGTACGACGTGCTGTCCGCCGCCGAGGTCGACTTCGCCCCGGTCGTCCGGCACGGCCGGGTCGTCGGCACGACCAGCCGGACGAGCGCGATCCGCTCCGACATCTACACGCCCGCGGTGGACGGCGACGGCCGTCTCCGGGTCGCCGCCGCGGTCGGCATCAACGGCGACGTCGCCGCCAAGGCGAAGGCCCTCGCGGCCGCCGGCGTCGACGTGCTCGTCCTCGACACCGCGCACGGACACCAGGAGGGCATGCTCCGCGCGCTCCGGACGGTCTCCTCGCTCGGCCTCGGCCTGCCGATCGTCGCCGGCAACGTCGTCACCGCGGACGCCGTGGCCCACCTCGTCGACGCCGGCGCGAGCATCATCAAGGTCGGCGTCGGACCCGGCGCGATGTGCACCACGCGCATGATGACCGCCGTCGGCCGACCGCAGTTCTCCGCCGTGCTCGAGACCGCCGCGGCCGCGCGCTCGCTCGGCGCGCACGTCTGGGCCGACGGCGGCGTCCGCTACCCGCGGGACGTGGCACTGGCGCTGGCCGCCGGGGCCTCGGCCGTCATGATCGGCTCGTGGTTCGCCGGCACGCTCGAGGCACCGGGCGTGCTGCGCCGCGACGCCGCGGGCAAGGCGTACAAGGAGAGCTGGGGCATGGCGTCGGCGAAGGCCGTGCGGGAGCGCTTCGAGCGGCTCGACCCGTACGAGCGCGCACGCAAGGCACTCTTCGCCGAGGGCATCTCGTCGTCGACGATCTACCTCGACCCCGAGCGCCCGAGCGTCGAGGACCTGCTCGACATGATCACCACGGGCATCCGCAGCTCGGCGACGTACGCGGGGGCGTCGTCCCTCGCCGAGTTCTCCGAGCGGGCCCTGGTCGGGATCCAGTCCGCTGCGGGCTACGAGGAGGGCAAGCCCCTGCCCGTCAGCTGGTAGCGCCGGGTCGCGCGACGCGACCCCACACGGACGGGAGGCACGGTGCCAGCTGGCACCGTGCCTCCCGTCCGTTCGTGGCTCGGACCGACCGACGTCTGGTCAGTGCCGTCGGGTCAGCGACGTCGGGTGGCGTCCTGGACCTCGCCGACCAGCTCCTCGAGGATGTCCTCGAGGAACAGCACGCCGAGCGTCCGCCCGTCCGCGTCGAACGCGCGCGCCACGTGCCGCCCGGCGGCCCGCATGGTCGCGAGGGCGTCCTCGAGGTCCATCTCCGTGTACAGCGAGATGAGCTGCCGGATGCGCTTCGGCGGCACCGGGTCGTCGAACTCGTCCGGGCGCAGGTCGATGACGTCCTTGACGTGCACGTAGCCCGTCGGGTCGCCGTCGTCGCCGACGAGCACGTAGCGGGAGAAGCCGCGCTGCGCCACGGAGCGCTCGACGTCAGCCGGGGTGGCGTCGTCGGGGAGCGTGACGAGTTCGGACATCGGCACCGCGACGTCCTTGACCTTCTTCTCGGTGAACTCGAACGCCATCGCGAGCTTGCCGTCGTCGGTGAGCGTGCCCTCGCGGCGGGACTGCTCCACGATGGTCTGGACCTCTTCCACCGTGAAGGCGCTCACGGCCTCGTCCTTCGGCTCGACCTTGAACAGGCGCAGCACGCCGTTCGCGACCTCGTTCAGGCCGACGACGACCCAGTGCAGGGCGTGCCCGATGTACCAGAGCGTCGGGACGAGCACGAGGGCGGCGCGGTCGGGCATCGAGAACGAGATGTTCTTCGGCACCATCTCACCGAACACCACGTGCAGGAACGAGACGAGCAGGAGCGTGAACACGAACGCGACGATGCCGATCACCTCGACGCTCCACCCGGTCAAGCCGAGCGGGACCTCGAGCAGGTGGTGGATCGCGGGCTCGGACACGTTGAGGATGAGCAACGAGCAGACCGTGATGCCGAGCTGGGTGGTGGCGAGCATGCGGGTCGCGTGCTCCATCGCCCAGAGGGTCATCTGCGCGGCCTTCGAGCCGGCCTCGGCGCGTGGTTCGATCTGCGACCGGCGCGCGGAGATGACGGCGAACTCGGCGGCGACGAAGTAGGCGTTGCCGAGCAGCAGCACGACGAGCCAGAAGATGCCCCACCAGTCGGAACTGCTCGAGGCGGACTCGCCGGCGGCCAGGACGACCCCGCTCGACACCGCGTCGCTCAACGGGGCTGCGGCGCTCATCGGGCGCCCTCCTTCGTGGCCGGGATGATGATGCCGGTGGCGGGGCGCTGCGTGGTCGCGGTGCTGCCGGTCGGCGTCGGGTCGGGGTGGATCGGGGTCCAGCGGATGCGGTCGATGCGGCGGCCGTCCAGGCGTTCGACGCGGAAGACGCCGTCCTCGATCGCGACCTCGTCACCGACGACCGGCAGGCGGCCGAGCGTCGACATGAGGAACCCGCCGACGGTCTCGTACGGACCGTCCTCGGGGACGCGCACGCCGGCGCGGTCCTCGAGCTCGTCCGGCCGGAGGAGCCCCGGGAAGGTCAGCCACCCGCGGGAGCGGACGACGTCGATGCGGGCGCGGTCGTGCTCGTCGGACACCTCGCCGACGATCTCCTCGACGAGGTCCTCGAGCGTGACGACCCCGGCGGTGCCGCCGTACTCGTCGACGACGATCACCATCTGGTAACCGCGGCTCCGGACCTCGGCGAGCAGGGTGTCGCCGGGCATGGTCTCCGGGACGCGCTCGGCCTCGGTCATGAGTGCGCCGACGGGCACCTCGGCGCGCTTCTCGCGCGGCACGGCGACGGCCTGCTTGACGTGCACGAGCCCGACGACGTCGTCCGCGTCCTCCTCGATGACGGGGAAGCGGCTGAAGCCGGTGCGACGGGCCAGGGCGATGACGTCCTCGGCGGACTCCGACACCCGGATCGTGGACAGGCGGGGGCGCGGGGTCATCACGTCGCTCGCGCTGAGCTCGGAGAACGCGATGGTCCGCTGCAGGAGCGTCGCGGTGTCCTGTTCGAGCGAGCCCTCGGACGCGGACCGGCGGAGGAGCGAGCTGAGTTCCTCGGCGCTCCGCGCACCCGACAGCTCCTCCTGCGGTTCGATGCCCATCGACCGGAGCACGGCGTTCGCGGTGCCGTTGAGCACGGCGACCGCGGGCTTGAACACGGTCGTGAACGCGACCTGCAGGGGCACGACGAGCTTCGCGGTCTGCAACGGCAGAGCGAGGGCGAAGTTCTTCGGGACGAGCTCGCCGAGGATCATCGACAGCAGGGTCGCGATCACCAGGGCGACGATCGACCCGACGGTCTCGACGATCGCCTCGGGCAGGTCGAGTGCGAGGAACGGCGCCTCGAGCAGGGTCGCGATCGAGGGCTCGAGCAGGTAGCCGGTCAGCAGGGTGGTCAGCGTGATGCCGAGCTGCGCGCTCGACAGGTGCGTCGAGGTGACCTTGAGCGCGCCGATGACCGGCCCGAGGCCCGACTCGCCGCGGTCCCGACGTGCCTCGACCTCGGCGCGGTCGAGGTTCACGAGGGCGAACTCGGACGCGACGAACACACCCGTGCCGAGCGTCAGCAGGATGCCGCCGATCAGCATGACGACGTCGATCGGGCTCATTCTTCACCTCCCGCAGGGCGCGAGGGAGCGCTGCTCACCGAGTGAGCGGCGGATGAGTGAGGCGAGGAAGCGTTCGGAGGATCGTCCACAGTGAGGGTCATCGTACTGCGTCGGGGCATCGGAAGCCGAGAGGACGTACAGGTCAGGGTGGCCTACGCCGTCACCCGGGCGCGGTGGTACTGCTGCGGTTCGTAGTCGACGTGCACGCCGAGCTCGACCGCAGCGCGGAGCGGGAAGGCCGGGTCGCGGAGGAACTCGCGCCCGACCATGACCACGTCGGCCTGTCCGGTCGCGACGACCTGCTCGGCCTGGAACGCGTCGGAGATCATGCCGACCGCGATCGTCCGGACGCCCGCGTCACGCTTCAGTGCTGCCGCGAAGGGCACCTGGTAGCCGGGGCCGACCGGGATCGGGGCACTCGCGACGTTGCCGCCGGTCGACACGTCGGCCAGGTCGGCACCGTGCTCGGCCGCCCAGCGCGCGACCTGCGTGGTCTCGTCCAGGGTCAGTCCGCCGTCGACCCAGTCGGTGGCCGAGAAGCGGACGACGACGGGGAAGCCTGCGCCGACCTCGGCGCGCACCGCGTCGAGCACCTCGAGGAGCGCACGGGCCCGGTTCTCGAGCGACCCGCCGTAGGCGTCCGTGCGGTGGTTCGACAGCGGCGAGAGGAACTGGTGGAGCAGGTAGCCGTGCGCGGCGTGCAGCTCGACGAGGTCGAAGCCCGCGTCGACGGCCCGACGGGCGGCGGCCGCGAAGGCGAGCGCGACGACCCGGATGTCCTCGGGCTCGAGCTCGCGCGGCGCGGCGTACCCGCCGAAGGCCACGGCCGACGGGGCCACGGTGCTCCACCCGCCCTGGTCGACCGGCACCGAGCCGTGCGTGTCCTCCCACGGGCGGAACGTCGACGCCTTGCGCCCGGCGTGCGCGAGCTGGATGCCGGCCGCGGCGCCCTGGTCGTGCAGGAAGTCGACGATCGGGCGGAACGCGTCCCGCTGCTCGTCGTTCCACAGCCCGAGGTCCTGCGGGCTGATCCGACCCTCGGGGACGACCCCCGTCGCCTCGACCACGACCGCGCCGGCACCGCCCTTGGCGAACCCGCCGAGGTGCACGAGGTGCCACGGGGTCGGGACGCCGTCCTGCCGCTCGACCGAGTACTGGCACATCGGGGAGACCCAGATGCGATTGCGGACGGTCAGGTCACGGACGGTGATCGGGTCGAACAGGGCGTGGGTCACGCGGGGGCTCCTTCGGCGGACGCCGCCAGGTCCTGCAGGAAGGCCCGCAGCCCGGCCGGCGACGTGTAGTGGTGGCCGACCGCCCCGATCGCGTCCGCGCCGGCGGCGTTCTCGGCCCTGTTGTCGACGAACACCATCTGCTCCGGCGTGATTCCCAGCCGGTCGCACGTCGTGCGGTAGACGGACGCGTCGGGCTTCAGGACTTGCTCCTCGGCGCTGACGACGACGGTCTCGAAGAGCGACCCCATCGGCGACCGGCGGTAGGGGTCGCCGAAGTCGAAGCCGGCGTTCGACAGGAGCGCGAGCCGGGTGCCGGCGTCGTGCAGCTCCTCGACGATCGCGAGGGTCTCCGGCTCGACCGCGAACCACCCGGTGAAGTCGATCGCCCAGAAGCCGTGCACCTCGGTGACGCTCCAGGTCCGGCCCGTCCGGGTGCCGATCGCGCGCCAGTACTCCAGCACGGACAGGTCGCCGCGGTCCAGGTCGTGCCGGAGCTCCTGGTAGACGGGCAGCAGCTCGTCCGCGGGCACCCCGGTGGCCTGCACGAGGGCGTCCCACGCGCCGTGCGGCGTCCTGCTGATCACCTCGCCGTAGTCGAAGACCACCACGCGACCGGGCAGGAACAGGCTCATGCGCCCCACCGTAACGTGGGGACGATGAACGACTTCGTGCCCGTCACCCCGTCCGACGCCGCCGCCTGGACCACCGCGCCGACCGGCGAGTCGACGAAGTACCGCCGCGGGGTGCTCGGCGTCGCGACGGGGTCGGCGGCCTACCCTGGCGCCGCGGTGCTCGGCGTCGACGCAGCCGTGCACACGGGGGTCGGCATGGTCCGGTACGTCGGCCCCGACCGGGCGACCGACCACGTCCTGTCCCGCCGACCAGAGGTCGTCGCCGGCGTCGGACGCGTGCAGGCGTGGCTCGTCGGCTCCGGGATCTCGGCGGCCTCGCTCGACGACCTCGACGACACGACCGCCGAGGCGTTCCGGCGCGCCTCGGACGACGGCGTCCCGGTCGTCGTCGACGCCGGGGCGATCCCGCTCGTCGACCTCGGGCCGCTCGCGGTGCTCACCCCGCACGCGGGTGAACTCGCGAAGCTGCTGCGCGTCGACCGTGACGAGGTCGAGGGGGACCCGCGCGGTTCGGCCCTCCGCGCCGCGGAGCGGACCGGGAGCGTCGTCCTGCTGAAGGGTGCGGACACGCACGTCGTCACGCCGGACGGGTCGGTGCGCCTGGTCGCCTCGTCCGCCACGCCGTGGCTCGCGGCGGCCGGCGCCGGGGACGTCCTCGGCGGCGTGCTCGGCGCCCTCGTCGCGACCCGCGCCGGCAGCGCGGCCGTCGGTCCGGAGGAGCTCGCGCACCTCGCCGCGGCCGCCGCGGTCGTGCACGGCACGGCCGCGCGCCGCGCCTCGGGGGGCGGACCGTTCCCGATGACCGCGCTCGTCGCGGCCCTCCCCGGCGTCGTCCGCGACCTCGTGACCACCGGCGACGCGACCGCCTGAGCGAGCGGACCCACCGGTCCGCGCAGCGGCCGTCCGCCGGACGTGTGGACCACCGGACGGGAGGCACGTCCCGCGTCCGGTGGCGCGCCTCCCGTCCGGTGTGCACCGGCACCGAGACCGGGCCGCGCCGACGTCCGTCCAGCGGACCGTGCCGACGGCCGCTGCGCGGGTTGCCGCACGTACGTCGGGAAGCCGCAGCGATCCCGCCACCGGGTCGCGGGGACGTCGAGGTGACCGTCCGGTCGGCGTAGACACGTCGCGAGGGACGTGCGCCGGACCACCCGACCCGGCGGCCGCCCCGGAAAGCGATGCTCCACCATGTCCCGAACCCGATCGACGAAGATCCTCCGAGCGGCGATCGTCCTGACCGCCGCGGCCCTCGCGGCGCTCACCGTGTCCGCGGTGTCGAGCGCCGACGCGCGGCCGCAGCCGCACCCCGACGGCACCGCCGTCGTCAGCGGTGCCACACCGACGGCCTCGGCGGCACCCGCCGCGCCGCCCACCGGTGACGGCCCACCCACGTTCGCCGAGGACTTCGACACCCCGGCGGCGGCCGGCGGCGCGTTCGCGACGACGTACGCGGGGTCGTGGCAGCCGTACCCGGACGGCATGGGCGGCAAGTACTGGTCCGGACCGACCGTCAGCGCGCACGACGGGTACATGGACGTGGCGATGGACGGGAAGCGCGGTGCCGCGGGGACGTTCGGCACCCCGGACGGGGCGTGGGCGCACACCGGCGGGGTGTTCAGCGTCCGGGCGCGGGCGATCGGCGGCGACGGCAACGGTGCCGCGTTCATGCTCTGGCCGACGTCGGACCGGTGGTCCGACGGCGAGGTCGACTTCCCGGAGGGGAACTTCGCCGGACCCGTCGGCGCGTTCGTGCACTCGACGGTCCCCGGGCAGGAGCGCCAGGCGGCCGGACTGCACACCGACGCGTCCTGGCGGGACTGGCACACGTACACGACCGTGTGGGAGCCCGGCCGGACCGTGCGGTTCTACGTGGACGCGCAGCTCGTCTTCGAGGCGCACGACCACGTGCCGACGACCCCGCACCGGTACATGTTCCAGATCGGGGACTGGGGTGCGCCGGGGCACCTCGAGATCGACTGGGTGCGGACCTGGACCGACTGAGGGCGGTCAGCGGGTCGGGCTGGTGTCGGCCCCGTCCGCGGTCAGCGGGCGGGGCTCGCGTGCACCAGGAACTCGACGGCGCCACGTGGCTCGACCCGGACGAACCCCAGGTCGGGCGCCTGCACGCCGTAGTCCGCGAACGTCACGGGCACGCTGCCGGACACCTGCACGCCGTCGCCGTCCAGGCCGATCTGCAGCGTCGCCGTGACCGAGCGGGTCACCCCGTGCAGCGTCAGCTCGCCGGGGGCGTCGACGGTCGTGGTGGCGGAACCGCTCGGGACGGCGTCCGCGATCGGCTCCCCGAGGGTGAAGGTCGCGGTGGGGAAGGCCGCGACGTCGAGGGCGGAGTCGCGGAAGTACGAGTCGCGCTGCGCGGAGTCCGTCGCGATGTCGGCGACACGGACCGTGACGGTCGCTGCCGTGATCGCGGTCCCGGCGACCGTCGCCTCGCCGCTGACGCTGTCGGTCCGGCCGGTGACCGTGACGTCCGAGCCGTTCAGCACCTCGTGCACGCGGTAGCCGGCCTCGGAGTCCCCGCCGACGGTCCAGCGGCCCGCCAGGTCCGCGGGGTCCAGGGTCGACGGCGCGCGGCTCGCGGCGACGGTGGGGGTCGCCGAGGCCTTCGCGTCCTCTCGCGAGGAGTACGCCCTGGTGGCCGCGACGACACCGACGGCGAGGACCGAGACGACCACCACCACCAGGACGACCCAGGCGACGGGGTTGCGGGTCGGACGTCGGCGGGGTGGGACTGCGGTCACGGCGCCACCGTGGCACGTCCCGCTCAGGGGAGCCTGGACGACGCCCCGCTACGCTCGACCGGTGCAGGTACGGTTCCGGTGGGTCGAGGCGGCCCTGTTCGTCGCGGCGTTCGTGCTCGTGCACGCGTTCCTGTGGTGGGCGAACACGTCCCTGCCGAACCTGCCGCTCGGGGACGTCACCCGCACGTACCGCGAGTGGATCGAGGCGGGCCACCGGGACCACTACTGGGTCGGTGTCGACTCGGACTGGGTCTACCCGGTGTTCGCGATCGTGCCCATGGCCGCCGCCGCGCTCGGCGGCGCCGCGTCGATCGGCACCGGGTGGCTGCTGCTCATGACCGTGCTCGACGCCGCCGCGGTCGCCGTCCTCTGGCGGTTCCGCGCGCTCGGGGTGCGGGTGGTCTGGTGGTGGCTGCTGTTCCTGCTGGCGCTCGGCCCGATCGCTCTCGGCCGCATCGACGCGGTCGCGACGGCCCTCGCCCTGGTCGGGGTGGCCTTCGTCGCGACCCGACCCGCCGTCGCTTCGGCGGTGTTCACCGTCGCCGCGTGGACCAAGGTCTGGCCGGCCGCGCTCGTCGGGGTCCTGCTGCTGCGCCGAGGGCACCGGCGGGGCGTCCTCACCGGGGCGCTGGTCGTGACGGCGCTGATCGTCCTGGTCGACGTGCTGTACGGGGGAGCGGCGCACCTGCTGTCCTTCGTTTCGCAGCAGAGCGGCCGGGCGCTGCAGATCGAGGCTCCGCTCGCGACGCCGTTCATGTGGGCGGCGGCGGCCGGCGTCCCCGGGGCCGCGGTCTACTACGACACCGGGATCCTGACCTTCGAGGTGTCCGGGGCCGGGACGCACGCGGCCGCTGCGCTCTCCACGCCACTGATGGCCGTCACCGTGCTCGCCGGGATCGTCCTCGCGCTGGTCGCGGTCCGGCGCGGTGCCCGCCGTGCCGAGGTCGCCCCGCTGCTGGCGCTCGTGCTCGTCGCCGCGCTCATCGCGACGAACAAGGTCGGCTCCCCGCAGTACGTCGGCTGGTTCGCGGTCCCCGTCGTGTGGGGACTCGTCGCCGGGCGTGCCAGTGCCCGGCGGTTCGTGCCGGTCGCGGTCGCCCTGCTCGTGACGGCCGTGCTCACCCAGGTCTTCTACCCGACGTTCTACGACCAGGTGCTCCTGGTGCGTCCCTGGGTGCTCGTGGTGCTGACGATCCGGAACCTGCTCGAGGTCGGGGTGCTCGTCTGGGGGCTCGTCCTGCTGGCTCGCTCGCCGTCCGGACGGTCCGCGCGGACCCGGGAGCTCCCGTCCGACGGTGGCGTGCCCGTCGAGGTCGAGCGGGGCAGGATGGACGCATGATCGTCGCGTTCTCCGTCGCCCCGTCCGGTGGTCCCGCAGCGTCCTCGGACGGCTCCGTGCACGACGCGGTCGCCGCCGCGGTGCGGATCGTCCGCGAGTCCGGGCTGCCGAACCGCACCTCGTCGATGTTCACCGAGATCGAGGGGGAGTGGGACCAGGTGATGGACGTCGTCAAGCGGGCGACCGAGGCCGTCGCCGCCCACGGCACCCGGGTGTCGCTCGTGCTCAAGGCCGACATCCGGCCGGGCCGTACCGGCGAGATCGACGGCAAGCTCGAACGGCTCGAAGCAGCGCTCGGCGACTGAGACGGGGGGACGTCCGGCTGCTGATCGGCCGTTACGGGTACATCCGCCCCGTGTTCTGGTCGCGCTCTGCCTGCCGGAGCGCCTCGGCGATCTCCGGATCGGAGCCGTCGAAGGCACGTGACCGCGAGCCGAAGTCGTTCACGTGGTGCATCCACAGCCAGAGGCCGAACAGCGCGACGAGCACGACCACGGTCCCGATCCACCACCACATGACCGTCACGCTACCGCCACGGCCGACACGCCGCCACGGTCCCCGGGATGTCGGTGGCCGGGTGTCTCATGGGTGTCGTCGAGCCGCACCCGCGGCCGGACCGACGACCACGAGGAGCGCGTGATGACCCACGACGGCTGGTGCCCTGACTGCGACCTGCAGACGGTCGTGGTCGACGCGGACGAGCAGGGCGAGAACGGCTGGGCGACCTGCGTCGAGTGCGGCGCGGGCTGGGTGCACCGGGACGAGTTGCCCGAGCCGGCGCCGTCGGCCGCGTCTCACGTGGAGCGCCGCGCGGCCTGAGGGCTGTTCCGCAGACGACCTCCCGCTGGTCGCTCGGGCGTCTGGTCGAATCGATTCGGCCCGCCGCTTCCGCTGACCCGTTGGAGCGTTCTACACTGCTGGGACGGGCTGCATCGCAGGCTCGTCCCGTTCGCCGCCGAACCCGCACCGGTCCCGCCCCCGTCGGCCGGTCCTCTGCCGGCGCCGTGCTGCGCCGGGCCGGGACCCCAGACCGCGGCGGGCCTCCCACCCCACGTCACGAGAACAGGTCGCATGACGCTCACCACCCCGACGAGCCGCGCGCTCGCCCTCATCGCCCTCGCCATGGGCGGCTTCGCGATCGGTTCGACCGAGTTCGTCGCGATGGGGCTGCTGCCGAACATCGCCGAGGCGCTGCTGCCGCAGCAGTACGCCGTCTCGCCGGACGCCGGGGTCGCGCACGCCGGGTGGCTCGTCAGTGCCTACGCCCTGGGGGTCGTCGTCGGGGCCCCGACGATCGCGGCGATCTCCGCGACCTTCCCGCGCAAGGGCCTGATCCTCGTCCTGCTCGTCGGCTTCGTCGTCGCGACGGTCGCGAGCGCCGTCCTGCCGAGCTTCGGCCTGGTCCTGGTGGCACGCTTCGTCGCCGGTCTGCCGCACGGCGCGTACTTCGGGATCGCCTCCATCGTGGCCGGCGACATCATGGGACCCGGCAAGCGGGGCAAGGGCATCGCGATGGTCATGCTCGGCCTGTCCATCGCGAACGTCGTCGGTGTGCCCGCGATCACATGGGTCGGGCAGAACGCCGGTTGGCGGACCGCGTACGGGGTCGTGTCGGTCCTGTTCGCGCTGACGTTCCTGGCGGTCGCCGCCTTCGTCCCGCGCAGCCCCCGCGACGAGCACGCGACCATCGGCCGCGAGCTGCGGGCGTTCCGCTCCCCGCAGGTTTGGATCGTCATGGGCCTCGGCGCCGTCGGGTTCGGTGGGTTCTTCGCCGTGTACTCGTACATCTCGCCGCTCGTCCAGAACGTCACGGGGCTGCCCGAGTCGGCGGTGCCGCTCGTCCTGGTGGTCGTCGGGCTCGGCATGGTCGTCGGTGGCGTCCTCGGCGGGCACCTGGCGGACCGGAGCGTCAAGCGGACCATCTACGTCGGCATGCTCGCACTCGTCGGTGCCCTGCTCGTCACGGTCTTCACGGCGCAGTGGACGTGGGGCGTGTTCCTCGGTGCGTTCCTGCTCGGCGCGACCTCGTCGGCGATACCCCCGGCGGTGCAGTCGCGACTCATGGACGTGGCCGGCGACGCCCGCACGATCGCGGCGGCGCTCAACCACTCCGCGTTCAACATCGGCAACTCGCTCGGTGCGGCCCTCGGCGGCGCGGTGATCGCGGCCGGCTTCGGGTTCCTCGCGCCGGCGTGGCTCGGCATCGTCCTCGCCCTGCTCGGCCTGGTCGTCACCGCGGTGAGCTACGGCGTCGAGCGGCGGACCGTCCGGCGTGCGGGGCTGCGCACGACGTCCCCGTCGACGGGTCCGATCACCGCGCCGGTCCCGACCGTCTGAGTCGTTCCGTCCGTCCGGCGCGCGCGGCTGCCCGGCGGTCCTGGCCGTCCGATGAGTGAGCAGAAGCCGTCGGGTCCGTCGGACGGAACCAACGGCTTCTGCTCACTCGACAGCGCCCAGGTGTCGACAGCGCACGGGTGTCGACAGCGCACGAGTGTCGACAGCGACCGGAGGACGGACGGGAGGCACGTGGCGGCGTCGCCACGTGGAGGCACGTGGCGGCGTCGCCACGTGCCTCCCGTCCGGTTGCTGGGTGCGGCAGTCCGCCGGACCGCGAGCGGTCCCTACAGCCCGACCGGGCTGCCGTCCTGCACGATGATGCCGTCGGTGATCGCCCGCTTCCGCAGCGCGACCTTCGTGCCGACGTCGAAGCCGGCGACGCGGTACTTCTCACGGATGCGCTTGAGGTAGCTCTTCGCGGTCTCCTCCGAGATGCCGAGCTGGTACGCGACGCTCTTGACCGGCTCGCCGCCGCCGTACAGCGCCATGACGCGACGCTCCTGGGCGCTGAGCTTCGGGACGCCGCCGACGTCGCCGCTGTTGATCGCGAGGTCGAGCTCGGCGGAGACGTACTGCTCGCCGCGCTGCGCGGCACGGATGGCCTCGACGATCATGTCCGCGTCCTCGCTCTTGACGAGGTAGCCGAGGGCGCCGGCGCCGAGGGCCTCGCGGACGACGTTCGGCTCCGAGTACGTGCTCATCACGACGGTCTTGACGCCGGCGGTCTTGAGCGTGGAGATCTTCAACGACACCGGGATGGAGTCCTTGAGGTCGAGGTCCAGCAGGACGACGTCGACGGGGAAGGCCGGGTTCGTCAGGAGCTCGGGCCAGGTCGTGACCGCAGCGACGAGGGTGATGTCGTCGGCGGCGCTGCGGATCCACTCCGTGAGTGCGCCGAGGAGCATCTTGTGGTCGTCGACGAGTGCGAGTCGGATCGGTTCCTCTGGAGTCGCCATCAGGCGTCCTTTCTCGGGGGCGTGCCTGCCGATCCTAGGGGGAGCGACCGGTCGTGGCGGGCAGGTGGGCCAGGGTGTCCGGGACTCCGGCCGCTGGGTGCGTTCGTGGGGCGGGTCGCTCGGCGCGCGGTGCGGCCGGGCTACATCGACGGGTGCCGGTCGACGACGCAGTGGGCGACGACGGTGAGCACCCCGTCGCGGACCGAGTCGGTGTACGGACCGATGCGCTGCAGGGCGCTCCACGCGGTGGGGCCGAGGCGACGCCGGGGGACCCCGCGGGACTCGAAGACGATCGGCACGTCCATGCGTTCGTCGGAGACCGGGTGGCCGTCGGAGCCGATCGGCCCGAGGGTCACGGAGACGACCGGGACGCCGGGCTGGCTCGTCCGGCCGTCGCCGACCATCTGCCAGAGCGCCTGCAGGAGCCCGTCGCGCTGCGCGGGGATGAGGTGCCCCGCGAGGCCCTGCGGGTCGGCGACGCTGACCGAGCGGCCGAGGTGGTCGGATTCCGTGATGGCGTGGTAGAGCCAGGTCTCGCGGCGGCCCTCGATGAGGTGCAGGCGGAGCTCGGTGGCGAGCGACGCGGCGACCGAGGCGGAGGCATCGGACAGGGGAAGCGGGTCGGACCCGTTCGCGACGGCGTCGAGGAGCTTCTCGGCGGCCAGGTCGAGCCGGGCGAGCTCGTCGGAGGCGAGCATGCCGACGGCGAACTGCGGCGCCTGCACGTTGCTCTGCACGAGCACGCGGTCGAGCTCGCGCTGCACGAGCTGGCGGAACCGGTGCACGACGAACAGGGCGATGGACGGCGGGACCACGACGATCGCGAGCATCGACACCAGGCCCGGCATGGTGTCCGGGGTGATCGGCGTCGACGTCACCGCCATCGCGACGAAGGCCGCACCGAGCACGACGATCGCGGTCCCCACCTCCTTCGCGGGGCGCAGCGAGGCGATCGGGAGCAGGGCGAACCCGGCGGCGACCGACGCGCTCGCGGTCCGGGCGAGGTCGTGCTCGGGGAAGATCCCGACGAAGTCGAGCGTCACCACGCACGCGAGCACGACGCAGATGAGTGCGAAGGCGGTGCCGGTCAGGCGTTCGCCGTAGGTCATCAGGCTCAGGCAGACGCACACAGCGGCGAGGAGGTAGAGCGCCCACGCGGCGGCCGGGAGCCACGGGTTCGACAGCCCGGGAGCGTGCACGAGGAAGAGCGCGATGCCGGCGACGGCCTGGATCGCGGCGAGCACCGCGGCGCCGAGGCCGAGGTAACCGGTGCCGAGCGACGCCCCGGGCTTCGCTGCCTGGCGGAGCGAGCGCGCGCCGGTGGAGGTGGACGGCAGGCCCCGGGCCTGCCGCCGGTCGGTCCCGCGGTAGCGCTCCCGGGCCTCGCGGCGGGTGCGGGGTGCGGCCGCCGCGGTCTCGCCGGGCAGGCCGCGGCTGATGGTGTCCTCCGGCAGGCGGCTCACCGCGGTGCCTCCAGCACGACGGTGGTGCCGGAGCCGGGCGCCGAGAAGAGCTTGGCGTCACCGCCGACCTCGCGCAGACGGTTCACGACGCTCTCCTTGAAGCCGAGTCGTTCGGCGCCGACGGCGTCGAGGTCGAAGCCCACACCGGAGTCCGTCACCATCGCGCGGACGGTCTCCTGGTCGTGGACGATCGTCACGTGCGCCTCGCCGACACCCGCGTGCCGTCGGACGTTCTCCAGGCACTCGCCGAGCGCGAGCAGGAACGCGTCGAGCACGTGCGAGGGGAGCAGGACCTGGCCGGTGCCGTGCCAGCTGACCTCGAGCCCCATCCGGCCGAAGCGCTGCTTGACGGACTCGAGGGTCTGCCCGAGCGGCGACTCCTCCTGCCGGGTGAGCGAGTAGTCGCCGGACTGCTGCGGCTGCGGGGTCGCACCGAGCCGGAGGTGGCGGAGGAGACGGGCGTCCTCGGCGGCCTGCTCGCGCATGGCCTGCTCGGAGACCCCGCGGCCGGAGTGCGCCAGGAGCGTGAGAGTCGCGAGCACGGTGTCGTGCAGGAGCCGGGCACCCTGCCGACGCTGGGCCTCGGTCTCGCTCGCCTGGCGTTCGGCGCGGTGCGCGGTCCCGATGCTCTGGATGCGTCGGGCGACCCGGGGGATGCTCCGGGCGATCCACACGGTGATCACGGCGATGAGGATCCACCCGAGGGCTGTCCCGACCGCGGCGGCGGACAGCACGCTGCCGGACGCCCACACGACCGCCGCGAGCGCGACGGCGCCGCTGCCGATCGTCAGGGCGAGACCGGGGCGGGAACCCCGCTGCGCCATGAGCGGTGCGGAGAGCGAACCGGCGGCCAGGGGGACGACGGCGGCGGCGACCACGGGGCGCTGGTCGGGTGTCGTGCCGAGGAGCAGGAGGGCGAGTGCGCCGAGCCCGGAGACGGACGCGAGGGCGCTCCACCACGGGGAGCCGTTCGCACCGAAGGCCAGGAACGCGGCGATGAGCACGGCGATGCACGCGAGCGCACCGAGGAGGGGCATGATCGGCACCGACGCCGAGCTGATGATGCCCACGACCGACACCAGGGCGCACGTGACACCCACGACACGGGTCGTCGACCGCAGCAAGCGGTCGCGTTCCTGTGCGATGAAGTCCATCGGTGTCCTGGTGGTGACGTCAGCACCGCTCCGGTGGTTCCGGGGGCTGTGCTGGTGCGGCGGTACGGGTGTGCTGGTGACCGTCCGTCCGGGAGTCCGGACGGTCGTGCGCTCGGCGGGAAACCGGGTCCGTCGTCATCATTCCACGGGCGGCACCCGTTGTGGGGTGTCCGGCACGCCAGTGACGTCAGGATGGCGACGGGATCGTTACCCGGGCCGCGCTGCGCGGACGCGCGGCGACGGCGTCGGCGGTGCCCACGCGGACGACGGCACCGAGCGGCGCGGACGCCCGGCGGTCAGTCGAGCAGGCGGCGCAGGTGGGCCCCCACGGCCTCGTGCTCGATCAGGAACCCGTCGTGTCCGAACTCGCTCTCGATCACCGCCGCTCGGTCGCCGTCGAGGGCGTCGGGCACCCCGGCTGCGATCCGGTGCTGGTCCTCGACCGGGAACAGCCGGTCGCTCGACACCCCGACCACGAGCGTCCGCGCCCGCACCGTGCCGAGCGCTGCGGCGACCCCGCCACGACCGGCCCCGACGTCGTGCGAGTCCATCGCGTGCGTCAGCGTCACGTACGAGGCCGCGTCGAACCGCCGGGTGAACTTGTTGCCGTGGAAGTCGAGGTAGCTCTCCACGCTGAAGCGGCCGTCGTCGCCGAGCGGTGAGACGTCGCTCTGCCAGGACCGGGCGAACCGGCCGTTCAGTTCGTCGGGCGCGCGGTAGGTCATGAGTGCCATCCGCCGAGCCAGGGCGAGCCCGCGGTGGGGCCCCTCGCCCGGGTCGGCGTCGTGGTAGTCGCCGTCCGCGAAGGCCGGGTCCATCTGGATCGCCGTGCGCTGCAGCGAGTTCGCGGCGATCTGGTCGGCGGTGGTCTGTGCGGTCGTGGCGAGCAGCGCGAGGCGCTCGACCCGCTCCGGGTGGGCGATCGCGAACTCGAGCGCGTGCATGCCGCCCATCGACCCGCCGACGACGGCCGCGAAGCGCTCGATGCCGAGCCGGTCGGCGAGCTGCGCCTGCACGGCGACCTGGTCGCGGACGGTGACGAAGGGGAAGCGGCCGCCCCACTCGCGGCCGTCCGGCGCGACCGAGGACGGCCCCGTCGTGCCCTGGCACCCGCCGAGCATGTTCGGCGCGACGACGAACCACCGGTCGGTGTCGATCGCCCGACCGGGTCCGACGACGTCACCCCACCAGCCGGCCGTGCGGTGCCCGGGTCCCGGGGGACCGGCGACGTGCGAGTCCCCGGTCAGCGCGTGGAACACCAGCACGGCGTTGTCGCGGGCGGCGTTCGGCGTACCCCAGGTCTCGTAGGCCACGCGCACGGACGGCAGGCGGCCACCACGCACCCACTGCTCGCCCAGCGACTCGAAGCGGCGGGCACCGGGGTGGTCGCCCGGGCGCCAGGCCCCGGTGACGGGCGGCTTGCCGAGGGTGCCCAGCTCGGCGCCGGGCACGAGGGTGGACGGCACGGAGTCCTCGGGGGTCGTCTGCCAGTCCATCGTGGGTCCAGTCTGCCGGGAGGCTCGGCGCACCGCCGCCGTGTTACGTCAGGCCCGGCGTGTGGCCGGGCCCGCGAGCGCGGCGACGACGCTCCGCCCGCGCGCCCGGCCCGCGCGCTACGCGCGCTGGCCCTCCTGGGCGACGGCCCGCGCCGCCGCGAGCCCCGCCTCGAGGTCGGCCCGCAGGTCCTCGACGTTCTCGATGCCGACCGACAGCCGCACGAGTCCCGGGGTGACCCCGGTCGTCAGCTGCTGCTCGGGCGTGAGCTGCGAGTGCGTCGTCGATGCCGGGTGGATCACCAGGGACCGCACGTCCCCGATGTTCGCCAGGTGCGAGAAGAGCTGCAGGTGGTCGACGAACGCCTTCCCCGCGGGCACGCCGCCCTTCAGCTCGAAGGACAGCACCGCCCCGACGCCGCGCGGCGCGTACTTGTTCGCCGCCGCGTACCAGGGCGAGGTCGGCAGTCCCGCGTAGGACACCGACGCGACGTCCGGGTGCCGGTCGAGCCACTCGGCGATCTCCTGCGCGTTCGACACGTGCCGCTCGATGCGGAGCGACAGCGTCTCGATGCCCTGCAGCAGCGCGAACGCGGTGTCCGGGGAGTTCGACGCACCGAGGTCGCGGAGCAGCTGCACCCGGGCCTTCACGACGTACGCGAGCTCGTTGCCCACGGCCTGCGCGAACACGGCGCCGTGGTACGACGGGTCGGGGCTGTTGAACTCCGGGAAGCGCTCCGCGTGGTCCGACCAGGCGAACCGGCCGCCGTCGACGATCACGCCGCCGATCACCGTGCCGTGGCCGCCGAGGAACTTCGTCGCCGAGTGCACCACGATGTCCGCGCCGTGCTCGAACGGACGGATCAGGTACGGCGTCGCGATGGTGTTGTCGACGATCAGGGGCACGCCGGCCTCGTGCGCGACGTCGGACACCTTCGTGATGTCGAGCACGTTGATGCGCGGGTTGCCGATGGTCTCCGCGAAGAACAGCTTCGTGTTCGGCCGGACCGCGCGGCGCCACTCCTCGGCGTCGTCCTGGTCCTCGACGAAGGTGGTCTCGATGCCGAGCTTCGCGAGCGTGTACTTGAACAGGTTGTACGTGCCGCCGTAGATCGACGACGACGACACGATGTGGTCGCCGGCACCCGCGATGTTGAGCACCGCGTACGTCTCCGCCGCCTGCCCCGAGGACACGAGCAGCGCCCCGGTGCCGCCCTCGAGCGCGGCGATCCGCTGCTCGACGACGTCGTTCGTCGGGTTCATGATCCGCGAGTAGATGTTCCCCGGCTGCGCGAGCGCGAACAGGTCGCGGGCGTGGTCCGAGTTCTCGAACACGTACGACGTCGTCTTGTAGATCGGCGTCGCACGGGCACCCGTGGTCGGGTCGGGCTGCGCGCCGGCGTGGACCTGTGTCGTCTCGAACCGCCAGGCGGCGGCGTCGTTCGTGCTCATCGGTGCTCCTGTCGGGTGCGGTGGTCGTCGGGTCGCCCTGCGCGTCGGACGGGAGGCCCGTGGCTGCGCTGCGTCGACCGTCACGGTACGCAGGTGGCCGGGCGGGCACCAGCAGGGCCGCCACCGGGCGTAACGGACGGGGCGGACCTAGGCCGTGCCTCCAGGCCGTCGGGGTGCCGGTCCCGGGGTCGCGACGTCCCTGCGGAACAGCCAGTCCACCTTCGGCTCGAGCAGCCAGCGCATCGCGCGGCGCACGAAGGGCTGCGCCAGGAACAGGCTGACCGCGCAGGCGACCGCGACCATCAGCAGCACGTACGGCCAGGCGGAGTGCTCGCCGGCCAGGACCCCGGACTCGCGGATCGGGTACAGGACGAACGTGTGGAGCAGGTAGACGGACATCGTCGCCGCGCCGAACCGGGTGATCCACACCCTCCGGCGCGGCACGAGCAGCAGGAACGACGCCGTCAGCACGCCGGCGAGCAGCACCAGACCGAGCCGGACACCGCCCGCCCACCAGGCGTCCTCACCGAGCCCGGCGTACGAGTCGTCGTAGAAGAACCAGTGGTGCAGGTCGAACTCGGCGAACTGCGGGATGAACAGCAGGCAGGCGGCCGCCCACGCCGCGAACACCGCGCCGGCCGCCATGCGCACGCGCACCACCGTGCGGCGGGACGCCTCGTACCAGCGGTCGAACAGCCCCCACTGCCTGAGCTGCCAGCCGACCAGGAAGAACGGCAGCAGGCTGATCGCCCGACCGAGCGAGAACGTCGAGTCGACGTTGTCCGAGTACCCGACCCCGACGCTGAGCACCACCGCCCAGAACAGCGGCCACCGCAGGATCGCCAGGTACGGCAGCACGAGCCGGAAGATCCCGAGCGCCAGGAGGAACCAGAGCGTCCACGTGGGCTGCGTCGGGTTGAACTCCTTGCCGCCCTCGACGACCGCCTGCACCCCGGTCCAGATCGTCTGCATCACGATGTACGGCACGACGATGTCGGTGAACGTCCGCCGCATCCGCTGCGCGGTCGGGGTGTCCGCCGACGAGAAGTAGCCGCTGATCACGCCGAACGCGGGCATGTGGAACGCGTAGATGAACGTGTAGAGCGCGAGGGCGTGCTCGCTGCCGGCGGTCTGGCGCTGGATGGCGTGCCCGATCACCACGAGGGTCACGGCGACGAAGCGTGCGGTGTCCCACATCGGGATGCGACGAGGGGCGCGGCCGGGCTCGAGCGGGGTGGTCGGGGCGGTCGGCGCGGCGTCCTTGCTCGTGCGTGGTCCGGTGTCCCTGCTCGTGCGCGGTCCGGCGTCCCTGCTCATGCCCGGTCACGGTACCGGATCGTCGTCGGTACGGTGGTGCGGTCCGCTCCCGTCCCTTCCGTCGGAGGTCCCATGTCCCGTCTCGCCGTCGTCACCGGAGCCAGCTCGGGCATCGGTGCCGCCACCGTCCGGCTGTTCCGCTCGAGGGGCTGGGACGTCCTCGCCGTCGCCCGACGCGAGGACAGACTCCGGGCGCTCGCCGAGGAGACCGGCACCGACTGGCTCGTCGCGGACGTCACGGACGCCGACGCCGTCGCGGCGCTCGCCGCACGGGTGGCCGAGGCCGGCGGTGCCGACGTGCTCGTGAACAACGCCGGTGGCGCCCTCGGCTCGGCGAGCGTCGAGGAGTCCGACGTCGACGACTGGCGCGCCATGTTCGAGGTGAACGTGATCGGGACGAAGCGCGTCACCGCCGCACTGCTGCCGCAGCTCCGCCGTCGGGCCGCGATCGCCGGGGTCGCGGACGTCGTCACCGTGACGAGCACGGCCGGGCACGTGGCGTACGAGAACGGCGGTGGCTACAACGCCGCGAAGTTCGCCGAGCACGCCCTGGTCGGCGCGCTCCGCCTCGAGCTGAACGGGGAGCCGCTCCGGGTGGTCGAGATCGCCCCCGGGCTGGTGAAGACCGACGAGTTCGCCCTCACGCGCTTCCGGGGCGACCGCGAGAAGGCCGACGCGGTGTACGCCGACGTGCCGGAGCCGCTCGTGGCCGAGGACGTCGCCGAGGCGATCGTGCACGCGGTCGAGCTGCCGGCGCACGTCAACCTCGACCTGGTGACCGTGCGGCCCGTCGCGCAGTCGGCGCAGCACAAGCTGGCGCGGGGGCCGCTCACCCCGCGGAGCTGACGCGGGCAGGAGCCGCGCCGGGGCCGGGCTGTGTCCGTGTCCGTGTCCGTGTCCTTGTCCGGGTCCAGGTCCGGACGCGCGCGGGTCCTGGTGACGGGTCGCGGTGGACGGGGCAGTGCCGCTACCGTGGTCGGATGCCGATCAGCAGCGAACCCGGGGCAGCCGCGCAGGCACCCTCGACCGTGACCGTCACGAGCGGGCCCGAGGTGCTCGGGTGGCTCGAGTTCGGGGACGCGGCCCGGCTGCTCGCCAAGGACGTGCTGTCCTCCGGCTTCGAGCCCGAGGTCGTCGTCGCGGTCGCCCGCGGTGGGCTGATCATCGCCGGTGCCGTCGCCTACGCGCTCGGCACCAAGGAGTGCGGCTCGATCAACGTCGAGTTCTACACCGACGTCGAGCAGCGCCTGGACGAGCCCGTCATCCTGTCGCCGGCCCTCGACGCGCCGAGCCTGGCGGGCAAGCGGGTCCTCGTGGTCGACGACGTCTCCGACTCCGGCCGCACCCTGCGCCTGGTCGTCGACATCATCCGGAACGCCGGCGCCGACGTCCGCAGCGCGTGCCTGTACTCGAAGCCCGGCACGGTGCTCGAGCCCGACCACGTCTGGCGTCGCGTCGACGGCTGGATCACGTTCCCGTGGAGTGCCCTCGCCCCGGTGACGGCCGAGTCGTGAGCATCCACCTCGTCGGCGGCGGCCCGGTCGTCGCCTCGGACGCCGTCGCGCCGTTCCTGGCCGAGGCCACCGCGCGCGCCGCTGCCGTCGGCCGGACCGTGCCGCGCATCGGCCTCCTGTCCGTCTCCCGACAGGACGGCACATCGCCCTCGTCGACGGCCGACCTCGCCGAGGCCCTCGGCGGTGCCCGGCAGGCCGAGGTCCTGGTGACCGAGGTCGCCCCCGGCACGGTCTTCGCCACCTCGGTCCTCAGCGACGTCGACGCGCTCGTGATCGGCGGCGGTGTGACCCCGCACTACCTCGACGCGATCGCCCCGCTCGTCGACCAGATCCGGCTGCTCGTGTCCGACGGCCTGCCCTACCTCGGCTACTCGGCGGGCGCGATGGTCGTCGCCGACCGCGCACTCGTCGGCGGCTGGCGCATCGGCGGCGTCGAGGTCTGCCCCGAGGAAGCGTCCGAGGGGCTGGACGAGGTCGAGCTCCGCGAGGGACTCGGGCTCGTCGACCTGACCATCGACGTGCACGCCGTCCAGGCCGGCACGCTGGCGCGGCTGATCGCCGCCGCCGAGGCGGAGTTCGTCACCGCCGGGCTCGCGATCGACGAGGACACGGCGCTCGTCGTCGGCGAGGGCGCCCTCCAGGTCCGCGGCACCGGCAGCGTCTGGCGCGTCGTCGCCGGGGACGAGTCGGTCTCCGTCGCGACCATGGGCGCCTAGGCACCGGTCGTGCAGCCGCGGCCGCTCGCCGAGCTCGTCGACCCCGGGTGGGCCGAGGCCCTCGCGCCCGTCGAGACCGACGTGCACCGGATGGGGGACTGGCTCCGCGACGAGGTCGCCGCCGGGCGCCCCTACCTGCCCGCCGGCGACGTCGTCCTGCGTGCGTTCACACAGCCCTTCGACGACGTGAAGGTGCTCGTCGTCGGACAGGACCCGTACCCGACGCCGGGGCACCCGATCGGGCTGTCCTTCGCGGTCGACCCGCACGTCCGGCCCGTTCCGCGGAGTCTGGCGAACGTCTACCGCGAGCTCCGCGACGACCTCGGCGTGACGCCGCCGGCGCACGGCGACCTGCGTGCGTGGTCGGAGCAGGGCGTGCTGCTGCTCAACCGTGTGCTGACGGTCGGGTCCGGCGCCGCCGGGAGCCACCGCGGCAAGGGCTGGGAGGCCGTCACCGACCAGGCCGTCCGCGCGCTCGTCGCCCGGGGGACCCCGCTCGTCGCCGTGCTCTGGGGTGCCCAGGCTGCGTCCGTCCGACCGCTCCTCGGCGACACCCCGGTCGTGGCGTCGGCGCACCCGTCGCCGCTGAGCGCCTCCCGCGGGTTCTTCGGCAGCCGTCCGTTCTCGCAGGTGAACGCCCTGCTCGAGCAGCAGGGCGCGACCCCGGTCGACTGGTCCCTGCCCGCCTGACGCGCCGGCACGTCGGCCGAGTCTCGGCGTGGGCGACACGACTCGGGTCGCAGCGCCCGGGAGTCGTCGCCCAGCGCGAGACTCGGCAGCGCCCGCCGTCGTGGCAGCGCCTGACGGCCCGGCCGCGCCCGCACTAGGCTCGGGACGTGCTCGAGGAGGAATACCAGCGTCGCCGCGTGCTGCCGCGCCACCTGCGCGCGCCCGTGCCCGCCGAGGCCGCGTTCACCTACACGATCCGCGCCGCCGAACCCGGGGACCTGCCCGACGTCCGCGAGATCCACACGCACTACGTCCGGAACTCCTCCGTCACGTTCGACCCGTCGGCGTTCACGTTCGCGAAGTGGAAGCAGCGGTACGACGAGGTCCGTCGCCGCGGCCTGCCGTTCCTGGTCGCCGAGAACCCGTCCGGGCAGGTGCTCGGCTACGCCCTCGTCGACCCGTGGAACCCGCGCGACCGGTCGAACCACGTCGTCGAGGACTCGATCTACCTCGGCGCCGCCGCCGGTGGGAAGGGACTCGGCCGCGCCCTCATGGAGGCCCTGCTCGAGGAGTGCCGCTCCGCCGGCGTCCGCGAGGTCATCGCCGTCATCGCCGACCGCCAGGCCGAGGCGTCGATCCGCCTGCACGAGCGCCTGGGCTTCGAGGAGGTCGGCCGCATGGGCAAGGTCGGCTTCAAGTACGACCGCTGGCTCGGCACCGTCACGATGCGGCTGCGCCTCCGCGGTCCCCGCCTCTTCGCGCGCGGCCGGCGCTGACGCGGCCCCGGGCCGGAGGGGAGGCGCGTGGCGGGGTCCGCACGATCCTCCCGTCCGCCCTTCCCCCCGGTCGCGCGCGATGGCTGGTCGTTCCGGGCGTACCCGGTGCTCCGGGAACGTCAGGGATGCCCGGTTCCGCCGGGTACCGACGCGCCGCGCGCCCGTCAGGGGGCCGGTGCCTCGGCGATGAACTCGTCCCGCGTGACGCGCAGGAGCGCCGTCGCGGCGGAGGACGCGGCGTCCGCGTCGCCGTCGACGACCGCGCGCGCGACCGCCACGTGGCGAGCGGCGGCGTCGTGGGTCCAGCGGGTGATGGTGTCGCGCGACTCGGAGGTGCGGGTGCGGAGCAGGGCCTCGACGGTGCCGGCGAAGTGGGCGAAGACCGCGTTGCCGGACGCCGCGAGGAGGGCGCGGTGGAAGCGGACGTCGGCCTCGAGGTAGGCGCGGGAGTCGTCGCGGTCGCAGGCGGCGGCCATGTCGGTCGCGGCGGCGAGGACGGCGGCGGTGCGGTCGGTGCCGTCGGTGGCGTCGGTGCCGACGTTCGTGGCGGCCAGGGCGGCGGCGACGGGTTCGACGCCGAGCCGGAGCTCGAGGAGCTCCCGCTGCTGCGCGAAGTACGCGGGGGAGGCGCCGCGCCACCGGATGACGGTCGGGGCGAGGAGCTCCCACGAGGACGCGGGCCGGACGAGTGTGCCGACCCGCTGCCGGGGCTCGACGAGCCCGAGGGACTGCAGGACGCGGAGGGCCTCGCGGACGACGGACCGGGACACGCCGTACTCCTCGACGACGGCTTCGGGGCGGACGACCGTGCCCGGACGGAGCAGTCCGTCGACGATCTGCTGCCCGAGCGTCTCGAGCACCTGGGCGTGGAGCCCGCGGGCGGTGGTCATCGTTCCTCCGTGCTGGTGGTGCTGGTGGTGCTGGTCGTGCTGGTCGTGCAGGTCCTGCCGCACGTGTCTGACGTGCGGTCGTGCTGGTCGTGCGTTGCCGGTAGCGGCCCGTCCGGCTGGGTCCGTCCTGTTCATCGAAGCGGCAGACTGCCGGGCAGGGCGCACGGCACGCGGCGCTTCGTCGTATGATCTGATTAATCAGATTATTGGACCGGACCACCGCGTGTCCGGTCGCGCCCTGCGCGGACCGCCGGCCGACGACCCGGCCGACCGGTCACGGGCGGTGCACACACGAAGGCGACGGGGCCGCGAGGCGGCGGCCCAGGAAGGGGGCACAGATGCCTCACGCACCCACGTCCGGAACGCTGCACGGACTCACCGTCCTGGCGGCCGAGGGCGGCAGCGCGCCCGCCGTCGACCCGTCGGGGCCGGTCGGCCAGCTCGTCGCGGCGGCGGTGGTCGGCATCGTCGTCATCATCGTCCTCATCACGTGGCTCAAGGTCCACCCGTTCATCGCGCTCGTGATCGGTGCCCTCGGCGTCGGGATCGGTGCCGGGCTCGCCCCGGACAAGGCCGTGACGAGCTTCGGCAACGGCTTCGGCGCGACGATGACGAGCGTCGGCATCCTCGTCGGCCTCGGGGCGATGTTCGGCCGCATGCTCGTCGACTCCGGCGCTGCCGACCGGGTCGTCGACACCCTCGTGCGACGGTCATCGAAGGCCGCGCTGCCGTGGACGATGGCCCTGATCGGGGCGCTCATCGGACTGCCGATGTTCTTCGAGGTGGGCCTCGTGCTCCTCATCCCGATCATCGTCCTCGTCGCGAAGCGCAGCGGCGTCCCGATCATGAAGATCGCGGTCCCGGCCCTCGTCGGCCTGTCGACCATGCACGCCTTCGTGCCGCCGCACCCCGGACCGCTCGTCGCCGTGTCGACGGTCGGCGCGAACCTCGGCACCACCCTGGCCTTCGGCATCGTGCTCGCGATCCCCGTCATCGTCCTCGCCGGTCCGGTCTTCGCCCGCTTCGCGGCGCGCTGGGTCGACATCCCCGCGCCCGACATGTTCTCGTCGCGTGGTGCGGCCGCGTCGACCGGCTCCGGTCCGGCGGACCCCGCGCAGGCCGGACGGGAGGCACGGCGCGGCCCCGCCACGCAGGACACGGCGTCCCTGCCGAACGGCAAGAGCGACTTCACCCGCGTGATCAGCGAGCCGCGGAGCCCGTCCTTCACGGTCGCCCTGGTCGGCATCCTGCTGCCGGTGGTGCTCATGCTCGCCCAGGCCGTCCGCGAGGCCGTCGCCCCCGACGCCGCCGGCGGCTGGGTGTCGCTGCTCGACTTCCTCGGGTCGCCGGTGATCGCGATCGGCATCGCCGCCGTCTTCGCGATGGTGTTCTTCGCGATCGGCGGCGGCATGGACCGGGCCGCGGTCGCGAAGTCCCTCGAGGACGCGCTGCCCCCGATCGCCGGTGTGCTGCTCATCGTCGGTGCCGGCGGCGGCTTCAAGCAGGTGCTCATCGACACGGGGATCGGCGGGGTGATCGCGGACGCCGTGCAGGAGTCCGGCATCTCGGTGCTGCTCGTGGCGTGGGTGGTGTCCGCCCTCGTGCGCGTCGCCACCGGGTCGGCGACGGTCGCGACCGTGACGGCCGCCGGGATCATGGCGCCGATCGCCGAGGGGCTGTCGACGCCGGAGACGTCGCTGCTCGTCCTCGCCATCGGTGCGGGGTCGGTGTTCCTGTCGCACGTGAACGACGCCGGGTTCTGGCTCGTGAAGGGCTACCTCGGCACGACCGTGGGGCAGACGTTCAAGACGTGGACCGTGCTCGAGTGCCTCATCTCGGTGCTCGGCCTGGGCGGCGTGCTCCTCGCGGGGGTGTTCCTGTGACCGCCGAGGGTGGGGTCGACGCGCGCGTCCTCGTCGTGATGGGCGTCTCCGGGTCCGGGAAGTCCACGGTCGCGGCGATGGTCGCCCGGCGCCTGGGGTGGGACTTCGCCGAGGGCGACGAGATGCACCCGCAGGCGAACGTCGACAAGATGCAGGCCGGTACCCCGCTCACCGACGAGGACCGCTGGCCCTGGCTCGACGTCGTCGCCGGGTGGATCCGGACGCACCTGGACGACGGACGTCCGGGCGTGGTGACCTGCTCCGCGCTGAAGCGCTCGTACCGCGACGTGCTCCGCGCCCCCGGGGTCGTCTTCGTGCACGTCGCGGGCGACGGCGCGCTCATCGCCGACCGGATGTCCGCGCGGTCTGGGCACTTCATGCCGACGTCGCTGCTGGCGTCGCAGCTGGCCACGCTCGAGCTCCCGCAGGCGGACGAGGCGCACGTGACGATCGCCGCGGACCGGACGCCGGAGGAGGAGAGCGCCGAGGTGCTCGAGCGGCTCGGGTTGTCGCCGGTCGGCTGAGGCGTCGGCCGACGTCCGCGGTCAGGTGAACTGGATCGCGGTGCCGACCGGCAGCTGCGCGAGGGTCTTCGTCATCTCGGCGGAGATCCGGACGCAGCCGTGCGAGCTGCCGGTCGGGTCCGGGTAGTAGTGCAGCGCGGTCAGGGCCGCGTTGCCGCCGTACTGGGGGATCCGCGACGAGTGCGCCCCGGTCAGGATGATCGGGTTGCCCTGCGTGTACGTCACGCGGGCGTCGACGTACGCGGCCTCGACGTACGTCGCCGTCGCGGTGGGGGTCGGGTCGTCCGGCGTGCCGAGCCGGGCGGCCTCGGTCGCGCTGACCGCCCCGTCCCGGCCCACGACCGAGACCGTCGACGCGGCGACGTCCACCTGGATCATCCGGTCCGCGGACGTGAGCGTGAAGTCGGCGGCGCGCGCCCAGGCGAAGGTGGCGCTCGGCGCCGTCGGGTCACCGCCGTCGCCGGGGGTGCGGTTCCGCGCCGGGGTGGAGACGAGGACCATGCCGCCGTCCTGCCCGGGGCTCCGGCCCCAGACGGCCGTGGCCGCCGGGGTGTCGATCGTCGAGACCGTGGACGCGAGCGTCGCGATCGGGGCTGCCGACGCCGACGGCTCGGCGTAGAGCGCGACGAGTGCCGCGTTCGGCACGGCGATCGTCCACTGGTTCTCGGGGTGGACGTGCGTGCCGTCGAGGAGCTGCGGGACGACCGCGTCGTGGAAGGCCAGGGGCAGGGCGGCGAGCTGCTCGGCCGACGGTGCCGGCGGGACCGCGGCCAGGGGCGTGGCGCTCGGCGTCGGCGACGGGGTCGGCGAGACCGAGCGCGGCGCTGCCGCGCGGGTGGCCGCCGGTTCGGGCGCCGACCCCGCCGCGACGACCCCGACGACGGTGCCCGCAACGGCGACCACCCCGACGGCTGCGAGTGCGATGCCCCAGGTCCTGCGCTGCATGGTGTCCTCCCCGGCACCAGTCCACCAGATCCGGGCCGGGAGGGCACGCCGCTCGGCGCGGCGCGCCCCCTCGACGGCGGGTCAGCCCTTCGAGACCATCACCCAGCTGAGCTGGATGCCGTACTTCGTCGCGGGCGAGACCCGGAGGTCGACGACGCCGTCCTTGCCGACGGTCACCTCGGCCGACAGCGTCCGGAAGGTGCCGTCGATCGGCTGCGCGGTCGCGACGGTCTTCCCGTTGACCGACACCGCGGCAGCGCGACCGGGCGCGCTCTTGGTCCACGGGTCCCAGAAGCCGACGTCGACGCGCTGCTTGCCGGACTGCAGACCGGTGAGCACGTACTCCAGGTCGGTCGCGTCGGCCTGCCAGCGGACGGTGCTCGTGATCGTCCCGCCCGAGGTGCCGTTCGTCCCGCCCGTGGTGCCGAGGTAGCCCCAGTGGTCGCCGGTCGACGGGTCGGCCCCGAAGCGCTGGTCGTCGACGGAGTTGAGCAGCCGGTCGCCGCGCTGCCGCAGGAGCGCGAGGTCCGCGGTGTGGTCGGCGGTGCCCTGGCCGCCGGCGTCGACGAAGTAGGACAGCTTCGCGGGGAGCACCGTCACGGTGCGGGTGAAGGTCCGGCCGTCGTCGAGCGTGCCGGTCACGGTCCGCTCACCGGCCGTGGCGAGTGCGTCCGCTGCCCACGTGACGCGGTGCGACCGGGTCGTGGACCCCTCGCGGACCTGCACGGTGCGCGGGAGTGCCTTCGTGCTCGACGAGAGCGTGGCCTGCCCGGGCATCGCCGTGGTGACGGTCCAGGGCGTGGACGGGTGCAGGTCGTCGAGCGTCCAGCTGGTCGTGTCGCACGAGAACGACATCGCGCCGCCCTCGCCGAAGGTCACCGGGAGCCAGACCGACGGCGCGGTCCGCAGGTCGGCGGCGTTGTTCCACCGGTCGCCGAGGTACACGACCCGACCGTCGCCGAGGTTGAGCAGCGACGTGCTCTGCGAGTTGCACGTGGTGTCGGCGTTCGTGCCGGTGGCCGGGTTGCCGTGCGCCGTCCAGGTCCCGAGCAGGTCCGTCGCGGTGGCGTACGCGGCCGCGTTCGGGGCCCACCCGGTCGCGCCGGAGGTCACGAGGTAGTACGTCCCGCCGACCTTGGTGAGGGCCGGGGCCTCCCGCTGCCCGCCGATCCAGGGCTGCGGTCGGCGGAAGTCGACGCCCTCGACGGCCGTGGCAGGGTCCGCCGACAGGTTCGTGTAGTCGGCGTCGAGCTTCGAGATGTAGAGCGTCAGGTTCTCCTCGCTGGCGTAGACGATGTACGCGGTGCCGTCGTCGTCCACGAAGAGGTTCATGTCGCGGGCCATGCCCGGGTCGCTCGGGTGCTGGTTGGTGGGGTCGCTCGCCGGGACCCGGTCGAGCCGGTACGAGTCGACGTAGCGGAACGGTCCCGTGGGGGAGTCGGCGACGGCGACGCCCGCGGTGGCCTTGGCGTACTGCGCGTCGGAGGTGGCCGTGGGGCCGTCGGCGTGCACCCACATGACCCACTTGCCGGTCTTCGCGTTGTGGATCACCTTCGGCCGCTCGAGGATCGCACCCGGACGGGTCGTGCTCTCCGCCGTGACGCCAAGGTCGCGGTAGACGGCGTCCTGCTGCGCCTGGTCGTACCCGCCGTACAGCGCGGCGAAGTACGGGTCGGCGAAGTCGGCGCGGCTCGTCATCGTGCGGAGGGCGAGGCCCTCGTCGTGCCAGTCGTACAGGTCGCGCGACGAGTAGACGTGCACGCCCGGGGTGTCGCTGTACCCGTTCGTGCGGTCCTCGCCGTACCAGTAGTAGATCGGCTTGCCGTCGCTGTCCTGCGCGGTGACGACCTGGCCGCCGTGCCCCTGGATCGGCTGTCCCTGGTCGTCGTTCCACGGTTGTCCCGGGTGGAAGGCCGGCGCTGCTGTCGTCGCTGCCGCGGTCGTCGCTGCCGCGGCCGGTGCCGCCGCGGCGAGGGCCGGGGCACCGCCCAGTCCGCCGACGGCCAGCGCTGCCGCGATCGCCCAGGCGAGTGTGCGTCGCCCGTTCCCCTGTCGTGTTGCTCGGATCCCCATCGATCCCGCCTCCTCGGCTGTCGTCGTCGACCCCTGTGTCGACCCGGTGCTGACGGCTGTGTCAACGTCAACATCCTGGAGGGGTCGGCGCGGGCAGCGCAAGGGTGCCGTCCCGTTGCCGCACCCGGATCAGCGCTCGGTGACCCGCCCGTCCTCGACCCGCCACTGCCGGTCGAGCCGGACCGTGTCGAGCATCCGGCGGTCGTGCGTGACGAGCAGGAGGGTGCCGTCGTAGCCCTCGAGTGCCTGCTCGAGCTGCTCGATGGCCGGCAGGTCGAGGTGGTTCGTCGGCTCGTCGAGCACGAGGACGTTCACCCCGCGGGCCTGCAGCAGCGCCAGCCCGGCGCGGGTCCGTTCGCCGGGGGAGAGCTGCGCCGCCGGTCGACCGACGTGGTCGGCCTTCAGCCCGAACTTGGCGAGCAGGGTCCGGACGTCGGCCGTGGTCATCTCCGGGACGAGGGCCTCGAACGCCGCGGCGAGGGGCTCGTCGCCCGTGAAGGCCGCGCGGGCCTGGTCGACCTCGCCGACCGCGACGTTCGACCCCATCGAGGCGTTCCCCGAGATCGGCTCGATCCGTCCGAGCAGCGCCGCGAGGAGCGTCGACTTGCCGGCGCCGTTCGGTCCGGTGATGCCGATGCGGTCTCCGCCGGAGACCTGCAGCGAGACGGGCCCGAGGGTGAACCCGCCGCGCTCGTAGCGGGCGTCGGACAGCGTCGCGACGACGGCGGACGACCGCGGGGCGCTCCCGATCGTGAACGCGAGCTGCCACTCCTTGCGGGGCTCCTCGACCTCGTCCAGGCGTGCGATCCGGGACTCCATCTGCCGGACCTTCTGCGCCTGCTTCTCGCTCGACTCGCTCGCCGCCTTCCGACGGATCTTGTCGTGGTCCGGGTTCTTCTTCATCGCGTTCCGGACGCCCTGGCTCGACCACTCCCGCTGGGTGCGGGCGCGGGACACCAGGTCGGCCTTCGTCGCCGCGTACTCGTCGTACGCGTCGCGCTTGTGCTGCCGGGCGATCTCGCGCTCCTCGAGGAACGAGTCGTACCCGCCGCCGAACAGCCGGTGCGACGACTGTGCGAGGTCGAGTTCGAGCACCGCGGTGACCGAGCGGGCGAGGAACTCGCGGTCGTGACTGACCAGGACGGCACCGCCGCGGAGGCCCCGGACGAACTGCTCGAGCCGCTCGAGGCCGTCCAGGTCGAGGTCGTTCGTCGGCTCGTCGAGGAGCACCACGTCGAACCGGGAGAGCAGCAGCGCCGCCAGTCCGACGCGCGCTGCCTGCCCGCCGGACAACGCGGTCATCGGGGAGTCCGGGCCGACCCCGGCGTCCTCGGCGCCCACGTCGAGCCCGAGCTCGGCGAGGACGACGGGCAGGCGCTCGTCCAGGTCCGCGGCGCCCGCGGCGAGCCAGTGCTCGAGCGCCGCGCTGTAGCGGTCCGCGACGGCGTCGTCGGCGTCCGGCGCGCCGAGGGCCTCGGCGGCGGTGTCCATCGCCGCGATGGCCTGGGCGCACCCGGTCCGACGGGCCACGTACGCGGCGACCGTCTCGCCGGGGACGCGCTCGTGCTCCTGGGGCAGCCACCCGACGAACGCGTCGGGTGGGTTCGTCGACACGGTGCCGGCGAGTGGCTCGTCGACACCCGCGAGCAGCCGCAGGAGCGTCGACTTCCCGGCGCCGTTCACCCCGACCAACCCGATGACGTCACCAGGGGCCACCGTGAGGTCGAGGCCCTCGAAGAGCGTGCGTGCGGCGTGGCCGCCGGCGAGGTCCTTGGCGACGAGCGTGGCGGTCATCCGGACATGGTCCCACGGACGCGCGCCGCGTCCGCGACGCACCACCCACCGGACGGGAGGCTCGGGTCGGCCCCGCCACGCGCCTCCCGTCCGTCAGGCGGTCCCGCCCGTAGCGTGGGGTGGTGCGCCACCTGATCCGCCTCGACGACTGGACCCTCGACGACGCCGCAGCCGTCTTCGCCCTCGCCGGCGAGTACGCGCGCGGTGCGGGGCCGGCCCTGCGGGGCGCGACAGCGATGTTCTTCCCGCCGACGAGTCTGCGCACCCGGGTGTCGTTCGAACGCGGCGCGGCCCTCGCCGGACTGCAGCCCGTCGTGTTCCCGCCGGAGTCGTTGGACAAGGACGAGGCGCTCGAGGACGTCGCGGGGTACCTCGCGCAGTTCGTGGACGTGCTCGTCGTGCGGCACCCGAGGCTCCCGGTGCTCGAGGCACTCGTCGCGACGGACGCCGTCCCGGTCGTGAACGCGATGACGGCCGAGAACCACCCGTGCGAGGTGCTCGGCGACCTCTGGGCACTCACCGGCGGGTCCGGGGTCGAAGCGCTCCGCGTCCGGTTCGTCGGTGGCGACGGGAACATCGCTCGGGCGTGGGCCGAGGCGTCTCGACTGTTCGGGTTCGACCTCGTGCAGTGCTGCCCGTCGCAGCTGGCGACCCCGGACACCGCGTGGACGGACGACCTCCGCGCTGCCGTCGCCGACGCGGACGTGGTCGTCACCGACGGGCCCGGAGCGCACGCCGAGGCCCTGGCCCCGTACCGGGTCACCGCCGAGGTCCTGTCGTGGGCGCCGTCGGGCGTGCGGTTCGCACCGTGCCCGCCGTTCGTCCGCGGGCGGGAGCTCGACGCGGACGCGCTGACCACCGGAGCCTTCGTCGGGTACGGGGCGAAGCGGGCCCTGCTCCCGGTGCAGCAGGCGGTCCTGGCGTACTGCACTGGCTGAGGCCCGAGCCTCCCGTCTCCTCGACCGCGTCTCGCGAGCAGTCTGGGCAAGCGTTCCTGCCCATCGCGCGTGACATGGGATGCCGATCCGCGCGTGGGGTGCCGGAAGGAACGGCCTCCTACGAGCGATTCACCCTCCTACGAGCGGATCGGCCTCCGACGCGCGGAGCGGCAGCGCGCGCTACCCCTCGGGGACCGCCACGACCCGGTTCTGGTACGCCCACACCACGGCCTGCAGGCGCGACCGGACCCCGAGCTTCGGGAGCATCCGCGCCAGGTGCGACTTCACGGTGGAGACCTCGACGACCAGGGCCGCCGCGATCTCCTCGTTCGACATCCCCTGCGCCAGGAGCAGCAACACGTCGCGCTCGCGGGCGGTCAGGACCTCGCTGGCGCGGTCCCCGGTCACGGGCTGCAGGCTGCGCCGGGACACGAACTCCCGCAGGACCCGCCGGGTCAGGGAATGGTCGATGGTGCCGTTGCCCGCCGCGACCTGCCGGACGGCGCCGACGATGACGTCGGGCTCGGCGTCCTTGAGCAGGAACCCCGACGCGCCGGCCTCGAGCGCCCCGAACACCAGGTCGTCGAGGTCGAACGTCGTCAGCACCAACACCGGCACCGCGGGGTCCGCGTCCGGAGCGCAGAGCTCCCGGGCGACCTCGATCCCGTTCCGCACCGGCATCCGGACGTCGAGCACCGCCACGTCCGGCCGCGTCGACCGCGCGAGGGCGAGCGCCTCGCCGCCGTCGGCCGCGACCGCCACCACGTCGACGTCCGGCTCGGCCGCGAGCAGCGCGGACACGCCGGCGCGGACGAGCGGCTGGTCGTCCGCCACGAGCACCCGGATCACGACGCCGCCTCGGGCTGCTCGCGGCTCAGCTCGAGGGTCACCACCCAGCCGCCGCCGTCGGTCGGCCCGGCCTGGAGGCGCGCCCCCACCAGGTCCGCCCGCTCACGCATGCCACGCAGTCCGTTCCCACCCGCTGCCGTGCTCCCGGACGACGGTGCGGTGGGAACCGAGTTCTCGACACGGACCCGGAGGCGTTCGTCGTCGCGGTCGTCGACGGTCACCGTGACCATCGACCCGGCCGCGTGCACGGCTGCATTCGACAGCGCCTCCTGCACGGTCCGGTAGGTGACGAGCTGCGCGAGCGGACCGACGCCGTCCGCCAGGGGACGATCGCCCGGCAGCACCTCGAGCCGGACGTCCGACCGGAGCCGCGCGCGTTCGACCAGGTCGACGACGCCGGCGACGGTCTCGACCGTGCGTTCGGCGGGGGAGTCGTCGCGCAGGAGCCCGACGAGGCGACGCAGGTCCTCGAGCACGGCGGTGCTCTGCTCCCGCACCTGCCGCACCCCCTCGTGCGCGGCGGGCGGGTCGACGTCGATCTGCCGGTCGATGACGGCCGACATGAGGGCGATGCCGGACAGGTGGTGCGCGGCGATGTCGTGCAGCTCGCGGGCCATGGCAGCACGCTCGCGGGACACCGCGGCGTCGACCCGGGCGTCCTGCTCGCGGACCGACGCCGAGGCCTCGGCGGCGCGAGCGTCCGCCTCCGCCGAGCGTGCGTCGGCCTCGGCGACCCGGGCGGCGCGGACCTCCCGGCGGGAGCGGACGACGAGCGCGACGACCAGGGGGAGCCCGACCGCGCCGAGGGCCTGCAGGACGCCCTGCCCCGACGCGTCGAGCAACGCCCGGACGACCTGCCCGCCGCGGAACGCTCCGCTGACGATCGCCCGGTGCCACCCCGTGCCGACGGCGACGAGCAGGGCGGTGACGACGAGCGCGGGCCAGGTCCGGACCAGGGGCGCGCGCAGGGCGACGACGACCACCGCGACGAGGACCGGGAGCGCCGTCAGCCCGAACAGGTCGACGACCGCCGGGACGGCCACGGCGATCGGCACCGGGACCGCGGCGACCGCGACGAGCACCGTCCGGGGGAACCGACGCACGGCCAGGAGCGCGGCGGACTGCACGAGCAGCCCGAGCGCCAGGAGCGACCACGGCAGGCTGCCGACCGCGGGAGCGACGACGGGCGCTGCGAGGGTCTCGGGGTCGGCGGCGTCCAGCGGCGGGAGGCCGAGCAGCAGGCCGAGCGCGACGACCGCGGTGCCGAGCGCGACCAGCACCTCGGTGCGGCCGACGCGGGACTCAGCGGGTGCCATCGTCCGATCCTACGAGGACGACGTGCGCCGACGTCGTGGTGGAGGGCGTGCCTCCCGGCCGGTCACCGCGCGCACCCGGGTAGCCGAGCCGCCCGCGGGTGGCGACGAGCAGGACGACCGCCGCGACCGTGGAGACGATCGCGAGACCGTGCATCATCGTGCCGGCCGTCATCCCCGGGTACATGTCCGCCCACAGCGTCGAGATGGTGTTGTTCACACCGACGTGCAGGAGCAGCGCGACCGGCAGGCTCTCGCCGGTGCGGTTGAAGACCCAGGTCATCACGACGTTGAAGGTGATCGTGAAGAGCGCGAACACGAGCGGTTCCGACCAGTGCGCGTCCGGCCACCCGCCCCAGTCGGACAGGTACAGCGGCATGTGCCAGAGCGCCCAGAGCGGACCGAGCACCGCGACGGCACCGAGGGGACCGAACCGCTCCTGCAGCCGGGGCAGGGCGAAGTCGCGCCAACCCGGCTCCTCCGACAGACCGGTGGTGAACAGCTGCACGACCAGCCCGGGCACGAGCGCGACGAGCGCGAGCGCCGTGGGGGCCTGCACCTGCCCGCCGGAGAACGGCAGCCCGGTCAGGACCACCAGCAGCGGGACGCCGACGAGCGCCAGCGCGTACCAGCGCCACGGGACCCGCCAGCACCACAGCCGCCCGACCCAGCGCAGGAGACCCGGGCGCCCGTCGGCGAGGGCCGTGACGAGGAACGCGCTGCCGAGCGGACCGAGGAGCGCCCCGGGGAGGATGCCGGTGAACTGCGCCGTGCCGAGCAACTCCGGGAAGTGGACGTCCCAGACGCCGAGCCCGTGCGGGCTGAGGATGTACGGGATCCAGGCGAGCCAGCTCAGGCCGAGCGCCAGGACCGCGAAGGTCGCGATGGGGTGTCGCGCCGCGAGGTTCGTCCGGGGTGCGTGCTTCCCCGTGTTCGTGTGTTCGTCGGTCTTCGTGTGTGGAGGCATGGCTTCGACGCTAGGAATCCGCCGTCCCCGCGACGACCGGCGGAGGGACGCACCACCGGGAGTTCCTCCGAAGGGTGCAAGCCGGAGCCGACCCGGGCGAGGGTGCGTAGCGTCGGGGCATGACCACCACCGTCCTCGTCGCGGGCGCCACCGGCGACCTCGGCACGCGCATCGTCCACGCCCTGCTCGACGACCGGTCCCCTGTCGGTGGCACGGGTGCCAACCGGGGACCCGTGCTCGTCCGGGCGCTCAGCCGGTCGGGCGGGGCGGCCGGGTCGACCGGTGCCGCGAGTGCCTTCGGGGCGCCGGACCGCGTGCGCCTCGTCTCCGCCGCCTACGACGACCACGACGCCCTCGTCCGCGCCCTCGACGGGGTCGACGTCGTCGTCTCCGCGGTGAGCGGGACCCGCTCGGTCATCGTCGACGCCCAGTCCGCCCTGCTCCGCGCCGCCGTGGACGCCGGGGTGCCGCGGTTCCTGCCGTCCGACTACTCCGCCGACTACCGCTCGATCACCCCGGGCACCAACCGCAACTTCGAGCTCCGCCGCGAGTTCACCGCCGTGCTCGACGCCGCACCGGTCCGCGCGACCTCGGTGCTGAACGGCGCCTTCACCGACATGCTCACCGGCCAGGCACCCATGATCCTGTTCGACCGCCGCCGGGTGCTGTACTGGTCCTCCGCCGACCAGGTGCTCGACTTCACCACGAAGGACGACACCGCGCGGGTGACGGCGCTCGCCGCACTCGACCCGGACGCCCCGCGGGTCGTCGAGGTCGCCGGCGACCGGGTGACCGCCCGGAGCGTCGCGGACACGCTCTCGCAGCTCACCGGCACGCACTTCCGCACGCAGTGGGCGGGCACCGCGAGCACGCTGTCGGCCATGGCGCGGATCGGCCGACGCGTCTCGAGCGCCCCGGACGACGAGCCGTTCCCCGCCTGGCAGGGGATGCAGTACTTCGTCAGCATGTTCAGCGGCGAGGCCACCCTCCACCACGTCCGGAACGACCGCTACGGCCCGCACCGCTGGACGACGGTCCGGGACGTGCTCGCCGCACACCTGGCCGCGGACACCGCCGCCTAGGCTCAGGGACCGTGTTCGAACTCCACCACCTCACCGCGCAGGAACTCTGGGACTGGATCCGACGGGGCGAGACCACCGCGCTCGAGGTCACCGAGCACTACCTCGACCGCATCGCTCGGCTCGACCCGGAGCTCGGCGCGTTCGTCACCGTCACCGCGGACGAGGCCCGGAGCCGCGCCGCGCAGCTCGGGACCACCGCGCAGCCCGGGACCGACGTGCCGACCTCCCGACCGCTCTGGGGACTCCCGCACGGCGACAAGGACCTGTACGACCGCACGGGCGTCGTCACCCGCAGCGGATCCGTCGCCCTGCCCGCGGCACCCGCAGCCGCCGACCACCCGCTCGTCGCAGCGCTCGCCGCGGCCGGCACCGTGAGCCTCGGCAAGACGACGACGCCCGAGTTCGGGATGTCGTCGTCCTCCGAGACCCGACTCGGCACCACCGTCAACCCCTGGGACACCTCCCGGGCTCCCGGCGGGTCGTCGAGCGGTGCCGCGGTCGCGGTCGCGGCGGGACTGCTCCCGGCGGCCGTGGGGACCGACGGCGGGGGATCGGTGCGCATCCCCGCGGCGGCGACCGGGCTCGTCGGACTCAAGCCGAGCCGGGGCCGGGTGCCGTCCATGCCCGGACGGTCGGGCCTCGGCGGCCTGAGCGTCGCCGGGCCGATCACCCGGAACGTCGCGGACGCCGGCATGTTCCTCGACGCCCTCGTCCGGCCGACCGGGCTCGACGAACCGAGGCCGTACGCGCTCGTCACGCCCGACGTCGGCGACGGCCCCTTCACCGCCGCGGCGGTCCGGGGCGAGGGGCGCTTCGTCGTCGGGCTGCTCGACGGCTCCCCGTGGGACGACACCGTCGACGTGGTGGTCGACCCCGCCGCCCGCGAGGCCGTGGCCACCGCCGTCCGGGTGCTCGGCGAGGTCGGGCACGGGGTCGAGGACGTCTCGTTGCCCCGGGTGCCCTACGCCGACGCCTTCCGGGTGGCGTGGGAGTCGAGCGCCGCGGGGCTGCCCCGGGTCCCCGGCATCGACCTCACCGCGCTGACCCCGCTCGTCGGGTGGCTCGTCGAGCGCGGCCGGCGACTCACCGCGACGCAGGTGCTCGACGCGATGACGGCCCTCGACGCGTTCTCGATGGCGCTGATCCGGGCGTTCGAGCCCTTCGACGCCGTGCTCACCCCGACGTTGGCGCTGCCGCCACGACCCCTCGGCTGGTACGGCGACGACCCGGACGAGGACTTCCGCCGCCAGTGCGCGTACTCCCCGTGGACCTCGATGGTGAACGTCGCCGGACTGCCCGCGATCACGCTGCCCGTCGGGGTCACCGGTGCGGGCCACCCGGACGGCGAGGGTCTGCCGATGGGCGTGCAGCTGATCGGCCGACCCGGCGGAGAGCGCACGTTGCTCGCGCTCGGGGCACAGCTCGAGCGACGTCTGCGGTGGCAGCGGCGGCACCCCGCGTGCTGGTGAGGCGCGCCCGCCCGCCCGCACGGCCTACGGCAGCGTCGGCGCCGCCGCCACCAGCGCCCGCGTGACGTCGTGCTGCGGGTCGTCCAGCAGCGCGACCGGGCCGTGCTCGACGATCCGTCCCTCGTACAGCACCGCCACGGTGTCGCACAGCCGCTGCACCACCCCGATGTCGTGCGACACGAGGACGAGCGTCAGCCCGAGGTCGTCCGCGAGCGAGCGGAACAGGTCGATCACGCGCGCGCGGACCACCACGTCGAGGGCGCTCATCGGCTCGTCCCCGAACAGGATCCGTGGCTCGTGCACCACCGCCCGGGCGATCGCGATCCGCTGCCGCTGCCCGCCGGAGAACTCGTGCGGGTAACGGTCCACGGCGTCCGCCGGCAGGTCGACCCGCTCGAGGACCCGCCGCACCAGCTCCCGGTGGTCGCCGGGGACCCGCAGTGCCCGGAGCGGCTCGGCGATGATCGTGCCCACGCGCATCCGCGGGTCGAGCGACGCGTAGGGGTCCTGGAACACGACGCCCGTCTCGCGACGGAACCACCGCATCGCGGCAGCGGAGGCGGACGCGACCACGGGACGACCGGAGGCGGTCACGGTGCCGGCGGAAGGCGCCTCCAGGCCGGCGAGCAGCCGCACCAGGGTGGACTTGCCGGACCCGGACTCGCCGACGATCCCGAGCCGGGCGCCGGGAGCGACCGTCAGGTCGATCCCGTCGACGGCGGTGCGGACCGGGCCGGGCTCGAACGGCCCACGGCGGGGGAGCCGGTACGTGCGGTGCAGCCCGGTCCCGGCGAGGACGGGCAGGGTGTCCGGCTGCGGCGCGGTGGAGGGCGTGGTCACGGGGTCCTCCTGGCGGTGGCGCGGGCGGCCTCGACGAGTGCCGTCGTGGCGGGGTGCTGCGGTGCCTCGAGCAGGGTGCGGACCGGCCCCTGCTCGACGACGCGCCCCTCGTGCAGCACGACGGCGGTGTCGGCGATGCGCGCGAGCACGGCGAGGTCGTGCGTCACGAACAGCATCCCGGTGCCGCGTGCCGAGGACAGCCGCTCGAACAGTTCGAGGATCCGGGCCTCGGTCGTGACGTCGAGCGCCGTGGTCGGCTCGTCGGCGATCAGGTAGGCGGGCGACCCGGCCATCGCCATCGCGATGCAGATGCGCTGCCGCTGCCCGCCGGACAGCTGGTGCGGGTACTGCCGCAGGAGCGACGCCGGGTCCGGCAGACCCACCGCGTCGGCCAGTGCGACGGCGGCGGTCCGCGCGGCACGACGGTCCAGGCCGCGGTGCAGCCGGAGGGGCTCCGCGACCTGGGCGCCGACCCGTCGGAGCGGGTCGAGCGCCGTGCCCGGTTCCTGGAACACCATGCCCAGGTCCGCGCCGCGGTGCTTCGCCCGCTCGCGGTCGGGCAGGCCGACGAGCTCCCGCCCGTCCAGGCGGATGCTGCCGGTCACCTGCGCACCGGTGGGCTCCAGCCCCATCAGGGCGAGCGAGGTCATCGACTTCCCGGATCCGGACGCGCCGATCACGCCGACGCGACGGCCGGGAGGCACGGTGAACGACACACGGTCCAGGACCGTCCGCCCCGCGATGCGCACCGAGAGACCCGAGACCTCGAGTCCGGCGCGCGGGTCCGGCCCGCGGTCGGGTCCGGTCGGGCCCTGCTCGTGCGCGTCGGGCCCGTGCGTGTGTGCGTCGGGCAGGCGGTCGTGTGCGTCCGTCACGCGGTCACCCCCGGGGTCGTCGGCGAGGTCGTGGTCGGGTCGGACGCCCGGTCGCCCGTCGTCAGCCGCGGGTCGGTCGCGTCCCGCACCGCGTCGCCGAGCAGCGAGAGCGCGGCGACCACGAGGGCGATCGCGGCTCCCGGCCACGCGGCGCTCCACGGGTGGACGCCCACGTAGGTCTGCAGGTCGGCGAGCATGCTGCCCCACGACGCGGTGTCCGAGCCGGCGCCGTAGCCCAGGTACGACAACCCGGCCTCGGCCAGGACCGCGGTCGCCATCGCGAGCGAGAGCTGCACGGTGAACAGCGGCGTCGCGTTCGGCACGAGGTGACGGGTGAGCACCCCGAGCGGTCCCACGCCGGACGCCCGTGCCGCGACGACGTAGTCGCTGCGCGCGATCCGGCGGATCTCGCCGCGGGCCACGCGGGCGATCGTCACGCCGAAGGACAGGCCGACGCTCACGACCACGACGCCGAGCGAACCGCCGAACACCGCGGTGAGCAGCATCGCCGTCAACAGCGTGGGGAACGCCACGAGGATGTCGAGCAGGACGGCCGTGCCCTCGCGTACCCACCGGGCGGTGAGCGAGCCGACCGCCGTGAGCACGATGCCGACGACGCTCGCGATGACCCCGGACCCCACCGCGACGAGCACCGTCGTCCGCGTGCCCGCGAGGAGGTAGCTCGCGATGTCCCGTCCGGAGGCGTCGGTGCCGAACCAGTGCGCGGCGCTCGGCCCGGACCACTGCCGGAACGGGTCGGTGCGGAAGGGGTCCTGCGGCGTCCACACGAGGGACACGGCGGCCAGGACCACGAGCAGGCCGAGGACCACGACGGCGAACACCCCGGTCGGCCGGGCGACGAGTCGGCGGATCACTCGTGCACCTCGCGTTGCCGGGGGTCGAGCACGCGGTGCAGCACGTCGACCGCGAAGCCGACGAGCAGGACGAGCCCGGTGAGCACGAGGAGCTCGGACTGCACCTTCGTGACGTCCCGCCGGCCGACGTCGGTGACGAGCATCCGGCCGACACCGGGCAGCGAGAACAGCTGCTCGACGACGACGGCCCCGACGAGCAGCCCGGCGATCTGCACACCGAGCACCGCGAGCACCGTGAGCGCCACGGACGGCAGCCCGTGCCGCACGAGCGCCTGCGTCCGGGTGAGCCCGATCGCGGCGGCGGTGCGGACGTGGTCGGCGTCGAGCACCCCGAGCGTGGCGGAGCGCGTGAACCGCAGGATCACGGCGCCCTCGACCGCGCCGATCGTGAGCGCGGGGAGCACGAGCGCCGAGAACGCCCGCCCGGGCTCGCCCCAGCCGTCGAGCGGGAAGCCCTGCGGCGGGAGCCAGCGGAGCGTCACGGCGAACAGCGCGATGAGCAGCAGCCCCGCCCAGACGATCGGGATCGCGGCGACGGCCTGGGCGACGAACGCGATCACGGCACCGCCCGCGCGGCGCCGCAGCACCGCGGCGAGCACCCCGAGCGGCACGCCGAGCACCAGGGCCGCGGCGAGCGACATCCCGGCGAGGGGCAGCGTGACCGCGAGCTTCTGGGTCAGCTCGGGGGCGACCTGGCCCCCGGTGACGAGCGAGCGGCCGAGGTCGCCGTGCAGCAGCCCGCCGATCCAGTCGGCGTACTGCACCACGACCGGCCGGTCCAGGCCGAGCTGCTGCCGGAGCTGCTCGACCTGCGCCGGGGACGCCTGCGTGCCGGCCACGACCTGCGCGACGTCGCCGGGGAGCACCCGGAGCACGGCGAACACGATGATGCTCGCCACGAGCAGACCGACGACGAGCAGCAGCAGTCGCCCGACGAGGAACCGGGTCACGAGTCCGATGCTACGGGCCCGGCAGCGGCGACCCCGGTCACCGCACCGCCAGCTGCGCGAGGTCCAGGCGGGAGTTCGTGCCGTCGAACGGCACGCCCGTCACGCCCTTGCGGACCGCGGTGACCGACGTCGCCGTGTAGAGCCACTCGCCGGCGGCGTCCTCGCTGACGATCCGGGCCGCCTGTTCGAGCGCCTTCGTCTTGTCGGCCTGGTCGGTCGCCGCGACGGACTGCGCGTACAGGGCCTGCACCTCGGGGTTGTCGTACCCGAAGTAGTAGTCCGGGTTCGCCCAGTTGCCGAAGTCCCGCGACTCGACGTGGTTGACCATCGACAGGTCGAAGTCGTGCTTCTCGAACACCTGCGACAGCCACGTGGCGAAGTCGACGCGCTGGACGCTCAGCGTGATGCCGACGTCCGCGAGCTGCGACTTCAGCACGTCGCCGATCGTCGCCGCGTAGATGTTCGGGTAGGTCAGGGTGAGCTTCAGGTCCTTCGCGCCGGCCTCGGCGAGCAGCTGCTTCGCGGCCGCGGGGTCGTACGCGTCGACGTCGGTCAGGTCCTGGTAGCCCGGGTCGAGCTCCGGGATCGGCCCGCCCTGCGGCACCCCGGTCCCACCGATCGCCTTGATGAGCGCCTTCGGGTCGATCGCCTGCCGGATCGCCTTGCGGACCTTGACGTCGGTGAAGGGCGCCTTGCGGTCGTTGAACGCGAGCGTGTACTTGTCGGTCGTCTTGCCGGTGTGCAGCGAGATGTCGGCGTTGCCCTCGAGCTGGCTCTTCAGCGTGCCGTCGACCGAGGTCTGCACGTCCAGGTCGCCCGCGGCCATCGCGTTCACGGCCGCGGACCCGTCCGTGATGTACCGGAACTCGACCTTGGCGACCTTCGCCTTCGTGCCCCAGTAGTCGGCGTTCCGGGCGAAGACGAGCGCGTCGCCCTGCTTCCAGCTCGACACCTCGTACGGGCCGGTGCCGTTCGCGGAGTCCGACAGGTCGTTCTTCGCGGCCTGCTCGAGCACGAGTCCCGCGCGGCCGGTCAGGTTCCAGAGCAGGTCGGAGTCCGGCTTCGACAGCGTCAGGACGACCTGGTCCGACGACGGCGACGCGATCGACCGGACGTTCGCGAGCTGCGCGGAGTCGACGTAGGACGCGTTGTCCTTGACCTGCTGGAGCGACCACACGACGTCGGCCGCGGTGACCGGCTTGCCGTCCTGGAACGTCGTCCCGTCGCGGAGCGTGAACGTGTAGGTGAGCCCGTCGGACGAGACCTCGTGCTTCGACGCGAGCACGTCGTGGATCGCACCGCTGCCGTCCGCCGCCCGGCCGACGAGCCCCTGGTACACGTTGTCGATGAGCACCTGGTCGAGTGCGGCACCGGACTGCGTGCGGATGTCCAGGCTGGTCGGTTCGAGGACGAGCCCGATCCGGACGGTCGCGTCGGCGCCGCCCTGTTCGTTCGACGATCCCGAGCACCCGGTCAGGGCGAGGGCCGAGACGACCGCGACGGCCGTGCTGGCGAGGGCGACGCGTGCTGCGCGTCGACCCAGGCGGGGGAGGAGCGGACTCATGGGTTGTGGGTTCCTTCCGGGCGCGTGGGAGCGACGGTCGTCGCGTCGCGCTCGCAAGAGGCTACCGATCAACCGGACCGTCGGGGGACGGTTTCTCCACGGAGTGCAACAATCCGTGGTCCCCGGCCCATGCCCGGATCGCCGTGGCCAGTTCGAGGGGTGCCTGGTTCTGCACCGCGTGCCGCGCCGTGACCGTCACGACCCGGGCGTCGGGCAGGCGCTCGACGAACCCGGTGTGCAGTTTCGGGGAGACGTAGCCGCGGTCCCCCCGGACGAGCAGCAGTGGGACGTCCAGCGCCTCGAGGTCCGGCCACGCGTCGGCGAAGCGGCCCACCGAGGCGGTCCGGCCGGCGGGCAGGTGCGGGAAGTGGTGCCGCCGCACGAGCCGCCCGTCCGCGCCGAGCCGGGTGGTGTGCCGCGCCTCGCGGAGCAGCACCTGCCGGTCGTCGCCGACCCGGGCCTCGACGGCGCGGTCGACCACCTCGTCGAGGGACGCGAACGGCTCCTCGTCCTCGAGCGCCCGCGCGATCCGGTCGACGGCCCGCTGCGCGAAGTCCGGCGACATGTCGACGAGCACGAGACCGGTCACCCGCTCCGGTGCGAGCGACGCCAGCCGCGCAGCGAGGATCGCCCCGAGCGAGTGCCCGACGACGATCCCCGGCGGCACGTCGAGCGCGTCGAGCGCGGCGAGCACCTGCGGGGCGGTGACCGCGGCGCCGTAGTCCGCGTCGTCGCGCCAGCTCGACCGGCCGTGTCCCGGCAGGTCGAGGGCGACCGCCGGCTCGCCGACGGCGAGCGCGGTCTGGTCGAAGCTGTGCGCGTCGATGCCGAGCCCGTGCAGGTAGGTGATCCGTGCCTCCCGTCCGTCCGCCGTGTCCCACCGGATCGCGGCGGTCTCGCGTCCGTCGTCGCCGCGGACCACCTGCCTGGAGGCGCGGAGCGGCTCCGTCACGCCGCTCGCGGCGGCGAGCGCGGCCAGGTCCGAGAATTCGTCGTCGGGTTCGTGCACGGGGACGATCCTCGCACCGTCCGGGGTACCCCGTTCCACCCTGGAACGGTTAGGTGAGGCATGCCATACTTGCGTTCGTGGCTGCCCGGTACCGCGTCTTCTCCGTCCGCGTGACGGCCGTGTCCGCGCTGACCCCCTCGTTCGTCCGGGTGACGCTGTCCGGAGACGCCCTCGCGGAGTTCTCCGCGGTGGGGCTCGACCAGCGGATCAAGATCGTGCTGCCGATCCCGGGCCACGGCTTCACCGACCTGCCCGACAGCGACGACTGGTACGGCGCCTGGCGCGCGCTGCCGGACTCCGTGCGGAACCCGCTGCGCACCTACACGGTGCGCTCGTTCCGGCCGGACGCCCGCGAGCTCGACATCGACTTCGTCGCGCACGGCGACACCGGCCCCGCGTCCCGCTGGGTCTCGGGCTGCCGCGTCGGCGACGAGCTCCGCATCGTCGGTCCGGCGGTCCCGTCCTCGCCGGCCGAGCTCCCGAGCGGTGCCGCCGAGTTCGCCCCGGGGCGCGCCGACCGCATCCTGCTCGCCGGCGACGAGACAGCGGCGCCGGCGATCTGCGCCATCCTCGAGGCCCTCGACGTCACGGCCGTCGGCCACGTCTTCATCGAGGTCCCGACCGACGCCGACCGCCTGCCCGTGTCCGCGCCCGCCGGGGTCGAGGTCCGCTGGATCGCCCGGAACGGCGCCTCGCACGGCGAGCGCATGACCCACCAGGTGCACGCCTGGGCGTCGGACGTCGTCGGCGGCCGACGCGCTGCCGCCGCGGGCGCGCCCACGGTCGCGTTCGCCGGGGTCGACGCGGATCTCGACGCTGTTCTCGACAACGACGAGCAGGTGCTCTGGGACGTCCCGGCCGCCGCCGACGAACGGCCCGTCTACGCATGGATCGCGGGGGAGGCCGGCTGCGTCAAGGAGCTCCGGCGCCACCTCGTCCGCGGCGTTGGCATCGCCCGCGAGCAGGTCGCGTTCATGGGCTACTGGCGGCACGGCAGGGCCGAGCACTGAACACCTCCGCCCCCACGGCGCCCGTCTCCGCCGCGCTCCCGACGACGGCGCTCGGTGCCCGCGGCCTGACGCTCGCGTACGAGGACCGCGTCGTGGTGGACGCCCTCGACGTCGACGTGCCCGACGGCGAGCTCACGGTCGTCGTCGGTCCGAACGCGTGCGGCAAGTCGACGCTCCTCAAGGCGTTCGCCCGGACCCTGACGCCCCGCGCGGGCACGGTGTACCTCGACGGTGCGCCGATCACGTCCTACCGCCCGAAGGCCGTCGCGCGCCGGGTCGGCATGCTCCCGCAGACGCCGATCGCCCCCGAGGGCATCACCGTCCGCGACCTCGTCTCCCGCGGCCGGTTCCCGCACCAGGACCTGCTGCACCCCTCGTCGGGCTCCGACCGCACCGCCGTCCAGGCCGCGCTCGAGCAGACCGACACCGTGACGCTCGCCGACCGCAGCGTCGGGGAGCTCTCCGGCGGCCAGCGGCAGCGCGTCTGGATCGCGATGGTGCTCGCGCAGGAGACCGACATCGTCCTGCTCGACGAGCCGACCACGTTCCTCGACATCGCACACCAGTACGACGTGCTCGAACTGGCCTCGGCGCTGCACGCGGCCGGGCGCACGGTCGTCGCGGTGCTCCACGACCTCAACCAGGCGGCGCGGTACGCCACGCACCTCGTCGCGATGCGCGCGGGGTCGATCGTCGCGCAGGGGCGTCCGGCCGACGTCCTGACCGCCGAGCTCGTCGAGGACGTCTTCGGCCTGCCGTGCGTGGTCGTCGCGGACCCCGAGACGGGCACGCCCCTGGTCGTCCCGCGGCGCCGCGCCGCCTGACGCGCGCTCGCATCGCGCGCTCGCCCCCGCCGTGCTTGGTCACCCGCGAGTGGTCAGGACACGCCGCTCACGTCCGCCCGGAGGGCACAATTCGTCGCCCGAGCACGCCGAACGTGCCAGATCTGGCACGCTCGGCGAGCGTCGGCGTCAGCGGACGTAGCCGCCGTCCTCGAGGCCGGCCTCGACCTCGAAGCGGTTGCGCAGGGGATCGCGGCCCGCGAGTGCGTAGAGCAGCGGCATGGCCATGCCGTAGCGGCGCCACTGCGTGACGTGCACGCGCTCGTGCCGGAGCACCCGGTCGCCGTCGTTGTCGCGCGTCAGGTACACCGATCCCACGCAGGTCCCGCCGCGGCGGAAGACCCACCGGGGCAGGCCGCTGCAGACCACCAGCCCGTCGACGACCCGGATCCTGCCGGTCGACAGCGGCACGCCGATCGCGAGGCCGACGGCCGTGGCGAACAGCCAGCCGGCCCGCGACACGGGGGAGTCGAGGAGCGGGTTCCGCACCGCTACTCCGGGCGGCCGTAGGTCTCGAGCAGGCGCAGCCAGACCTCGTTCATGGTCGGGTAGGCCGGGACGGCGTGCCAGAGGCGGTCGACCGGGACCTCGCCGACGACGGCGACCGTCGCGGCGTGGAGCATCTCGGCGACGTCCTGACCGACGAAGGTCACGCCGACGACGACCCCGCGGTCCTCGTCGACGACCATCTTCGCGCGCCCGGTGTACCCGTCGGCCTGCAGTGCGGAACCGGCGACGGCGCCCAGGTCGTACTCGACGGCGCGGACGGTCAGCCCCTGCTTGCGAGCAGCGTCCTCGGTCAGGCCGACGCTCGCGACCTCCGGGTCCGTGAAGGTCACCTGCGGCACCGCGGCGTGGTCGGCCGTCGCGACGTGCGCGCCCCACGGCTCGGTGTGCACCGGACGGCCCTGGTGCCGTGCGGCGATCGCCTCGCCCGCGGCACGCGCCTGGTACTTGCCCTGGTGGGTCAGGAGCGCCCGGTGGTTGACGTCACCGACGGCGTAGAGCCAGTCGGTGCCCTGCACGAGCATCGTGTCGTCGACCTGCAGCCAATCGCCGGGGGTCAGCCCGACGGTCTCGAGGCCGAGTTCGGCGGTGTGCGGCGACCGACCGGTGGCGGCGAGCACCTCGCTCGTCACCAGGGTCGTGCCGTCGTCGAGGGTCGTCGTGACCAGGCCGTGCTCGTCCCGGTCGACACGGGTCGGGTTGACGCCCGTCCGGACGTCGATGCCGAGCTCCCGCATGGCGTCCGCGACGAGCTCGCCCGCGAAGGGCTCCATGCCGCCGAGCAGGCCGTGCCGGGCGACCAGGGTGACCTTCGCGCCGAGGGACGCCCAGGCGGTCGCGAGCTCGGAGCCGGCGACACCGCCGCCGATCACGAGCAGGCTCTCGGGGACGTGCTGGGCGCTGGTGCCCTCGCGGGTGCCCCAGGGCTTCGCCTCGGCCAGGCCGGGGACGTCGGGGAGCTGGTGCAACGAACCGGTCACGACGGCGACGGCGGCACGGGCGGTGTGGGTCTCGCCGGCGACCTCGACGGTCTTCTCACCGGTGATGCGGGCGTGGCCGCGGATGAGCGCGATGTCGGCGGACTCGAGCCACGCGACCTGCCCGTCGTCCTTCCAGTCCGAGGTGAACGAGTTGCGACGGGCGAGCACCTTCGCGGCGTCGAGGTCACCCGTCACGGCCTGGGCGGCGCCCTCGAGCCGCTTCGCCGCGGCGACCGCGTGCCCGCTGCGCAGGAGCGCCTTCGAGGGCATGCACGCCCAGTACGAGCACTCGCCGCCGACCAGCTCGGCCTCGACCACGGCGACCGAGAGGCCGCGCTTGTGGGCGTAGTCCGCCACGTTCTCGCCGACTGCGCCGGCGCCGATCACGATGAGGTCGTAGTCCGTCATGTGCCCGAGCGTACGCAGGCCGCCGGAGGGGCGTCCGAGTGCGATGGGTACCGGTCCGGATGGCGCGTCGGAGTCGGCGGGCGAGGACGGTTCGCGCCCGTCGCGCAGCGCGGTGGTTCGGTGGGGAGTCGGGTGCGGATGCGGGTGCGGGTGCGTGTGGGGGCGCGGGTGAGCGTGGAGGTGCGGGTGAGCGATCGATCCCATCGCGCGCGACATGGGATGCAGGCCCGCGCGTCTGGGGTCGGAACGGACGACGTCTGATGCGCGGGACGTCCTCCGATGCGCGGAAGGGCCTGCGATGCGCGGGATGTCCTCCGATACGCGGGACGGCTCCCGATGAGCGGAACCGCCCGCTACGCGCGGGACGCCGTGGTGAGGGCGCCGACCGCGCGCAGGATCACGCCGAGGTCGTCGACGGCCCGCTCGGGGTCGACCGGCGCGAACCCCGTCAGCGCCGCACCGACGAGCCGTCGGCCGCGGGTCGCCGCCTGGATCTGCGCGACGAGTGCCGCCGCGTCGAGTCCGAACGGCACGGGTTCGAGCAGCCCGTCGACCTCGGACGGGTCCAGGACGTCGAGGTCGACGTGCACGAACACCGCGTCGGCTCCGGTCGCGGTGACGGCGGCGTCGAGGGTGTCCGGGGTCGCGGCGTCCACGTCGAGGTGCGCGATCCCGACCCGGTCGAGCGCGGCGAGCTCGGCGTCCTCGGTGCCGCGGATGCCCGCGACGACGACGGCCGCGGGGTCGACGACGGGCAGGTCCGGGAACAGGTCGTCCGGCCGGTCGACGAGCAGCCGGAGCACCGCGGTCTCCGCGGCTACGGGTTGGGCGCGGTTCAGTGCGCGGTACCCGCTCGACCCGGCGATCCGGACGAAGGCCGTGCCGGGACGCACGAGCACCGTTGCCCCGAGCACGCTCGAGCCGTCCCCGCCGACGACGAGCACGGGTTCGCTCGCGACCCCGACCTCCTCGGCGACGCGCTCGGCGACCGAGCGGACCGAGGTGTAGCGCGCGACGGCGGTCTCGAGTCGGTCGCCTGCGCCCGCGGGCACGTCGACGACGGTGGTGGCGGCACGGGGGAGATCGGCTGCGACGGCCTGGGCGCCGTCGCCGAGGCGCATCGCCCGCGACGACGCCGAACCCTGCCACTGCCCGACGACGAGGAACTGCATCGTCTCAGTCTGTCAGCACGGCCCGGCGCCGTCCGCACCAGCGTGTCGGGTCAGATCGTCGACGACCCGCCGTTCTTCAGCGCGGCGAGTCGCGCCTCGACCTCGGCGTCCCGGCCGACGTCCTCGAGGCTCTCGAACTGCGCGTCCAGGCTCGACGACTGGAGCTCCTGCTGTCCGAGGACCTTCGCCTCCTCGCGGCGGACCTTCTCCTCGAAGCGGTTGAGGTCGCTCGTCGGGTCGGTGATGTCGATGTTGCCGATGGCGTCGTTCACCTTCGACTGCGCCTCGGCGGTCTTCTGTCGGGCGACGAGCGAGTCGCGCTTGGCCTTGAGCTGCTCGAGCTTCTGCTCCATGCCGGCGAGGCCGGACTTGAGCTTCTCGACCTGCTCGTTCTGGGTGGCGAGCGGGCCCTCGTTGTCCTTGACCTCTTGTTCGGCGGCGATCTGCTTGCCGATGGCGATCTTCGCGAGGTTGTCGAACTTGTCCGCCTCGGCCGTCTTGCCCTCGGCGCGGTACTTGTCCGCGGCCGACGAGGCGTTCGCGGCCTTCTGCCCCCACTCGGTGGCGGCGCGCTTGTCCTCCTCGTGGTCCTGCTCGAGCAGGCGGAGGTTGCCGATCGTCTGCGCGATCGCGGTCTTGGCGTCCGCGATGTTGTTCGTGTAGTCGCGGACGAGCTGGTCCAGCATCTTCTGCGGGTCCTCGGCGTCGTCGATGATCTGGTTCACGTTCGCGCGGATGAGCGCGGAGATCCGGCCGAAGATGGTCTGCTTTGCCATGTGCGTTGCCTTTCCTGGAAGGTCCGTCGGTGGTCTGACTGGTGATCTGGATGGGCGGTCCGGCGGTCTGCCGGGGGAGGTGTCGCTGGGCGGGCGGTGGGGAGTCCCGGAGGTCAGAAGCGGCCGCCGCCGGAGAACCCGCCGCCTCCGCCGCCCCCGCCACCGCCGAAGCCGCCGCCCCCGCCGCCGAAGCCCCCGCCCCCGAAGCCGCCGCCCCCGAACGACCCGCCGCCGAAGCTGCCCCCGCGTCCGCCGAGCAGCCCGCCGAGCACGAGGCCGGTGACCAGCCCGCCGAGCTGCGCGCCGTTGCCGCCGCCGCCCTGCCCCGGCCAGCCGCCCATGTCGTCGTTCGCCGCGTCCATCGCAGCCGCGGCGTACTGCTCCGCCGACCGCGCCGCCTGCACCGCACGTGCGGGGTCGGAGGTGGCGAGGTCGACCGCGTCGTCGAGCGCCCGCTCGGCCTCGGACAGCCGGGTCCGCGCGGTGGTGCCGACGGCGCCGCGTCGCACGGAGATGAAGTCCCGCGCCTGGCTGATCCGTGTCCGCGCGTCCCGCAGGGCGTCGTCGAGCGCACGCTGGGCCCGCGCGCGCTGCTCCTGTTGGCTGCGGGCGGTGGCCAACGCCGCGTCGATGGCCGTGTTCGCCTTCGTCAGGGCGTCGACCGCCGCGATCGGGTCCCGCGGGTCGACCCCCTGCCGGAGCACCGCGTCGGCCTGCGTCGCCGCTGCGGCGAGGGCCGGGTCGCCCGATCGCATCGCGCGCGCCGCGGCGACATCGCCCTCGAGGTCCGCGCGCATCGCCTGCGCGCGGGCGGCGGCCTCGGCGAAGGTCGTCTCCGCGGCGGTCGCACTGCCGGTCAGCTGCTGCACCTGCGCGAGGGCGTGCTGCGCGTCCCGCACGGCGATGACGGCCTCGCCCTTGTCACCGGCGGCGATCGCAGCCGTGGCGGCCCGGGACCGCTCGGTCGCGTAGTCGAGCACCTGCTGCGCCTGGTCGACGTTGTCCGACACCGAGGCCAGGGTCCGGCCGGCGTACGCCCCGCGCACCCGGTCGAGCGCCGTCCGTGCGGCGGCGAGGTCCGCGGGAGCGGCGGCCACCGCGGAGTCGAGCGCCCGTGCCGCGTCCTCGACCCCGTCCTCGAGCGCGCGGAGGCGGTCGAAGGCCTCGGTCTGATGGTCGATCGCCGCGTGCGCCTGCTCGCAGATCGCGATGATCTGGTTCGCCCACTCGGCGCGCTGCTGTGGGGTGTCGGGGACCTCGTCGTCGAGCTGCTGCTGGTACGCGAAGGCCTGGCGGACGGATCGCTTCGCGGCGTCGACGGCCTCGGCGAAGGGCTTCGCTGCGTCGTCGCCGAACTGCGCGGCGGCGAACCCGACCTCTTGCTCGGCGGTCTTGAGCTCGTCGTCGATGGTGACGAGGGCACCGCCCGCGGCCCGCTCGAGTCCCGCGAGCGACTCCTGCTGCGCCCGCGCGGCTGCTGCCGTCCGGCGCTTGTTCCGTGCTCGGACGACGAGCAGCAGGACGAGCAGGCCGACCACGACGACGGCGAGCGCGACCCACAGCCAGGTCAGGTCCGGCGGCGCCTGGCTGGCCACCAAACCGTCCGCGAGCGCGACCGCCGCGCCCGACCAGTTCCCGTCCCGCAGCTGGGGGACCGCGTCCTGCTGGTAGGCGTCCTCGACGTCCGTCGAGGACAGCTCGCCCTCGGTCGTCTGCTGGATGTCCGCGATCCGGTCGTCGACCGCGACCGACAGCACGATGCTGTCCGAGCCGATCTGGTTCCGCTGGATGACCGCATCGCCCCAGGCGGTGTGGTCGGTCGGGTCCGTGAAGGTGGGGACGTAGACGACGTAGAGCTGCGTCCGCGTCTTGTCGTACAGGTCCTGGATCGCCCGCTCGACCTGCGTCCGCTGCCCGCTCGACAGCGCGCCGGCGTCGTCGACCACGTACGCTCCGGCGAGGTCCACCGGCTCGGTGGCGTCCGCGGCGGTCTCGGGAACGAGCACGGGGCCGACGACGAGGCCGACGGCCACCAGTGCCACGCCGAGCCGCGAGCGGAGGCGTCGGCGCCGCCGTTGTCCCCCGACGGAGTCCGCTCTGTGTGACGCCGTCGTCGCGCTCGTCCGGGCGTGGACCGCTCGCATCCGTCCTCCATCCGTCGTCGGGTGTGCCCTGCGACGCACCCCGTGACCGCGCCGAGCAGGCTGCCGTCGCCCCGATGCTATCCACGCTCCTTCGCGGACGGACAGACTTCGGGAGAACCTCGCCGGACGCGCAACCTGGGGAGGGTTTGTCCCCCGGGCGGGGTATGCTGGCGGCCACTGTTCGACGACGAACGGAAGGGGAGCACGATGGAGCGCACGACGAGCACAGAGGTCGTCCCACTGGAGGACGGCTACCACCGCGTCTCGACGCCGGCGAGCGGCGTGATCGGCTTCGTCCGGGAACAGGACGGTCGCTACGAGGTCCTGCGCGGCCGCGTCCGGCAGGCCACCCGGTCCGAGGGTGCCTACAGCACCATGAACGTCGCGCTCATCGCGCTCACGCACGCCTGATCCGCCTGCTCGCCGCGGGTAGGCTCACCGCGTGGTCGCCCGGTCCCGCAACGACGTCAGGTGCGGCGCCGTCGCCGTGACGGTGCGCGTCGTCGCAGCGGATGCGGACACCGCTCGTGTCGGCCGGGAGGCACTGGTCACCGCCGCCGCGTCCGCTGCGGGTGTCGAACCGGTCACCGTGCGCACCGGCCGGTCCTGCCCGACGTGCGGCGCGTCCGACCACGGGCGCCCCTGGGCGGAGGCCGCCGGCGCGGCCGTCCCGGTGAGCCTCGCGCGCACGACCGGCATCGTCGCCGTGGCCGCGCTGCAGGGGACCGCCCGGTCGACGAGGACGACCCTTCCGACCGTCGGCGTCGACGTGGAGCGGGTCTCGCGCGTCGCCGCCGCCCCGCTCGACGCGTCCGGCCCGCGGGAGTCCGCCCGGCTCCGCACGGTGCAGGACCGCGCCGCCGCGTGGGCCGTCACCGAGGCGGTGCTCAAGCGCGACGGCCGCGGGCTCCGCGTCGACCCCGCCCGGGTCGAGGTCGACCTGCGCCGCGGTCGGGCACGGCTCGACGGCCGCTGGCAGCCGGTGACGGTGACCTGGCTCGACGCGGACCTCGTGCTCGCGGTCGCGGCGGGTGGTCTGCCGGTCACGGTCGCCGCGCGGGACGTCCCGTTCAGCGCCGGGGGAGTGTGAGGACCTCGGTGCCGCTCAGACCGGATGGACGACCGGCAGCGCCGGCACCCCGGGCTCGTCGACCCACGGCCCGGTGATCCGTCGCACCGCGTCGACGGGCAGTCCCGCCGCGTCCGCGAGCGCGCCGAGCACGTCCTCGGGCACCACGTTGCCGTGCCGGTACCGGTCGGTGAGCGTCCGCAGCCCCGCGAAGAACCCCTCGTCGCCGACGGTCCGTCGGACGGCGTGCAGGGCGAGGGCGCCGCGCTTGTAGACCCGGTCGTCGAACATGTCCCGCGCGCCCGGCGACGCGACGACGAGGTCCTGCGGCCCGGCGACCAGCGCTTGTCGGTGCTGCGCGGCGAGCACGTCCGCCGAGTCGCCGCCGCGGTGCTCGGACCACAGCCACTCCGCGTAGCAGGCGAAGCCCTCGTGCAGCCAGATGTCCTGCCAGCGGCGGACGGTGAGCGAGTTCCCGAACCACTGGTGCGCGAGCTCGTGCGCGATGAGCCGGTCGGTGCCGTGCTCGCCGTCGACGTGGTTCCGGCCGAACACCGCGAGCCCGTGCGCCTCGAGCGGGATCTCGAGCTCGTCGTCCGTCACCACGAGCCCGTAGGACGAGAACGGGTACGGGCCGAACCGGTCGGCGTAGAGCGCGAGCATCTCGGGCACCTGCCCGAAGTCCGTCCGGACTGCGGACGCCAGGTCCGCCGGGTGGTGCACGGTCACCGGCGGGACGGCACCGCGGAGTCGCGTCGAGCGGTAGCGCCCGATCTGCACGGTCGCCAGGTACGTGGCCATCGGCTCGGTCACCGCGTAGGTCCAGGTCGTGCCGGCGCGGGCCTGCTCACGGCCGAGCAGGTCGCCGTTCGCGACGACGTCGTAGCCGGTCTCGGCGGTGATCTCGAAGCGGTAGGTGGCCTTGTCGTCCGGGCGGTCGTTGCACGGGAACCAGCTCGGGGCACCGGTCGGCTGCGCGGCGACGATGACGCCGTCGGTCAGTTCCTCCCACCCGATCTGGCCCCATGGGCTGCGGAGCGGACGCGGCGCGCCGCGGTAGCGCAGGTGCAGCGTGAACTCGGCGCCGGCGGCGATCGGCTCGGCGGGGGTGACGGTCAGCTTGTGGGTCGACGCGGCGACCTTCGCCGCCCGGACGCCGTCGACGTCCGCACGGTCGACCCGCAGCCCGTGCAGGTCGAGCACGATCCGGTCCAGGGCGACGAGCGCCCGCGCGGTGATCGTCGCCGTCGCGTCGAGCCGGTTGGTCGCGACGCGGTAGCCGAGACGCAGGTCGTGGTGCAGGGCGCTCCACCGACGGTCGCCGCTGTGCGGGGTGTACGGGTCGGCGTCGGGGTTCGGCTTCACGGTGCCGTCGAGTCTGCCACGCCCGGGTCCTCGGCGCGGGCCACCGGCGGGGCGGTCGTCCACGGAGCGATGGGGTTGCCCGACCAGTGCGTGCCGCCGGGGACCTGCTCGCCGCGCATCACGAGCGACGCCGGACCGACGGTCGCGCCGGGGCCGATGCCCGCCGCCGGCAGGACGACGCTGTGCGGGCCGAGGGTCGCGCCGGTGTCCAGGCGGACCGCGTCGAGCTGCATGACCCGGTCGTGGAACAGGTGGGTCTGCACGACGGTCCCGCGCGCGACGGACGCACCGGCGCCGATCTCGACGAGGTCGGCCTCCGGCAGCCAGTACGTCTCGATCCAGGTGCCGCGGCCGATCCGGGCTCCGAGGCTCCGGAGCCACGCGGCCAGGGCCGGCGTCCCCGTGGCCTGCTCCGCGAACCAGGGCCGGGCGACGGTCTCGACGAACGTGTCCTGCACCTCGTTGCGCCACACGAACGACGACCACAGCGGCCGTTCCCTGGCGTCGATCCGCCCGACGAAGACCCACTTCGCGGCCGTCGACACCGCGGCGGCGACGGCGCCCGCGACGATGAGGACCGGACCCGCGAGCAGGACGGTCCAGACGAGCCCGACCGAGGACCACAGCGCGAGCAGCGACCCCGCGACGCCGAGCGCGATCGCGGCGGACACCATCGGGGCCACGAGTCGGAGCAGTTCCCAGAGCCCCCGCGCGACCTTCAGGCGGCGCGGCGGACGGAAGGTGCGCTCCTCGTCGAACTCGGTCGTCGCCCGGCGCAGTCGGACCGGCGGCGATCCGAGCCACGACGAGCCGCGCTTGGCCTTCTTCGGCACCGCGGAGAGCACCGCGACCAGGGCCTCGCGGGGGACCGAGCGGCCGGCCCCGGTCATGCCGGAGTTGCCGAGGAACGCGCGCCGCCCGACCTTCGACCGCCCGATCCGGACGTACCCGCCGCCGAGCTCGTACGTCGCGACCATGGTGTCGTCGGCGAGGAACGCCCCCGACGCGATCTGCGTGAGCGAGGGGATGAGGAGCACGGTCGAGATCTCGGTGTCCCGACCGACCCTCGCCCCGAGCACCCGGAGCCACAGCGGCGTGACGAGCGAGGCGTACAGGGGGAACAGCAGGGTCCGTGCGGCGTCGAGCACCCGTTCGGTGCACCACGCCTGCCACCCGGTCCGGGACCGCACCGGGTACCGGCCCTCGCGGAGGCCGATGCCGAGCAGCCGGACGGCGGCGACCACGAGCCCGGCGTACACGGCACCCGCGACGAGCGTGGCGAGCGGGACGGCCGCCAGGCCGTGCAGCACGGCGGACCCGATCGTGTCCGCCCGTCCGACCAGGCCCGCGGCGACCGTCACGCCGGCCGCGACGCCGACGACGGGCAGCCCCGCGACGACGACGGAGCCGACCCCGTACGCGACGAGCCAGCGCCTGCGGGACGGCGGTCGTGCCTCCCGGCCGTGCCGTGCCGAGCCGACGCGTTCCGCCGGCGAACCCGCCCAGCGCTCCCCGTCGGGGACCCGGCCGGAGACGGCGGAGCCGGCCTCGACCTCGGCTCTCGCGCCGACGTGCGCGCCCGGGAGCAGCGTCGAGCGGCTGTGCACGACCGCGTCGGCGTCGACCCGGACCCGGCCGAGACGGAACACGTCGCCGTCGACCCAGTGCCCGGCGAGGTCGACCTCGGGTTCGATCGACGCCCGTCTGCCGATCGTCAGCATGCCGGTCACCGGCGGGAGCGTGTGCAGGTCGACGCCCTGCCCGATCCGGGCGCCGAGCGCGCGGGCGTAGTAGCTGATCCACGGCGCGCCGGACGTCGAGGGGCCGTCGACGGCCTCGGCGATGCGCTCCGCGAGCCAGACGCGCACGTGCACCGAGCCGCCACGGGGGTGGTCGCCCGGGCGGACGCCGAGCAGGACGAGCCGGGCGAGCACGACCGTGAGCGCCATCTTGCCCACGGGGGTGACGAACACCGCGAGCGCGAGCACGAGGGCCCACCAGGGCAGCGACGGCAGGGCGGGGAACGCCGTCGCGTGCAGGACGCTCGACGCGAGCGCCGTCCAGGTCGTGACCCGCAGCCCGCGGAGGACCTGCACCGGCAGGCCGAGCACCGTCAGCAGCAGCCCGGTCGTCGGCGGGACCGGACGGACGGGGCGCCGGGCGGCGGCGACCGGCCCGGCGTCGTCGAGCGCCTCGGCCAGCGCGCCGATCCGCGGATGGTCGTACACGTCGGCGACGGTCGTCGTCGGGAAGCGTTCGCGGATGGCCGAGACGAGCTGCGCCGCGGTCAGCGAGCCACCGCCGTGCGCGAAGAAGTCGTCGTCGACGCTCGTCACCGGGACACCGAGGATCGCCGCCCACCGCTCGGCGATCCACGCGACGGTGTCCGGCAGCAGGGCGGTGTCGGTGGCGCCGGGGAGCGGCCAGGGGAGCGCGGCACGGTCGACCTTGCCCGAGGTGCGGGTCGGCAGGGCGTCGACGACGGCGAGGAGCGGCACGAGTGCGGCGGGCAGCTCCTGCCGCAGGCGGTCGTTCGCGGCGGCGGTGTCGATCGTCGCGCCGGCGACCGGGGCGACGTACCCGACGAGCACCTGGTTCCCCGCGGGGGTGCGCTGCACGACGGCGGCACCGCCCGCGACGCCGTCCAGGCCCTGCAGTGCGGCGTCCACCTCGCCGAGCTCGATCCGGCGACCGCCGAGCTTGACCTGGTCGTCCGCGCGGCCCTGGAACACCAGGCCCTCGGGCTCGTACCGCACGAGGTCCCCGCTCCGGTACGCCCGGTCCCACCCGAGCTCCGGGAAGGGTGCGTACTTCTCGGCGTCCTTCGCCGGGTCGAGGTACCGGCCGAGTCCGACGCCCCCGATGACGAGCTCGCCGACGCCGCCGGGGGCGACGCGCTGCCCGTGCTCGTCGACGACGGCGAGGTCCCAGCCGTCCAGGGGCAGGCCGATCCGGACGGGCTGGCTGCCGTCCATCAGGGACCCGCATGCCACGACGGTGGCCTCGGTCGGGCCGTAGGTGTTCCAGAGCTCGCGGTCCCGGGACGCGATGCGGGCGGCGAGCTCGGGCGGGCAGGCCTCGCCGCCGAAGATGACGAGCCGCACCTGCTCGAGGGCGTCGTCGGGCCAGAGCGCCGCGAGGGTCGGCACGGTCGAGACGATCGTGATGGTGTGCGCGATGAGCCAGGGCCCGAGGTCGACCCCGGTCCGGACGAGCGACCGCGGCGCGGGGACCAGGCACGCCCCGTGTCCCCACGCGAGCCACATCTCCTCGCAGGACGCGTCGAACGCGACGCTCAGCCCGGCGAGGACCCGGTCGCCCGGGCCGATCGGGGCGTCCTGCAGGAACATCCGCGCCTCGGCGTCGACGAACGCTGCCGCGGAGCGGTGGGTCACGGCGACGCCCTTGGGGACACCGGTCGAACCGGAGGTGAAGATGATCCACGCGTCGTCGTCCACCGTCGGAGCGGCCGCACGTGCGCCTGGGTCGACGACCGGCGAGGGGTCGGCGTCGGGCGCGCCGGAGGTCCGCAGGACGCCGCCCGCCCCGATCACACCGACGACCCCGGCCTCGCCGAACACGAGCGCCGCCCGCTCCTCGGGGTCGTCGGCGTCGACGGGGACGTACGCGGCGCCGGCGGCGAGCACCGCGAGGATCGACACGTACAGGTCCCGACCGCCGGACGGGATGCGGATGCCGACGCGGTCGCCGCGGCGCACCCCGCGCGTGGCGAGGTCGTCGGCCCGCGCGGCGACGAGGTCGAGCAGGGTCGCGTAGTCGACGGTCCCGGCGGGGTCCTCGAGCGCGAGGGTGTCCGGGGTCGCGGCCGCGGTCGCCCGCAGGACGTCGAGCAGGGTGCGCGGGTCGGGCGCATGCGTGCCGCGGGCGAGGGGTGCCTGGGTGTCCGAGGTGCCGGTGCTCATCGGCGCGGATCATAGTGACGCCGGGTGTCGCGCCGGCAAACCATGACGCCGACCGTGCTCTGAGTGGAGGAGAGCGCCGGAACGAGAAGAGCCCCGGCGGTGAGGCCGGGGCTTCTGACTGTGCTGCGTTTCCTGTGCCCCCAGGAGGATTCGAACCTCCGCCCCTGCCTCCGGAGGGCAGTGCTCTATCCCCTGAGCTATGGGGGCTCGTGGGCGAGACCAACCGTAGCAGGTCTGCGCACCGCACCAGGACAGCGCGTGTCGCGTCGCACCGGACGGGAGGCACGGTGCGGGCCCGCCCCGCGCCTCCCGTCCGCTGCCGGGTCGCATCGGACGCGCCTCCCGTCCGCTGCCGGGTCGCGTCGGACGCGCCTCCCGTCCGCTGCCGGGTCGCGTCGGACGCGCCTCCCGTCCGCTGCCGGGTCGCGTCGGACGCGCCTCCCGTCCGCTGCCGGATCGCGTCGGACGCGCCGCCCGTCCGCTGCCGGGTCGCGTCGGACGTGGGCCGGCGGCCGGGCGTGCCGTCCCGTCAGTCGGCCGGGGCCGCCGAGGCGCTCGGCTCGAGTGCCGCGTGCACGGCGTCGACGACGGGCTGCGCGCCGCCGGGCTCCGTGAACAGGGTCGACTCGGTGGTGATCCAGTACGGGTCGGGGAACGCGTCCGCGCGCCCGACGCCGTCGGTCAGGGCGAAGTAGCCCTCGACGCGGTAGGTCGGCACCGAGCCGCCGCGCTCGTACAGGGCGTCCTTCAGTGTCGTGAGCGACTTCTCAGGCAGGTGGGCGACGGCGAGCGTCACCGTGGTGGCGGGGTCGTCGGTCGCGACGAAGCGGCACACGCGACCGCGCTGGCGCTCGATGGTGGCCGCCGGCGTGCCCTTCGCGGGCGTCCAGGACGTGTCCTGCGTGAACGTCCTGCCGTACACCTGCAGCGCCGACGCGGGGAGCAGGTCGGTGCAGCTCTGCGCCACGCGCTGCCCGATCGGTCCGGCGCTCGCACTGGCGCTGGGGGAGCCGCCGCCGGACCCGCCCGTGCACGCCGTGAGGGCGAGGGACGCGGTCACGCTGAGGACGGCGACGGTGATCGCCCGGGCACGGCTGCGGGTGGTCATCCGGACATGATGGTGCACGCGACCAGACGCGGGCCAGGAGCCGCCTGGACGTCCCGGTAGGATCGACCCTCGTGACTCCTGCCGAACTCTCCGCCGCGTACCTGTCGATCCTGACCGGGATCGTCGAGCGACGAGGCGCGTCCGACACCGTGACCGTCGGGGAGTCGCACGTCGCGCTCGAACGGCCGAAGAACCGCGCACACGGCGACTGGGCCTCGAACGCGGCGATGCAGCTCGCGAAGCGCCTCGGCACGAACCCGCGCGAGCTCGCGACGGAGATCGCGGGCGAGCTGTCCGAGCTCGACGGTGTCGCGTCCGTCGACGTCGCCGGACCCGGCTTCATCAACATCACGCTCGAGGCAGCGGCCGCGGGGGAGATCGCCCGCACGATCGTCGACGGGGGTTCGTCCTTCGGGCACGGCAACCTGTACGACGGCGTCCGCATCGACCTCGAGTTCGTGTCCGCCAACCCGACCGGCCCGATCCACATGGGCGGCGTCCGTTGGGCCGCGGTCGGCGACAGCCTGGCGCGCGTGTTCGCCGCGCAGGGCGGCCTCGTCACCCGCGAGTACTACTTCAACGACCACGGCGCGCAGATCGACCGCTTCGCCCGGTCCCTCGTCGCGTCCGCGCTCGGGGAGCCCACGCCCGAGGACGGCTACGGCGGCGCCTACATCAGCGAGATCGCCGCCCGCGTGCTGTCGACGTACGACGGCGACGTGCGCGACCTGCCCCGCGACGAGGCGCAGGAGCTGTTCCGCCGCGAAGGCGTCGACTTCATGTTCGCCGACATCAAGCAGTCGCTGCACGACTTCGGCGTCGACTTCGACGTGTACTTCCACGAGAACTCGCTGCACGAGTCGAAGGCCGTCGAGCGCGCCATCGAGCGCCTGCAGTCGCTCGGGATGATGTACGAGGCCGAGGGGGCGCTCTGGCTCCGCACGACCGACTTCGGCGACGACCGGGACCGCGTCGTCATCAAGTCCGACGGCGACCCCGCGTACATCGCCGGTGACCTGGCGTACTACCTCGACAAGCGCGAGCGGGGGTTCGAGCGGAACCTCATCATGCTCGGCGCGGACCACCACGGCTACGTCGGTCGGATGATGGCGATGTGCGCGGCGTTCGGCGACGAGCCGGGCACGAACCTCGAGATCCTCATCGGCCAGATGGTCAACCTGCTCAAGGACGGCCAGCCGTTCCGGATGTCGAAGCGCAACGGCACGATCGTGACGATGGAGGACCTCGTCGACGCCGTCGGTGTGGACGCCGGCCGGTACGCCCTCGTGCGGTTCGCCAGCGACACCGCGATCGACATCGACCTCGACCTGCTCACCAAGCGGACGAACGACAACCCGGTCTTCTACGTGCAGTACGCCCACGCCCGCACGCAGTCGGTGGCGCGCAACGCCGCCGCCTCCGGGGTGGACCGCTCGGCGTTCGACGCCTCGCTGCTCACCCACGACACCGAGGGTGCACTCCTCGGTGCCCTCGCGGAGTACCCGCGGGTCGTCCGGCAGGCCGCGGAACTGCGCGAGCCGCACCGCATCGCGCGGTACATCGAGCAGCTCGCGGGGCTGTACCACCGCTGGTACGACGCCTGCCGCGTGACGCCGCTCGGCGACGAGGCCGTGACCGACCTGCACCGCACCCGCCTCTGGCTGAACGACGCCACCGGCCAGGTCGTCCGCAACGGCCTGGGGCTGCTCGGCGTCTCCGCTCCCGAGCGCATGTAGCGCGGCCCCGCCCCGGATCGAACCACGGAACCGACGTCGAACCAGCCCCCGCGGCTGGTTCGACGTCGGTTTCCTGGTTCGACACGCGCCCGCCCCCGCCCGACCGCACACCGGCCAGCCGCGCGCCCGCCGCAGCCGACGCGCCGGGCCGCACCCGTGCCTCCAGGCCGGCTGCCGGGGGACCCTGGCAGGGTGGGACGCATGTCCGTCGCCCCCGCACCCGCCCGGAAGCGCCGTCGCTGGCCGATCGTCCTCGTCGTGCTCCTCGTCGTGCTGGCCGCGCTCGCGGTCGTCGCCGAGTTCGTCCTGCGCGGCGTGGTGGACCGCACGATCGCCGACCAGGTCGAGCAGTCCCTGCCCGACGGCACGACCGGCGAGGTCACTGCCCACGCCGAGGGCATCGTCCTGCCGCAGCTGATCGCCGGGACGCTCGACCGGGTGGACATCTCGTCGGACCGGATCACGGTCGACGGCGTCCCGCTCGCGGCGGACGTCACCGTGCACGACGTCCCGGTCGACGGCAAGGGCGACGTCCGGGACGTCGACGGGCACGTGACGCTCGCCGCCTCGAGCGTGAAGGACCTGGCGAAGTACAGCCCGCTGTTCGACCGGCTCCGGCTCGTCGACGGCGGGGTCGAGCTCTCCGGCTCCACCGCGGTGCTCGGCTACGACATCTCGTACGCGGCCACCGGCGATGTCGTGGCGCAGCCCGACGGCCGCGGCGTGACGATCACGCCGCAGACGGTCCGGATCACGAACTCGGCGCTCGGGCTCAAGGTGGACTCCATCCCCGGCGTGACCGACGTGCCCGTGACGGTCTGCACGGCGCAGTTCCTGCCGGAGCAGCTGCGGGTCCGCTCGCTCGACATCACCGGGTCGGACGCGACGGTGCGGGTCACGGCCGACCGGCTGCCGCTCACGGAGCAGGGACTGCAGACCGTGGGGACCTGCAGCAGCTGACGGCGCGGGGGGAGTCGCGTCCCGTCGCGGCGCGTGTCGGCGCGCCGCGGCCCGTAACAGCGGACTGGAGGCTCGTCCCGGCTCGCTAGGATCGGGTCCCGTGAGCGAGAACCCCCTTGCCCCGCCGCGGCTGCGGGTCCCCGACGACGCCTCCGCGCTGAGCGCGCGCATCTGGCCTGCGTCCGCGACGCGGACCGACGACGGCTCGCTCGCGATCGGCGGCGTCGCCGCCGCCGACCTGATCGCGCAGTACGGCACGCCGCTCTACGTCGTCGACGAGCGCGACGTGCAGTCCCGTGCCGTCCGCGTCCGCACCGCGTTCGACGACGCCTTCGGCCGGATCGGCACCCGGGCGCACGTCTACTACGCCGCGAAGGCGTTCCTCACGACCCAGGTCGCCGCGTGGATGGCCGAGGCCGACCTCCGCGTCGACGTCTGCACGGGCGGGGAGCTCGCGGTCGCCCTGGCCGGCGGCGTCGACCCGGCACGCCTGGGCTTCCACGGCAACGACAAGTCCGACGCCGAGATCGCCCGCGCGGTCGAGGTCGGCCTCGGCACGATCGTGCTCGACAGCCACGAGGAGATCGGCCGCGTCGCCCGTGCCGCGGCGGACGCCGGGACCGTGCAGCGCGTCCGGATCCGGATCAACAGCGGCGTCCACGCATCGACGCACGAGTACCTGGCGACCGCGCGCGAGGACCAGAAGTTCGGCATCCCGCTGACCGAGGCCGTCCAGGCCGCCGCAGCCGTGCGCGCGGAGCCGAGCCTGGCGTTCGTCGGTCTGCACTCGCACATCGGCTCGCAGATCTTCGACGAGTCGGGCTTCCGCGAGGCCGCCCGCCGTCTGATGGACGTGCACGCCGAGCTCGTGCAGTCCGGTCCGGTGCCGGAGCTGAACCTCGGCGGCGGTTGGGGGATCGACTACACCGAGGCGGACGAGGCGTTCGCCCCGGAGGACGTCGCCGAGGCCCTCGCCACCATCGTCGCCGAGGCCTGCGCCGAGCGGGACATCCCGGTGCCGGAGATCGCGGTCGAGCCCGGCCGCTACATCGTCGGCCCCGCGGGCGTCACGCTCTACCGCGTCGGCACGATCAAGCCGGTCGCGCTCGAGACCGAGGACGGCGCGACCGCCACGCGCACGTACGTCTCGGTCGACGGCGGCATGAGCGACAACGCCCGTCCCGCGCTGTACGGCGCCGACTACACCGCCCGGCTCGCCCGCACCTCGGACGCCCCGGCCGTCCTGACGCGCGTCGTCGGCAAGCACTGCGAGTCGGGCGACATCGTCGTGCACGACGAGTACCTGCCCGGCGACGTGCACCGAGGCGACCTGCTCGCCGTCGCGGCCACCGGTGCCTACTGCTGGGCGCTGTCGAGCAACTACAACCACGTGGGCCGCCCGCCGGTCGTCGCGGTGGCGGACGGCGCTGCCCGTACCCTGGTCCGGGGCGAGTCGATCGACGACCTCCTCGCCCGCGACACCGGGGTCGTCCCCGCGCCCGCAGCCGGCGCGGCCGGATGACCCGAGAACGACAGGACCCGCACCAGATGATCGAATACCGCAACGTCCGCGTCGCGCTGCTCGGAGCCGGCTCGGTCGGCTCCCAGGTGGCCCGGCTGCTCCTGGAGCACGGCGACGAGCTCGCCTCCCGTGCCGGCGCCGGCCTCGAGCTCGTGGGCATCGCGGTCCGCGACACCGACGCGCCTCGGGACGTCGACCTGCCGAAGGAGCTCTTCACGACGGACGCGGCGTCGCTCATCCTCGGCGCGGACATCGTCGTCGAGCTCATCGGCGGCATCGAGCCCGCGCGCACGCTCGTCCTGCAGGCGCTGCAGTCCGGCGCCGACGTCGTCACGGGCAACAAGGCGCTCCTCGCCACGCACGGCCCGGAGCTCTTCGCCGCGGCGGAGCAGGTCGGCGCGCAGCTCTACTACGAGGCCGCCGTCGCCGGGGCGATCCCGATCATCCGGCCGCTGCACGACTCGCTCGCGGGTGACCGCATCGAGCGGATCATGGGCATCGTCAACGGCACGACCAACTTCATCCTCGACCTGATGGACCGCGAGGGCGCGACGTTCGAGGACGCCCTGGCCACGGCGACCGAGCTCGGGTACGCCGAGGCCGACCCGACCGCCGACGTCGAGGGCTACGACGCAGCGCAGAAGGCCGCCATCCTCGCGTCGCTCGCGTTCCACACCTCGGTCCCGCTCGCCGCCGTGCACCGCGAGGGCATCACCTCGGTCACGATCGAGCAGGTCCGGGCCGCGCGCAAGGCCGGCTACGTCGTGAAGATCCTCGCGACGGCCGAGCGCCTGACCGACGCGCAGGGCGTCGAGGGCGTCAGCGCCCGGGTGTACCCGGCGCTCGTCCCGGAGTCGCACCCCCTGGCGAGCGTGCACGGCGCGAAGAACGCCGTGTTCGTCGAGGCCGAGGCGGCCGGCGACCTCATGTTCTACGGCGCGGGTGCCGGCGGCGTCGAGACGGCGTCCGCGGTGCTCGGCGACCTGGTGTCCGCCGCCCGTCGCCACGTCATCGGCGGCCCCGGGATCGCCGAGTCGACGCAGTCGGCGCTGCCGGTCTTCCCGATCGGCTCGGTGAGCACGCGCTACCAGATCACGTTGCACGTCGCGGACGCCCCTGGCGTGCTCTCCACCGTCGCCGGCGTCCTCGCCGACCACGGCGTCAGCGTCGAGACCGTCGAGCAGACCGCCGCCACCGACCCGGGTGACGGCACGGCCGGCACCGCGAACCTCGTGATCGGCACGCACCTCGCCCGCGAGTCCGCCCTGGCCGACACGGTCCGGGCCCTCCGTGACGAGGACGTCGTCGTCGAGGTGACGAGCGTGCTCCGCGTCGTCGGCGCCTGACCGTCACCCCACCGCCCCCGACTGCAACACACCGAACAAGGAGAGCCTGATGGCCCACCAGTGGCAGGGAGTCCTGCGCGAGTACGCTGATCGTCTCGACGTGACCGAGACGACGCCGATCGTCACCCTCGGCGAGGGCGGGACCCCGCTCATCCCGGCTCGTCGTCTGTCGGAGCGCACCGGCGCCGAGGTCTACGTGAAGTACGAGGGCATGAACCCGACCGGCTCCTTCAAGGACCGCGGCATGACCATGGCGATCTCGAAGGCCGTCGAGCACGGTGCGAAGGCCGTCATCTGCGCCTCGACCGGCAACACGAGCGCGTCGGCCGCCGCCTACGCCACGCACGCGGGGATCACCGCGGCGGTGCTCGTGCCCGAGGGCAAGATCGCCATGGGCAAGCTCAGCCAGGCCGTCGCGCACGACGGCCAGCTGCTGCAGGTGCAGGGCAACTTCGACGACTGCCTCGACATCGCGCGCGACCTCGCCGCGAACTACCCGGTGCACCTCGTCAACTCGGTCAACAACGACCGCATCGAGGGGCAGAAGACCGCCGCGTTCGAGGTCGTCGACGTCCTCGGTGACGCGCCGGACTTCCACTTCCTGCCCGTCGGCAACGCCGGCAACTACACGGCGTACTCCCGCGGCTACCGCGAGGACGTCGCGGCCGGCCGGTCGACGAAGATGCCGCGCATGTTCGGCTTCCAGGCCGCCGGGTCAGCCCCGATCGTCCGCGGCGAGGTCGTCCCGAACCCGGACACCATCGCGTCGGCGATCCGCATCGGCAACCCGGCCTCGTGGCAGTACGCGCTCGAGGCCCGGGACGAGACCGACGGCTACTTCGGTGCGATCACCGACGAGGCGATCCTCGCCGCGCACCGCATCCTGTCCGCCGAGGTCGGCGTCTTCGTCGAGCCCGCGTCCGCGATCGGCGTGGCCGGACTGCTCGAGCGTGCCGACGCCGGCATCGTGCCCAAGGGTGCGAAGGTCGTCATCACGGTGACCGGACACGGCCTCAAGGACCCGCAGTGGGCCCTCCGCACGCCGGACGGCGGCGAGGTCGCCCCGACGAGCGTCCCGGTCGACACGAAGTCGGTCGCCGACGTGCTCGGACTGGTCGGCTCCGCGTGAGCGTCGACCGCTCGTCCGGGCCGGGGGAGGGCATGACCGCCCGCAACGCTGTACCGGCCGGACGGGCGGTCCGCGTGCGCGTCCCGGCGACCTCCGCGAACCTCGGCCCGGGGTTCGACTCCCTGGGGCTCGCGCTGTCGCTCTACGACGAGGTCGTCGTCCGGGTCCGTCCGGAGCCGGGCGCGACCGTCACGGTCGAGGGCGTCGGTGCCGGCGAGGTCGCGACGGACGACGCGAACCTGGTCGTCCGGGCCGTCCGCCGTGGCCTCGAGCACGCCGGAGTGGCCCAGCCCGGGCTCGAGCTGCACGCCGTCAACGCGATCGCGCACGGGCGCGGCATGGGTTCGTCCGCCGCGGCGATCGTCGCCGGGCTCATGGCCGCCCGCGGACTCCTCGAGGGGATCGTCGACCTCGACGCATCGACCCTGCTGTCGCTCGCCACCGAGATGGAGGGGCACCCCGACAACGTCGCCCCGGCCCTGTTCGGCGGTCTGACGATCGCGTGGATGACGCCAGAGGGCCCCGCGTACAAGCGGCTGCTCGTCCACCGCGGTGTCTCGCCGGTGGTCTTCGTGCCGACCTCGACGCTGTCGACGAAGCTCGCGCGGTCCCTGCAACCCGCGAGCGTGCCGCACGAGGACGCCGCGTTCAACGTGTCGCGGTCCGCCCTGCTCGTCGCCGCGCTCATCCAGAGCCCCGAGCTGCTGCTCGCCGCGACCGAGGACCGCCTGCACCAGTCGTACCGGGCGAGCGCGATGCCCGAGACGGACGCGCTCATCGGTCTCCTCCGGCAGCAGGGCCTCGCCGCGGTCGTCTCCGGCGCGGGACCGAGCCTGCTCGTCCTGGGCAGCGACCCGGCGCAGCGCCTGACGGCCGCGGACCTGGTGGCGCGACACGCGCAGTCCGACTGGCGGGCCCTCATGCTGGCCGTGGACCTGGGTGGTGCTACAGTGGTTCCGCACTCGGCGCTCGAAGCCGATCCCGCGTAGGCGCAAGGACTGCTCCTCACCAGCGCAGGGTCCGGTGCGCGGGGGCACTCTCTTTCTGATCACCGAAGCCCGGTCCGTCGTCTGAACGACGGTCGACGCGCACCCATGCGCCGGGACGGTGGAAACTCTCCGCGTTCTGCGGTTCGAAAGGAAACACCGACTTGACGAACGTCAACGACTCCACCCCGGTGGAGATCCCCAGCGACCTGCGCGCCCTCCGGCTCCCGGAGCTCCAGCGGATCGCCTCCTCGCTCGGCATCACCGGGCTCTCCAAGCTCCGCAAGGGCGACCTCATCGCCTCGATCGAGGACAAGCGTCCCGCCGACGCCGCCCCCGCCGAGACCCCCGCGGTCGAGACCCCAGCGGTCGAGACCCCGGCGGAGCCGGCCCCGGCAGTCGAGACCCCCGCGGCAGCCGAGCCGACCGAGGCCCCCGCCGCCGAGCAGCCCGCCCGTGGCCGTCGCTCGCGCCGTGCCTCGTCCGGCGGCACGGTCAGCGCCGCGCCGACCTCGGCCGCCGAGCACACCAACCACGGCCACACCGGCACCGAGGACCTGCTCGCGGGCCTCGACCAGGTGCGCGCCGAGAAGGACGCCCAGGAGGCCGCCCAGGCCGGACAGCGCCGTGGCCGTGGCCGCGGTCCCGCCGCCGAGGCGCCGACGGCCGACGCCGCCGACCAGCAGGTCGACGCCGGTCAGCAGCCGGCCGACGCCGGTCAGCAGCAGGCCGACCAGGGTCGGACGCAGGACGACCAGGGCCAGCAGGACCAGGGCCAGGACGACCAGCAGGGCGAGGGCGGCTCGCGCCGCGGACGCCGCAGCCGGGGTCGCGGTCGCGGCCGCGGGCAGAACGGCGAGAACGGCGAGCAGCAGTCCGGCGAGCAGAACGGCCAGCAGAAGCAGGCCGGTCAGCAGCACGCCAAGCAGGACGAGCAGAAGGCCGACGCCGACCAGGACGACCGCCAGCAGCAGAACGGCCAGAACGGCCAGCAGAAGCAGAACGGCCGCCAGAGCCAGAACGGCCAGCAGAAGCAGAACGGCCAGCAGCAGAACGGCCCGCAGCAGAACGGCCAGCAGGACGACGCCGAGAATGGCCGCGGCCGTCGTCAGCGGGACCGCAAGCGCGGCCGTGGCGCCCAGAACGACGAGTTCGAGCCGGAGATCACCGAGGACGACGTCCTCATCCCGATCGCGGGCATCCTCGACGTGCTCGACAACTACGCGTTCGTGCGCACCACGGGCTACCTGCCCGGCCCCAGCGACGTCTACGTCTCGCTCGGCCAGGTGAAGAAGTACCACCTGCGCAAGGGCGACGCGGTCGTCGGTGCGATCAAGCAGCCGCGGGACAACGAGCAGCAGGGGCGCCAGAAGTACAACGCCCTGGTCAAGGTCGACTCGATCAACGGGCAGACCACGGACGAGGCAGCGGCCCGCAAGGACTTCTCCGACCTGACCCCGCTGTACCCGAACGAGCGCCTGCGCCTCGAGACCGAGCCGCAGAAGCTGTCCACGCGGATCATCGACCTCGTGTCGCCGATCGGCAAGGGCCAGCGCGGGCTCATCGTGTCCCCGCCCAAGGCCGGCAAGACCGTCGTGCTGCAGGCCATCGCCAACGCGATCGCGAAGAACAACCCCGAGGCGCACCTCATGGTCGTCCTGGTGGACGAGCGTCCCGAAGAGGTCACCGACATGCAGCGCTCGGTGAAGGGCGAGGTCATCGCCTCGACCTTCGACCGGCCCGCCGAGGACCACACCACGGTCGCCGAGCTCGCCATCGAGCGTGCGAAGCGTCTCGTCGAGCTCGGTCACGACGTCGTCGTGCTGCTCGACTCGATCACCCGCCTGGGCCGTGCCTACAACCTGGCGACCCCGGCCTCCGGTCGCGTGCTCTCCGGCGGCGTCGACTCCGCGGCGCTCTACCCGCCCAAGCGCTTCTTCGGCGCCGCGCGCAACATCGAGGACGGTGGCTCGCTGACCATCCTCGCGACCGCGCTCGTCGAGACCGGCTCGAAGATGGACGAGGTGATCTTCGAGGAGTTCAAGGGCACCGGCAACATGGAGCTCCGCCTGAACCGCCACCTGGCCGACAAGCGGATCTTCCCGGCCGTCGACGTCAACGCCTCCGGGACCCGTCGCGAGGAGCAGCTGCTCTCCGCCGACGAGGTCAAGATCACGTGGCGCCTGCGTCGGGCCCTCGCCGGGCTCGACCCGCAGCAGGCGCTCGAGATCGTGCTGCGGAACCTCAAGGAGACGCAGTCCAACGTCGAGTTCCTCGTCCAGGTGCAGAAGTCGGTCCCGACGACCGGCGGGCGCCACGACGGCCACCAGGAGTAACGCGTGTTCGAGTCGGTGGCGGGGCTGCTGGCGGAACACGAGGACCTGACGCAGCAGCTGTCGGACCCCGCGCTCCACGCCGATGCCGCCCGGGCCAAGAAGGTCAACCGGCGCTACGCCGAGCTGAGCCAGATCAAGGCCGCGTACGAGTCCTGGCAGGCGGCGGGGGACGACCTCGCCGCCGCCCAGGAGCTCGCCCGCGAGGACGAGGCGTTCGCGGACGAGGTCCCCGGGCTGCAGGAGCAGCTGGCGGAGCGCCAGGAGCGCCTCCGCCGGCTCCTCATCCCGCGCGACCCGGACGACGGGCGCGACGTGATCATGGAGATCAAGGGCGGTGAGGGCGGCGAGGAGTCGGCGCTCTTCGCCGCGGACCTGCTCCGGATGTACTCACACTACGCCGAGGCGAAGGGCTGGAAGGTCGAGCTCCTCGAGCGCACCGAGTCCGACCTCGGCGGCTACAAGGACGTCCAGGTCGCGATCAAGTCGAACGCGACCGACCCCTCGCAGGGGGTCTGGGCACACCTGAAGTACGAGGGCGGCGTGCACCGCGTGCAGCGCGTGCCGGCCACCGAGTCGCAGGGCCGCATCCACACCTCGACCACCGGCGTGCTGGTGTTCCCCGAGGTCGACGAGCCCGAAGAGGTCCAGATCAACCAGAACGACCTCAAGATCGACGTGTACCGGTCGTCCGGCCCCGGCGGGCAGTCCGTCAACACGACGGACTCCGCGGTCCGCATCACGCACCTGCCCACGGGCATCACGGTCGCGATGCAGAACGAGAAGTCGCAGCTGCAGAACCGCGAGGCCGGCATGCGCGTCCTCCGCGCCCGCATCCTCGCCCGCCAGCAGGAGGAGCTCGACGCCATCGCCTCGGACGCGCGCAAGTCGCAGATCCGCGGCATGGACCGCTCGGAGCGCATCCGCACGTACAACTTCCCGGAGAACCGGATCGCGGACCACCGCACCGGCTACAAGGCGTACGACCTGGACCGCGTGATGAACGGGGCGCTCGAGCCCGTCATCCAGTCCGCCATCTCGGCGGACGAAGAGGCCCGCCTGGCCGCCATCGGCGACCAGGACGGCCAGTAGCGGCCTGGAGGATCGGATCACCTCCGACGGTCAGCCGACGTTCACCGCGGATCGCCTCCTCGACGAGGCGACCGCGGCGCTCGTCGCGCACGGGGTCCCGTCCGCGCGTGTGGACGCCGAACTCCTGCTCGCCTGGGCGACCGACACGTCGCGCGGCGCGGTGCAGGCACGCGCGATGACCGGGGGAGCGATCGCTGCCGACCACGTCGACCGCTTCCGGCACGCGGTCGCGCGGCGCACCACCCGCGAGCCGCTCCAGCACATCACCGGCGAGGCGCACTTCCGCGCGCTGACCCTGGCCGTCGGACCCGGCGTGTTCGTGCCGCGACCGGAGACCGAGGGGGTCGTGCAGTTCGGGATCGACGCCCTGCGCGCCGCCGCGGTCCCGGAGCCCGTCGCCGTCGACCTCGGGTCGGGGAGCGGGGCGATCGCGATCGCGATGGACACCGAGGTGCCGAACGCGGTCGTGTACGCGGTGGAGCGCTCGCCCGAGGCGCTCCCGTGGACCCGGCGCAACGTCGACGCCCACGGCGGGACCGTCCGGCTCGTCGAGGGCGACCTCGCTGATGCTCTCCCGGAGCTCGACGGCACGGTGTCGGTCGTCGTCTCGAACCCGCCGTACGTGCCCGACGACATGGTGCCGGTCGACCCCGAGGTCCGCGACCACGACCCGGCGCTCGCGCTGTACGGGGGAGCGGACGGCCTCGACGCCGTCCGGGCCCTCACCGAGACGGCCTGGCGCCTGCTCGTGCCGGGCGGTCTCCTCGTGATCGAGCACGCGGAGCAGCAGGGCGTCGGTGTGCGCGAGGTCCTCGCGCGCCGGGGGTTCCGGTCCCCGGAGACGCACGTCGACCTCACCGGGCGCGACCGCACGACCACAGCGACCCGCTAGACGGACCCGAGCCGCGCCTCCAGGCTGTCGTCGGTCATCGCGACGAAGGCGCGGACCGCGTCGCGGAGGTCCGTGTGCTCCTCGACGAGCACCGCGTGGATGCCCACCGACCGCGCCGCCTCGACGTTGACCGGCATGTCGTCCGCGAAGAACGTGCGCTCGGCGGGGACACCGTGGTGCGCGAGCGCCCGCTCGAAGACCTCGGGCTCGGGCTTCCTGGCCCCGAAGTTGCTCGTCGTGTCCAGGTGCTCGCCGAAGAGCGGCGGAAGCGACGGTACCCAGCGGCCGATCCACCGCCCGGCGAGCGGTCCGTTGTTCGTGAGGAGTCCGACGCGCCCGTGCTCGGCGGCGGTCCGGACCGCCTCGACCCGGTCCGGGAGCTCCGTCATGGCCGCGCCGCGGATCCGCGCCCAGTCGGCCTCGGGCACGTCGGTGCCCATCGCGTCGGCGAACGCGGCCAGGTAGTCGTCGCCGTCGGCGTAGTGGCCGGCCTCGGCGCGGGCCTCGTTCCCGCAGTCCCACCAGCGGCGGCGGAGCTCCGCGAAGTCGTGTCCGGTGAACTCGGCGAGGGCGGCCATCCGGACCCGCCAGTCGTACCGGACGAGGACCTCGTCCATGTCGAAGAGGAACAGGAGGCGGGGCGCGTCGGTCTCGTTCACGATGCCACCCATTGTGTCGCACTATCATCGTCGAGTCATGGCCTCCCGATACGACTGCACCGACCCCGACGGGCTCCTGACCGGGATGCGGCTCGCACGTGCCGCGCTCGGGCGCGGAGAGCTCGTCGTCGTCCCCACCGACACCGTGTACGGCCTGGCGGCGGACGCGTTCAGCGCGAGCGCCGTCCAGCGCCTCCTCGACGCGAAGGGCCGCACGCGGCAGTCGCCGCCGCCGGTGCTCATCCCGGGGCCGCCGACGCTCGAGGCGCTGGCCACCGAGATCCCGCAGCAGGTCCGCGACCTCGTCGACGAGTTCTGGCCCGGCGGCCTCACCGTGATCCTCCGCGCGCAGCCCTCGCTCGACTGGGACCTGGGGGAGACGCGGGGGACCGTCGCGCTCCGGATGCCCGACTCTCGGATCGCCCTCGAGCTCCTGCAGGAGGTCGGACCGCTCGCAGTCTCCTCCGCGAACTCCACGGGCGACCCCGCAGCGATGGACGTCGACCGGGCCGAGGCGATGCTCGGCGACAGCGTGTCGGTGTACCTGGACGGCGGCCCGATCGCCGTGCGGGACGGCGTCGCGGCGTCCACCGGATCGACCATCGTCGACGCGACCGGGCTGTCCACCGGGGGGAAGCTGACGATCGTGCGGCACGGCGTCATCCCCGACGACGAGATCGCCCGGGTCGTCGGAGCCGACCTGCTCACGTGAAGTACTACCTGCTCGCCGGCGCGATCGCCGCGGTCGTGAGCTTCTGCATGAGCTGGATCGTGTGGAAGCTCGGCCTGCGGTACGGCTGGTACCCGAAGGTCCGGGAGCGCGACGTGCACCGCACGCCGACCCCGCGGCTCGGCGGGATCGCGATGTACATCGGCGTGATCGTGGCGATGCTCGCCGCGTGGTTCCTGTTCCCGTCCATCGCGGGGACCGACTACTTCCGCCTGGTGTTCAGCGAACCGGGGCGCGTGCTCGCGGTACTCGGCGGGGCGACGATCATCGTCGTGCTCGGCGTAGCCGACGACATCTGGGACCTGGACTGGATGACCAAGCTGGCCGGGCAGATCATCGCGGCCGGCATCCTCGCGTGGCAGGGCGTGGCGATCGTCTCGCTGCCGATCGGCAACACGCTCGGCGTCGGCTCGTCGTACATGAGCCTGATCTTCACGGTGCTCGCGGTCGTGCTCGTGATGAACGCCGTGAACTTCATCGACGGGCTGGACGGCCTGGTCGCCGGCGTCGCGATCATCGCCGGCGGCGTGTTCTTCCTGTACACGTTCTTCATCAACCGCGTGGTCGTCCAGACGGAGTTCTTCTTCAACCTGCCGTCGCTGCTCACGGCGGTGCTCGTCGGGGCGTGCTTCGGCTTCCTCATCCTGAACTGGCACCCCGCGAAGCTCTTCATGGGGGACGCGGGCGCGCTCCTCGTCGGCTTCCTGATGGCCACGAGCGCGGTGTCGGTGACGGGCAACATCGACCCGGCGGCGGTGCAGACGCGCCAGGCCCTGCTCCCGGCGTTCATCCCGATCCTGCTGCCGTTCGCGATCCTGATCGTGCCGATCCTCGACTTCGGGCTGGCCGTCACCAGGCGCCTGAGCGCGGGGAAGTCGCCGTTCTCGGCTGACCGGAAGCACCTGCACCACCGGCTGCTCGACATGGGGCACTCGCACTTCCACGCGGTGCTCATCTTCTACGCGTGGACCGCGACCGTCGCGTTCGGGTGTCTGCTGTTCCTGTTCGTGGACTGGTACTGGGTGCTGACCTTCGTCGCCGTCGGGTTCACCGTGTGCGCCGTCGCCACGTTCGCCCCGCTCGGGCGGAAGCGCGCCGAGTTCGCCGCGCAGGCTGCCACGCGGTCGTCCCCCGTGGTGGACGCCCGCCTCGACCCCCTCGACCGCGCCGCCAACGACCGATCGATCCCTGGAGACCCCTCGTGACCGCACCGAATGCCCTCGACCACGTCCGGCCGGTCTTCCGCCGCATCCTCCTCTGGGCGGGCCTGCTCGCCGTCGCGCTGGCGGTCGTCGGCGGCGTCGTCGGGCTCGTCGTGAGCGGTACGCCCGGCCTGGTCGGGGGACTGCTCGGCGCGGTGCTCAGCGTGGTGTTCCTCGGGCTCACGGCGCTGTCCGTGCTCGTCGCCCTGCGGGTGTCGAAGGGGCAGATGATCTCCGGTGCCTTCTTCGGCATCGTGATGGGCACCTGGATCCTGAAGTTCATCCTGTTCCTCGTGGTGCTCATCGCGCTGCGTGACCGGGCGTGGGTGGACTTCCCGGTGCTCGCGGTCGTGATCATCGTCGGCGTCGTCGGATCCCTCGTGATCGACGTCGTCGCGGTCGCCAAGGCGCGCATCCCGATCGGCGTCAGCCTGCCCGGTGACGGCTCCGCTCCTGGGAACGACACCCCCCGCTCCTGAGAGCCCGGGAAGCCTCTCGCACCTGATAGGCTTCTCGAAGTCCGCGTCCGGAGCCTCGCTCGGAGCGGACGAGCCTCCACACAGTCCACCATCGCGTGCCATGACGTGCGCGCGCCGACACAGGAGACAGCGCTGCTATCCCACGCTCTTCCCCTGTCCCTCACCGCTGCGGCCAACACCGTGGCGGCGGGGAGCAGCAAGGCCGCCGAATTCCATGGTCCGTCGATCAACGAGTTCTTCCCGGACCCGATCTTCTTCGCCGGGACCCCGATCGAGATGGACCGCATCGTCCTCATCCGCTTGTTCGCGGTGGCCGTGCTGCTCGTCTTCGCGTTCGTCGGGACGCGCGCGCTGAAGCTCGTCCCGAACCGGGGCCAGGCCTTCATCGAGTACGCGTTCGACGTCGTCCGTCGCAACACCTTCGACAACCTGGGTGAGAAGGACGGCAAGCGCTTCCTGCCGCTCCTCGCCACGGTCTTCTTCGGTGTGCTGTTCATGAACCTGACGGGTCTCATCCCGTTCATGAACATCGCCGGGACCAGCCGCATCGCGATGCCGATGATCCTCGCGATCGTCGCCTACGTCGCCTTCATCTACGCCGGTCTCCGCAAGCACCCGGGCACGTTCCTGCGCAACGCGCTGTTCCCGCCCGGGGTGCCGTGGCCGCTGTACATCATCGTGACGCCGATCGAGATCGTCTCGACCTTCGTGCTCCGTCCGGTGACGCTCACCCTGCGACTGCTCATGAACATGGTCGTCGGCCACCTCCTCCTGGTGCTGTTCTTCTCGGCGACCTGGTTCTTCTTCTTCGACGCCGACAGCCTCTTCAAGCTGTTCGGCATCGGGACCCTGGCGTTCGGCATCGCGTTCAGCTTCTTCGAGATCCTCGTCGCGCTGCTGCAGGCGTACGTCTTCATGCTGCTGACCGCTGTGTACATCCAGCTCGCGCTGGCTGACGAGCACTGACCTACTGACCCCCATACGGCACGACATCCGTCGGGCCGCACTCGAAAGGAAAACACGTGGACGCAACGACCGTTCTCGCGGAGATCAACGGCAACATCGCAACGGTTGGCTACGGCCTCGCCGCGATCGGTCCGGCCATCGGCGTGGGCATCGTCGTCGGCAAGACGATCGAGTCCGTCGCTCGCCAGCCTGAGCTCCAGGGCCGTCTGACGACCCTCATGTACATCGGTATCGCCTTCACGGAGGCCCTGGCCTTCATCGGTATCGCGACGTACTTCATCTTCACCAACTAAGGCTTCTCGATGCAGACTGCACTCATCATCGCGGCGGAGGAGACCCACAATCCGCTGATCCCGCCGGTGTACGACATCGTGTGGTCCGCGGTGGCCTTCGTCATCATCTTCATCGTGATGTGGCGCGTCGTGACGCCGCGCATCACGAAGATGCTCGATGAGCGCACCGAGGCCATCGAGGGTGGCATCAAGAAGGCGGAAGCCGCTCAGGAGCAGGCCGCGGCCGCGCTCGAGGAGTACAACAAGCAGCTCGCCGACGCGCGTGCCGAAGCCTCGCGGATCCGCGAGCAGGCCCGTGCCGACGCGACCGCGATCGGCAACGAGGTCCGCGAGCAGGCACAGGCGGATGCGGCACGCATCACCGCCAACGCCCAGGCGCAGATCGAGGCCGAGCGGCAGAGCGCGCTCCAGTCGCTGCGGAGCGAGGTGGGCACCCTCGCCCTCGACCTCGCCTCCGGTGTGATCGGCGAGTCGCTCCGCGACGACGCGAAGTCGGCCGCGGTCGTGGACCGCTTCCTCGCCGACCTCGAGGCATCGCAGGGCCAGTCGGCCGGGGAGCGCTGAGCATGCGCAGCGCCACCAGGGAAGCACTCACGTCGACGAGGGCGGTGCTCGCCGACCTCGGCGGGTCGGTCGACCTCGGCGCGGGTGTCGAGATCCTCGCCTCCGGGCGTGCGATCGCCGGTGCGCCCCAGCTGCTCGGACTGCTCTCGGACCCGACGGCGGACGTCGTCGGCAAGAAGGTCCTCATCGACCGCGTCTTCGCCGGCCAGTCCGACGCGACGCGTGCGGTCCTGACCGCCGTGGCCGGCTCGCGCTGGTCCTCGCAGCAGGACCTGCTCGCCGGCATCGAGGACGCGGGCATCCGCGCCGTCGCGGCCACCGCGTCGTCGGACACCTCGATCGAGGCCGAGCTGTTCGCGTTCGAGACCGCCGTCCGTTCGGACGCGTCGCTCGAGCTCGCACTCGGCACGAAGCTCGGCAGCCCGGCGGAGAAGGCCGCGCTCGTCGAGCGTCTGATCGGGTCGAAGGCCTCGGCGCAGACGACCGCGATCGTCGCCCACCTCGTGCAGCAGCCGCGTGGCCGTCGCATCGGTGAGCTCGTCCGCGACGCCTCGCGCATCGTGGCCGACCAGGCGGGCAAGCTCGTCGCGACGGTCATCACCGCGTCCCCGCTCTCGGACGGCCAGGCGGCTCGCGTCGCCCGGGGTCTCGCCGAGCGGTACGGCAAGGACATCAGCGTCAACCACGTCGTCGACCCCGCGGTCGTCGGCGGGGTCCGCGTGCAGGTCGGTGGCGACGTCATCGACGGCACGGTGTCCACGCGCCTGTCGGAGCTCCGGCTCCAGCTCGCCGGCTGAGCGTACGGTCGAAGCCGCCCCACCCAAGTCCACAACGGGAACTGCCGAGTCAGGCAGCGTCACCCTCTCGGAGCCGAAGGGCCCCGGAAACCAACAAGGAAAATCCCATGGCAGACATCACCATCAGCCCCGATGAGATCCGTGATGCCCTGAAGGACTTCGTCTCGAACTACGAGCCGACGAAGGCCTCCACGGCCGAGGTCGGGCACGTCACCGACGCGGGCGACGGCATCGCGCACGTCGAGGGCCTCCCCGGCGTCATGGCGAACGAGCTCATCCGCTTCGAGGACGGGACCCTGGGTCTCGCGCAGAACCTCGACGAGGACGAGATCGGCGCCATCGTGCTCGGCGAGTTCGCCGGCATCGAGGAGGGCCAGGAGGTCACCCGCACGGGTGAGGTCCTGTCCGCCCCCGTCGGCGACGGCTTCCTCGGTCGCGTGGTCGACCCGCTCGGCAACCCGATCGACGGCCTCGGCGAGATCCAGGCCGAGGGCCGTCGTGCCCTCGAGCTCCAGGCCCCGGGCGTCATGTCCCGCAAGTCGGTCCACGAGCCGCTCCAGACCGGCATCAAGGCGATCGACGCCATGATCCCGGTCGGCCGCGGTCAGCGTCAGCTGATCATCGGCGACCGCCAGACCGGCAAGACGGCGATCGCGATCGACACGATCATCAACCAGAAGGCCAACTGGGAGTCCGGCGACGTCGAGAAGCAGGTCCGCTGCATCTACGTCGCGATCGGTCAGAAGGGCTCCACGATCGCCTCCGTCAAGGGTGCGCTCGAGGACGCCGGCGCGATGGAGTACACCACCATCGTCGCCGCTCCGGCCTCCGACCCGGCCGGCTTCAAGTACCTCGCCCCCTACACCGGTTCGGCCATCGGCCAGCACTGGATGTACGGCGGCAAGCACGTCCTGATCATCTTCGACGACCTGTCGAAGCAGGCCGAGGCCTACCGCGCCGTGTCCCTCCTCCTCCGTCGTCCGCCGGGCCGCGAGGCCTACCCGGGTGACGTCTTCTACCTGCACTCCCGTCTGCTGGAGCGTTGCGCGAAGCTGTCCGACGACCTCGGCGCCGGCTCGATGACGGGTCTCCCGATCATCGAGACCAAGGCGAACGACGTCTCGGCGTACATCCCGACCAACGTGATCTCGATCACCGACGGCCAGATCTTCCTGCAGTCGGACCTGTTCAACGCGAACCAGCGTCCGGCCGTCGACGTGGGCATCTCGGTGTCGCGCGTCGGTGGTGACGCCCAGGTGAAGTCGATCAAGAAGGTCTCCGGCACGCTCAAGCTCGAGCTCGCGCAGTACCGCTCGCTCGAGGCGTTCGCGATGTTCGCGTCCGACCTCGACCAGGCGTCGCGTCGTCAGCTCGACCGTGGTGCGCGTCTGACCGAGCTCCTCAAGCAGCCGCAGTACTCGCCGTACCCGGTCGAGGAGCAGGTCGTCTCGATCTGGGCCGGCACGAACGGCAAGCTCGACGAGGTGCCCGTCTCCGACGTGCTCCGCTTCGAGTCGGAGCTGCTCGAGCACCTCCGCCGCAACTCGGACGTCCTGACGACGCTCCGCGAGACCAACCAGCTCAGCGACGACACCGTCGCCGCGATGGACCGCGAGATCGACGCCTTCAAGAAGGGCTTCCAGACGAGCGACGGCAAGACGCTCGGCTCGGAGCAGTTCGACGCGGCGCAGGCCGAGGACGTCGACCAGGAGCAGATCGTCAAGGGTCGTCGCTAGATGGCGGCACAGGTCCGGGTCTACCGACAGCGCATCAAGTCGGCGAAGACCACGAAGAAGGTCACTCGCGCGATGGAGCTGATCTCGGCGTCGCGGATCCAGAAGGCGCAGGCGCGCATGGCCGCGTCCGGCCCGTACTCGCGGGCCGTGACGCGTGCCGTGTCGGCCGTGGCGACGTTCTCGAACGTCGACCACGTGCTGACCACCGAGCCCGAGTCCTCGACCCGTGCGGCGGTCGTCCTGTTCACCTCTGACCGCGGCCTCAACGGCGCGTTCAGCTCCAACGTCCTCAAGCAGGGCGAGGAGCTCGCCTCCCTGCTCCGCAGCGAGGGCAAGGACGTGGTGTTCTACCTCGTCGGTCGCAAGGCCGTCGGGTACTTCACGTTCCGTGAGCGTGCGTCGGAGCGCCAGTGGATCGGCGGCACCGACCAGCCGGAGTTCTCGACGGCGAAGGAGATCGGCGACGCGGTCGTGTCGAAGTTCCTCCAGGACACGGCGGAGGGCGGTGTGGACGAGATCCACATCGTGTTCAACCGCTTCCTGAGCCTCGCCACGCAGGAGCCCCAGGTCGTGCGTCTGCTGCCGCTCGAGGTCGTCGAGGGGGTCGAGGCGCCGTCGAACGACGAGCCGCTCCCGCTCTACGAGTTCGAGCCGGACGCCGACGCGGTGCTCGACGCGCTGCTCCCGGTCTACATCGAGAGCCGCATCTTCAACGCCATGCTGCAGTCGGCCGCTTCCGAGCACGCCGCCCGCCAGAAGGCCATGAAGTCCGCGAGCGACAACGCCGACTCGCTCATCAACGAGTTCACCCGGCTCGCGAACAACGCGCGTCAGGCCGAGATCACCCAGCAGATCTCCGAGATCGTCGGCGGCGCCGACGCCCTCTCGTCGAAGAAGAAGTAGTCCGCGGACGCCCGCGGACAGACACCACCCCTCAGGAAGGCACACGCCATGACCGACACCGCCACCACCGCGGTCGAGACGTCGTCGGCGCCCGGTGTCGGACGGATCGCCCGTGTCACGGGTCCCGTCGTCGACATCGAGTTCCCGCACGACGCCATCCCCGACATCTACAACCTCCTGCACACGACCGTCACCATCGGTGACGACTCGCAGGAGATCGGCCTCGAGGTCGCGCAGCACCTCGGCGACGACCTGGTCCGCGCCATCTCGCTGAAGCCGACCGACGGTCTCGTCCGCGGTCAGGAGGTCCGTGACTCGGGCGCCCCGATCTCGGTCCCCGTCGGCGACGTCACCAAGGGCAAGGTCTTCGACGTGCTGGGCAACGTGCTCAACACCGACGAGGCGCTCGAGGTCACCGAGCGTTGGCCGATCCACCGCAAGGCCCCGGCCTTCGACCAGCTCGAGTCGAAGACCACCATGTTCGAGACCGGCATCAAGTCGATCGACCTCCTCACGCCGTACGTGCAGGGTGGCAAGATCGGCCTCTTCGGTGGCGCGGGCGTCGGCAAGACGGTCCTCATCCAGGAGATGATCCAGCGCGTCGCGCAGGACCACGGTGGTGTCTCGGTGTTCGCCGGTGTCGGTGAGCGCACCCGTGAGGGCAACGACCTCATCGGTGAGATGGAAGAGGCCGGTGTCTTCGACAAGACCGCCCTCGTGTTCGGCCAGATGGACGAGCCGCCGGGAACGCGCCTGCGCGTGGCCCTGTCGGCGCTGACGATGGCTGAGTACTTCCGCGACGTCCAGAAGCAGGACGTGCTCCTCTTCATCGACAACATCTTCCGCTTCACGCAGGCCGGTTCCGAGGTCTCCACGCTGCTCGGTCGCATGCCGTCCGCGGTGGGCTACCAGCCGAACCTCGCCGACGAGATGGGTGTGCTCCAGGAGCGCATCACCTCGACGCGTGGTCACTCGATCACCTCGCTGCAGGCGATCTACGTGCCGGCCGACGACTACACCGACCCGGCGCCGGCGACCACGTTCGCGCACCTCGACGCCACGACCGAGCTCTCGCGTGAGATCGCGTCGCAGGGCCTGTACCCGGCCATCGACCCGCTGACCTCGACGTCGCGGATAATGGACCCCCGGTACCTGGGCGCCGACCACTACGAGACCGCGACGCGTGTCAAGCAGATCCTCCAGAAGAACAAGGAGCTGCAGGAGATCATCGCGATCCTCGGTGTCGACGAGCTCTCCGAGGAGGACAAGATCACGGTCGAGCGCGCTCGTCGGATCCAGCAGTTCCTCTCGCAGAACACGTACATGGCGAAGAAGTTCACGGGTGTCGAGGGTTCGACCGTCCCGCTGAAGGACACCATCGAGTCGTTCCGCGCGATCGCCGACGGCGAGTTCGACCACGTCGCGACCCAGGCCTTCTTCAACGTCGGTGGCATCAACGACGTCGAAGAGAAGTGGGCGCAGATCCAGAAGGAGAACCGCTGACATGGCGGCACTCACCGTGAGCGTCGTCTCGGCCGACCGCGAGGTCTGGTCGGGCGACGCCACCATGGTCGTGGCTCGGACGTCCGAGGGCCAGATCGGCATCCTCGCGGGGCACGAGCCGCTGCTCGCCACCCTCGCGCAGGGGCAGGTCCGCATCACCCGAGCCGACGGCTCGACGGTGGCGGCGGACGCCGAGGACGGCTTCCTGTCGGTCGAGCACGACACGGTCACGATCGTGGCGCGCCAGGCCGCGCTGGCGTCCTGACCGGACTGACCGTCCTCCTCCCGCCTTCGGAGACGAAGCGGGAGGGCGGGGACACGGACCGCACGCTCGACCTGCGTGCGCTGTCCTTCCCGGAACTGGCCGACGAACGGGCCGCGGTGATCACCGCGGCCCGTTCCGTCAGTTCCGAGGAGTCCACGGCACGGACGGCCCTGAAGCTCGGCCCGAAGTCGATCGCCGAGCGGCTCCGCAACCTCGAGCTCGACACCGCGGCGACCCTGCCGGCGATCGAGCGGTACACCGGGGTGCTCTACGACCCGCTCGCCGCCGACGCGGCCGACGACGCCACCCGACGCTGGTGGGCGGACCACGTCGTGGTGCAGTCCGCGATGTTCGGCCCGATCGGTGCCGGAGACCAGATCCCCGCCTACCGGTTGTCGCACGACTCGCGCCTCGGCCCGCTCCGGCTCGCCCGGCACTGGCCGGAGGTGTCGTCCCGCGCGATCAGCAGCCGCGGTGCCGGGCTCGTGCTCGACCTGCGGTCCGAGGGGTACCGTGCGCTCGGTCCCGTGCCCGGAGCGGTCGCTCCGCGCGTGGTGAGCGTCGACGCCGGCGGACGACGCAAGGCGCTGAACCACTGGAACAAGACCGCGAAGGGTCGGCTCGTCGCGCTCCTCGGTCGGACTGGGGCGCATGTCGCGTCGGTCGACGACCTCGTCGCGTGGGCTCGTGCGAACGGCGTGACGTTCGACCGCACGGCCGACGGCTGGGACCTCGTCGCCGAGAGCCTGGAACCAGCTTCGGTCTGATCCTCCACAGGAGCGCTCCGGCGGCTGTCCGTCCACAGACGGGCCGCGGACGCCGGCCTGGAGGCGCGTGGCGCGTCACGATCTCGTGCATGACCTCGTCGACGAACACCCACCCGTCCACCTTCGTGCGCTGGCCACGCGAAATCGCGGCCGCCGTCACCCTCCGCGCGGCCTGCGCCGCGCTCGTCGCCCCGGAGCATCCGGAGGATGTGCTCGACCCGCGCCGCGCCGTCGTCGTCACGACGGCCTGCGGGGCACTCGCCACGCGCTTCGCGCTGGTCGCGTTCATCGCGGCGCGCGACACCCCGACGCCGCGCTCGGTACGGTCGTTCGACCCGTTCCGCGACCCGACCCCGCCGGCGCTCACCGGGACGGGGCCGGCTCCAGACGGCGTCCGGCTGCGGGTCGCGGGGGACCGCTGCGCCTCTGCGTGGCGCCGCTGGCGGGCGGAGCGACCCGGCGGGGTGGACGACGCGATCGGGGCTGCCGGCGCCCTGGCCCTCGCCGCGTGGTGCTCGTGGGCACTCGGGTCGCCCGCACGGGCGCTCGTGCGCGCACAACACGCGCTCGACACCTGGGCCGACGATCCCCTCGCGGCGCTCGTGGCGCGCTCGGTCCGCGCCGGCAACGGGCCGAGCTGGTCGACGGACCACACGGGGCGGACCGGATCGTCTACGGTGGGATGACGATGCAGCGACAGTGGACGGACGAGGACGACCTCGACGACACGGTGATCCGACCCGGGCGGACCGGCGCGGACCCGGCGGTCGCTCCGGACGACGACACCGTCATCCGACCCCGGGCCGATGAGCCCGGATCGCACGGCTCGTTCGGTGCTCCCGACGACGACACGGTCATCCGGGTCGCCGGGCCGGGCGCGCCGGTGGGCGCGAGCCGGTCCGACGGGGCAGCGACGATCCTCCCGGCCGATCCCGCACCGGTCCGTCGACTGCCGTCGATCCGTGTGGCCGGTCGTGTCGTCCGGCTCGACCACCCGGTCGTGGTCGGCCGACGGCCGACCCTGCCCCGGGTGGTGCGCGGTCCGACTCCCGAGCTCGTGACCGTGCCGTCGCCGAGTGGGCAGGTGTCGTCCTCGCACGTGCTCGTGCACGCCGACGGCGAGGCCGCGGTGGTCGAGGACCTCCGTTCGACCAACGGCACCGTCGTCCGTCCCGCGGGGTCCGCGCCGTTCCGGATGCCGTCGGGTGCCTCGATCGTCGTGCTGACGGGTACGCTCATCGAGATCGGTGACGGCAACGTGATCGAGGTCCTGTCGCCGCACCTCCGCGTCGGACCCGCGGACGGCATCCCACCGTTCCCGCCGTCCCCGTTCCCGCGGATCCCATGACGCCGCCGGTGTGCCCGACGCCGCCCGTTCCCCTGACGACCAGAGAGCGACCCTGAAACCGTGACCGAACTCGGCCGAGCAGCCACCGAGCACGCCATCGACGTCCCCGGCGCCGCCGGCACGACCCTCACGCTCTCGTGGGGCGCCGCCACCGACGTCGGGCGCCGTCGGGACCACAACGAGGACAGCTACGTCGTCGGTGCACCGTTCTTCGTCGTCGCCGACGGGATGGGCGGGCACCTCGCGGGGGACCGGGCGAGCGACGCGGTCGTCCGCCGACTCGACCAGGTCGCCGACGGTCCGTTCACGACACGGCAGCAGATCCAGCGCGCGCTCCTGCTCGCGACCGCGGACATCGAGCGGGCGGCCGGCGGCAACGCGCTCGGTGCCGGCACGACCGTGACGGGTGTCGCGCTGGTCGCGTCCCACGGACTCCCGGCCGCGCTCGTGTTCAACGTGGGCGACTCACGCACCTACCGGATCGAGGACGGCACCCTGCGTCGGGTGACCGTCGACCACTCGGTCGTCCAGGAGATGGTCGACGCGGGGCTCCTGCGCGCCGAGGACGCCGAGCAGCACCCGGACAGCAACGTCATCACGCGCGCCGTCGGCTTCGGCGAGCCGCCGGAGCCGGACTGGTGGACGCTGCCGCTGCGCGCCGGCGACCGCTACATCGTCTGCTCCGACGGGCTGACCAAGGAGCTCGGGGACGTCGGCATCGGCCGGATCGCGGCCCGGGTGCCCGCCGCGCAGGACCTCGCCGAGCGTCTCGTCGGCGACGCCGTCGTCGCGGGTGGGCGGGACAACGTCACCGTCGTGGTGCTGCAGGTCGACGAGGCGCCCGCCGATCCGGACGTCGAGGACACGCTGCCCCGCCACTGACTGCCGACACCGACGTCCGGCGCCGACCACTGTCGCCGGTCCCCGCCGGGTCGCCACCCCCGAAGTGGGGGCGTGTGTCAGTGCTGTGGGGCTGCAGCGGGCCCAGGGCGTCGGTGCCTCGTCCGTAGGATGTCAGGGCCGAGACGACACAGCCGGCCGTCCGGCCGGGGAGAGGGAGGGCGACCATGACGCGACGCCTGCCGTCCACCCCGCCCGTGATCGCCGGCTCCACGCCCGTGCACGTCCTGGGCAGCGGTGGCTTCGCCGACGTGTTCCTCTACGAACAGGACATGCCGCGCCGCCAGGTCGCCGTGAAGGTGCTGCTCGACGAGGTCGTCGACGACCGGGTGCGGCAGATGTTCCAGGCCGAGGCGAACCTCATGGCCCGGCTCAGCACCCACCCGTCGATCCTCACGGTGTTCCAGGCGAGCGTCGCGTCCGACGGGCGGCCGTACCTCGTGATGGAGCTGTGCTCCTCGTCCCTCAGCGAGCGCTACCGCCGCGAAGCGATCCCCGTGTCCGAGGTCCTGTCGATCGGGGTCAGGATCGGGTCGGCCCTCGAGACCGCGCACCGCGAGGGCGTGCTCCACCGCGACATCAAGCCGTCGAACATCCTCCGGACGGCCTACGGCAACCCGGTCCTGTCCGACTTCGGCATCGCGGCCAGCATCGGGAGCGCCGACCCGGACGAACCGGTCGGGATGTCGATCCCGTGGTCCGCGCCGGAGGTCCTGGCCGACGAGTCGCGCGGGTCGATCCAGTCCGAGGTCTACTCCCTCGCCGCCACCGTGTACTCGCTGCTCGCCGGCCGCAGTCCGTTCGAGGTGCGCGGCGGGAAGAACGGCGCGGCCGACCTGATGGCGCGCATCGACAAGGGCGGGGTCAAGCCGACCGGTCGGGCCGACGCGCCGCCGTCGCTCGAGCGGCTGCTCGCCACCGCGATGTCGCGGAAGCCCGCCGCCCGTCCGGCGACCGTGATGGAGTTCGTCCGCGGACTGCAGCAGGTGGAGGCCGAACTCGGCATCCCGCAGACGCCCGCCGACGTCGCGGTCGAGGCATGGGCCGCTGCGACGCCCACGCTCGACGCCGACCACACGGTCGTCCGGGATCTCCGGCCCGCGGGCCGGTCCTCGGTCCGCCGTCGGACCCGTCGGGCGCTCCAGGGCGGGGCGGCGAGCGGGGCCGAGAGCATCGGTACCCTGCACCGCACCGGCTCGGCCACCCGCTCCCGGCGAGGTGGCCGGTCGACGCTCGTCTGGGCCACCGCACTGTCCGCCGTGGTCGTGGCGGCCCTCGCCGTGGTCGCGGTGCTCGTCGTCACCCGACTGGGCACGGGGTCGATCCCGGTGGTGCAGGACGTGCGGGCCGAGGCCGGCGCGGACGCGGTGTCGTTCAGCTGGGCCGACCCCGGACTCCGCGCCGGCGACACCTACGTCATCACCTCCGGTGGGGCCTCCAGCCAGCAGACCGGCACGACCTTCGTCGTGTCCGGGACCTCCGGTACCGAGGAGTGCATCACCGTCGCGGTCAACCGCGACGGCAAGACCGGTGCGGCCAGTGCGCAGCAGTGCGGGACCGTCGGGAGCGCCGGGTGATCCGCGCCTTCCTCGCGAAGCACCGGTCCGCCGTGGTCGGCGTCGGCGCCTCGGTCGTCGTCGCCGCCGTGGTCGCGACCGCCGCGGTGGTCTCGACGGGGTACCACACGCAGCGCGTGGACCTCGGGGACGGCACCGTCTGGGTCCCGTCCGCCGAGTACGGCGCGGTCGGTCGGGCGAACACCGGCGTGCTCGAGCTCAACACCGCGGTCGAGACGGCCAGCGACGACCTGTCCGTCCTGCAGCGCGGGCGCCAGGTGTACAGCGTCGACGGCACGAAGGGCACGGTCGCGAAGGTCGACGTGGCCTCGGCGACGGTCGGCGACCCGGTCACGCTGCCGGCGGGAGCGCCGCAGGTGTTCTTCGCCGGGGACACCGCCGTCGTGGGGAACGGCGACACCGGCGAGCTCTGGGCCACACCCGCGTCGGAGCTCGGCGACTTCGACGCTGCCGCCAAGGCCGACCTCACGCTCGGCGCGGACGCGGTGTTCGACGCGTCCGACTCGCACGTCGCGGTGTACTCGCCGCGGACCGGTCGGGCGTCCCTCGTCGACGTCGGGACCGGTCTGACCGTGGACCGTCGGTGGGACGTCCGGTTCGACCGCGACCACGACTTCCAGGTGGCGTCCTTCGGCGACCACGTCGCCGTGCTCGACCGCACCAGCGGCGCGCTGTCGGTGGACGGCGACACCGTCGACCTGGGGGAGCGCGTCGGCAGCGCACCGGCGCTGCAGCACTCCGTCGACGACGCTGCCGACGTCGTCGTCGCGGGGACGGCGGGCATGGTCCGCGTCGGCGCCTCCGGCCAGGTCGAGCAGACCGCGCTCCAGGTCTCCGGCCGCGCCGCACGGCCGACGGTCGTCGGGTCGTGCACGTACGCCGCGTGGACCGGCGGACAGGCGCTCGACACGTGCGACGGCCGCGCGCTCCAGCGGCTCAGCGACACCGCCGGCGCGAGTGACCTGCAGATCGTGCACAACGGCGACACCGTTGTCGCGAACGACCCGCGCAGCGGGCGCTCGTGGGCGATCGACCGCAGCGGTCAGCTCATCGACAACTGGGCCGACCTCGTCAAGCGGGACGACGAGCAGCGGCAGGAGCAGGTGTCGTCCGACGACCCGGAGGTCGACAAGGACCAGAAGCCGCCGGTGGCGGTCGACGACGACCTGGGCGCGCGTCCGGGACGCACCACGAGCCTCCCGGTCCTGCTCAACGACTACGACCCGAACGGCGACCCACTCGTGATCAGCGAGGTCGGCACGATCGACGCGGGGGTCGGGACGGTGCGCATCGTCGGCGACGGCCAGCGGCTGCAGATCACGCTCGCCGCGGGTGCCAGCGGCACCGTCTCGTTCCCCTACACGATCACCGACGGCAACGGCGGGTCGGCGTCCGCGACGGTCCGCGTCAGCATCCGGCCGGAGTCCGAGAACGAACCGCCGCGACAGGTGCGCGACACGTCGGCGGACGTGGTCCGCGGCGGCCACGTCGTGACGAACGTGCTCGCCGACTGGGTCGACCCCGACGGCGACCCGGTGTACCTGAAGTCGGCGTCCGCCGAGGGCGACCAGGTGTCCACCACGCCGGACGGGCTGCTCGACTTCCGCAACCAGAGCGGCCGGACCGGCGACCGTACCGTGCAGATCGTCGTGAGCGACGGCCGCGCCGACGGCCGCGGCGCGGTGACGGTGCACGTCGCGGACCCCGGTCAGGTGCCGCTCTTCGCCGACCCGTTCGCGGTCACCGGGTACGCGGGCAAGTCCTTCGAGGTGCAGCCGCTCCGGCGCGTCCGCGGCGGGAACGGCACCGTCACGCTGACCAGCGTGTCGTCGTCGGCCGGCCTGACGGTCACGCCGGCCTACGACGCCGGGACGTTCCGGGTCGTCGGGGCGTCGGCCGGGGACCACCAGCTCGAGTACACGGTCACGGACGGCACGAAGACGACGAGCGGCGTCGTGCGCGTGACGGTCGCGGCGCCGCCGGACGCCTCGACCGCGCCGATCACCACCCCGAAGACGGTGTTCGTGAACACGTTGTCGACGAAGGACACCGACGTCACCGCGACCGACATCGACCCCGCCGGCGGCGTGCTCATGGTGACGGCGCTCGACGCCCCGGACCGGTCCAGCGGCGTCCAGGCGAGCGTCCTCGACCAGCACACCGTCCGGGTCACCCTGACGGCCCCGCTCGACGGACCGGTCACCTTCGGCTACACCGAGTCGAACGGGCTCGCCACCGCGACCGGCACCGTCACCGTGGTCGAGATCCCGAAGCCCGACCGCATCCAGCCACCAGTGGCCCAGGCGGACACGGCGACCGTGCGCGTCGGGGACGTCGCCGAGATCGACGTGCTCGCGAACGACACGCAGCCGGAGGGCGAGCCGCTCACGCTGCAGCCCGAGCTCGTGCAGAACGTGCCCGGCAACGGCGGACTGCTGTTCGTGTCGGGGGACCGGCTGCGCTACCTCGCTCCCGAGACCCCGGGCAACTACACCGCGGTGTACCGCGTCGCCGGGCCTGACGGCCAGTACGCCGACGCCACCGTGTCGATATCGGTCCGCGAGCGCGACGCGGCGACGAACAACCCGCCCGTGCCCCGGACGGTGACCGCCCGCGTCGTCGCCGGGCAGTCCGTGCGGGTGTCGATCCCGTTGAACGGCATCGACCCGGACGGTGACTCCGTGCAGCTCGTCGGTGTCGCGGACAACCCGGAGAAGGGGTCCGTCAGCGACGTGTCCTCCGACGCGCTGACCTACGAGGCCGGCGACTACTCGGCGGGCACCGACGAGTTCACCTACACGGTCGTCGACGCCCTCGGCGCCCGTGCGACCGGGACCGTCCGGGTCGGCATCTCGCCGCGGGCGGAGCAGGCCTCGAACCCGGTGGCGCAGGCCGACCACGTCACGATCCGCCCCGGCGGCAGCGTCACGGTCCGGGTGCTGCAGAACGACTCCGACCCCGAGGGCGGCGCGCTCCGGGTCACCGCGGCCGAGCCCACGGCGAGCGGGGTCGCCGCGAAGGTGCTCCGCGGGACCGAGGTGCGCGTCACCCCGCCGCGCTCCGCCGACCCCGGTGACTTCGCGGTGCTGTACACCGTCGCGAACGACACCGGCGGCTCGAGCACGGCGTTCCTCACCGTGACCGTCGACCCGGACGCCCAGCCGCTCCGGCCCGAGGTCGAGGACACCACGCTCGACCTGCAGGACATCCTGCACCGGCAGAGCGTGACCGTGGACGTGCTCCGGAACGTCTTCTTCGCCGAGGGATCGACCTCCCGCCTGCGGGTGGGCGTGGTCGACGGGTACGGCGACACCGCGCAGACCACCCCCGACCGGCGGATCACCGTCCGCCTGACCGACGCGTCACAGGTGATCCCGTTCTCGGTCACGCGCTCGGACCACCCCGACGTGGTGTCCTACGGCTTCATCCACGTCCCCGGGTTCGACGACGCCCTGCCCCAGGTCGACCGGAGCGCCGGCGTGGTCACCGTGAAGAGCGAGGCGACCGTCCGGATCCCGCTCGAGAAGTACGTCGTGACGGCGAACGGCCGGACCGCGCAGCTCACCGACCGCGCGACGGTCAAGGCCACGCACGCGAACGGCGACGACCTGGTCGTGGACCGCTCGACGCTCCAGTTCACGTCGTCGAAGCTCTACTACGGCAACGCCTCGATCTCCTTCGAGGTCACCGACGGCTCGAGCGCGAACGGGGGCAAGGGACGCGTCGCGACGCTCGTCCTGCCGATCAAGGTGACCCCGCGGGCGAACCAACCCCCGGCGTTCACGGGTTCGACGGTCGACATGCAACCGGGTGACACCCGGACGATCGACCTCACGAAGCTCACCGACTACCCGTACCCCGCCGACCTCCCCGAGCTGCGCTACAGCGTGGTGAGCCGACCGGGGTCCGGGACGACCGCGACGATCGACGGGCAGCAGCTCCGCATCTCGGTCGCCGACACGGCGCCGAAGGACACGACGGCGTCGATCGGCATCGGCGTCGCGGACGCGGCGAACGCCGGACGTGCCGGCAGCGTGACGGTCGACGTCGTCGGCTCCACCCGGCCGCTCGTGCAACCGGGGGCCGACCGGGCCGTGACCAAGCGCGGTGCGACGACGACCATCGACGTCCTGTCGAACGACCAACCGACGAACCCGTTCCCGGACGAGGCGCTCCGCGTCGTCGCGATCCGTGGTCTCGGCGGCGGTCTGCCCGCCGGGGTCTCGGTCACGCCGAGCAGCGACCGCTCGCGACTCCAGGTGTCCGTCGCGGACGGTGCGCAGCCGGTCGACGCTCACCTGCAGTACCAGGTCGCCGACGCGACGAACGACCCCGACCGGTACGTCTGGGGCGACGTGACGATCTCGGTCCAGGACGTCCCGGACGCACCCGGCGCCCCGAGCCGCACCGGGTCGAACCAGGGCGGACAGGTCACCCTCGCGTGGTCCACCCCGCAGGCGAACAACTCGCCGATCACCGGGTACCGCGTGCAGGGCACCAACGGGGTCGCGAAGGACTGCGGCACGTCGACCGTCTGCACCGTGACCGGTCTCGACCCGTCCGCTTCGTACCGCTTCACCGTCGTCGCGACGAACGCGATCGGGGACTCCGTCGCGTCGGCGTCCTCGGCACCGATCAGTGCGGACTTCGTGCCGACCGCGCCGAAGGGCCTCGCGGTGACGGCGAGCCAGGGCACGCCGAACCAGCTCGACGTGCGGTGGGACGCGGTGCCCGCACCGAACGGCGGCACCCCGGTGTCGAACTACGTCGTGACGATCTCCGGACCGGGGCTCTCGACGACCCGCAGCACGGGGTCGTCGACGTCGACCTCGTTCTCGGGCGCGCAGAGCGGGCAGTCGTACGACGTGCAGGTCTCGGCGCGGAACGCCGCGGACCGTGACGGCTCGGTCGTGGAGTGGAACCAGGCGCGGGCGTCCGGGACCGCGGTGGGCGTCCCCGGGACGCCGAGCCTGAACGCGACCGGCCAGAAGGACGGCACCTCGACAGCGGTGTCGTTGCAGGCATCCGAGGGCGACTGGGGTGGCGGTGGGAGCCGGAGCTGGAAGATCGCGAAGTACGCGGTGAGCACCCCGATCCCGAACGGCTGCTCGACGAGCGGAGCGGTGCAGGTCTGGAGCGCGGCCTCCGCCACGGACCGGATCTCGACGCAGTTCCGCTACGTCGCGTACGCCGACAACGGATCGTTCTGTTCCGCGTCCCAAGCCGCGAGCGTCCAGGGCTACGAGACCCCAGACGCTCCGAGCGGATCGGTCACGACCGACGGCGTCGACAGCGACGGGAACGTCGACCTGACCGTGCAGGCCACGCCGACGTCGCCGTTCCTGTACTACTCGGTGAACGGCGGATCGCCGCAGCGGTTCTCCGGCTCCGCCTCGATCGGCGCGGGCGCCGGCTACGGGGTCGACAGCAGCGTGGTGTTCACGTCCTGCGCTGTCGACGGTGACTACTGCGCATCGAGCAGCGCGTCCACCGCGACCGCGTTCGCGACACGGGCGAGCGTCTCCGTCGCGACCGAGGGACAGGCGCCGGTCATCAACCCTCCGGCGAACAACGGCCGGTTCCAGCCGAGCGCCTACGACGTCCAGTACTGCCCGATCGCGCCGCACCTGCTGTGCTCGACGACCAACCCGGCGACCGGGGCAGCCTGGACGACCTCAGACGCCGTGCCGTCGGGCTACGCGACGATCTGGGTCCGGGCGACGGTCAATGGCGTCCAGGATCCCGAGGGCGTCACCCGTCAGGTCGACCAGGCGCCGAGCAACGATCCCTCCACACCCACGGCCGGGTGACCCCGGGCCGAGCCCCGCTCCCCGTACGCTGCTGACACCGCATCCCCGAGAACGAGGACCCTCCCGCATGAGCATGACCCCCGAGCAGGCCACCTGGTTCGCCGACGTCGCCGGCCGCATCGTGACCAACGTCGAGCAGGTGCTCCTCGGGAAGACGTTCGTGATCCGTCTGGCCGTCACCGCGATGCTCAGCGAGGGACACCTGCTGCTCGAGGACGTCCCGGGCACGGGCAAGACGAGCCTCGCCCGCGCGATGGCGCAGAGCGTGCAGGGGTCGACGAACCGCATCCAGTTCACGCCGGACCTGCTCCCGGGTGACATCACCGGGATCAGCGTCTACGACCAGCGATCCCAGGAGTTCAACTTCCACCGCGGCCCGGTGTTCGCGAACATCGTGCTCGCCGACGAGATCAACCGTGCCAGCCCGAAGACCCAGTCCGCCCTGCTCGAGGCGATGGAGGAGTCCGCAGTCACGGTCGACGGCGTGAACCACCGCCTCGCCGCACCCTTCATGGTCATCGCGACGCAGAACCCCGTCGAGCAGGCCGGCACCTACCGCCTGCCCGAGGCGCAGCTCGACCGCTTCCTCATGAAGACCTCGATCGGGTACCCGGACCACGCCGCGACGGTCCGGATCCTCGAGACCTCGTCCGCGCCGTCGGCCTCGGTACCGCTCGCCGCCGTCGTGCCGGCCGCGACGATCACCGAGATGGCCGCCCTCGCCCGGACGGTGCACGTCGACCCGACGATCGCCGACTACGTGGCGCGCCTGGTGGACGCCACGCGCTCCGCGAACGAGGTCCGCCTCGGCGTGAGCGTGCGCGGTGCCATGGGTCTCGTCCGGGCGTCGCGCGTCCTCGCCGCGCTGAACGGCCGCCACTACGTCACGCCCGACGACGTCAAGGCCCTCGCCGTCCCGGTGCTCGCGCACCGGCTGGTCCTCGACGCCGAAGCCGAGTTCGACGGGGTCAGCACGACGAGCGTCGTCGCGCAGCTCCTCGTCGAGACGCCGCCGCCGAGCGACCGGGCGGTCTCGTGAACGATCGTCGGTCCGCCGCGACGCGCTCACGGCGCGCCGCGACCCGGTCACGTCGGGGCGCCACCGTCACGGAGCGCACCGGGACGGTCGCCGGGCTGACGAACGTCCGGACCCGCCTGGTCGGCGACCGGGAGGGGGTCGCCGCCGACGCGGTCGTCGGGCTCGCGAAGGCCTGGTCCACGGCCTGGAGGCTCGTCCGTCGCGGGTGGGCAGAGGTCGCCTCGGTGGTCACCGGCCTGGGATGGGCGGTCGCCGCCGTCACGCTGGTCGCGTTCGTCGTCGGGTACCGGTCCGGGCTGCGCGAGGTCGTCGTGGTCGGGTGGGCGGGGACCGTCCTGGTCCTCGTCGCGGCCGTCGCCCTCGTCGGTCGCTCGCGCCTGCTCATCCGGATGCGCCTGCCACAGCACCGCGTCGCCGTGGGGGACGAGGCCGGTGTCGTGGTCACGGCCGAGAACCCGGCGCGCCTGCCGTCGGTGCCCGCCACGGTCGAGGTCCCGGTCGGTCCGGGGCTGGTGGACGTCGCGATCCCGGGCATCCCGCCGCGGGGCACGTTCGAGCAGCGCGTCCCGGTCCCGACGGTCCGACGCGGCGTGCTCGACGTCGGACCCGTCACGGGTGTGCGTGCCGACCCCGTCGGGCTGGTCCGGCGCGAGGTCGTGTGGACCGCCCGCGAGCAGGTCATCGTCCACCCCCGCACGATCGCGATCCCCTCGACGAGCACCGGTCTGGTCCGGGACCTCGAGGGACAGGCGACCACCGACCTCTCGCCGGCGGACATCGCCTTCCACGCGATCCGCGAGTACCTGCCCGGTGACGACCCCCGGACCATCCACTGGAAGTCGACGGCGAAGTCGGGCGCCCTGATGGTCCGGCAGTTCGAGGACACGCGCCGGTCCCACCTCGTCGTCGCCCTCGGCGTCGGACGCGGCGAGTTCGCGGACGACGACGAGTTCGAGCTCGCCGTGAGCGCCGCCGCGTCGCTCGGCACCCGGGCCGTCCGGGACGGCAGGGAGGTCTCCGTCGTCGTCTCCGCGCGGACCCCGGAGTACGCCAAGCGCGCCGTCTACGCCGTCCAGCCACTGCCCACGGTGACGCCCACCCGACTGCTCGACGCCTTCGCGACGGTCGGGCTCGCCGACTCGTGCCTGCCCGTGGCCGAGGTGTCGCGCATCGTGGGGGTCGAGACCACCGGGATCTCCGTCGCGTTCCTCGTGGTCGGCTCCACGGTCGGCCTGCCCGCCCTCCGACTCGCGGCGACACGCTTCCCGGTCGGCGTCGAGGTGGTCGCCGTGATCTGCGAACCGGAGGCCCAGCCCCGGTTCCTCCGCGTCGCCGGTCTGACCGTCGTGACGATCGGCTACCTGGACGACCTCCGCACCGCCCTGCACCGGCAGGCGGCCGCCGCGTGAGCGCCGTGACCGGGACGCGGGCCGACGCACGGCGTGCAGCCCGGCGTCGGGACGCGCGTCGCGAACCGCTGCGCCTGGTCGGCGGCACGCTCGTGGTCTGGCTCCTGCTCGCGGTCGGCAGCGTGTCGTGGTGGCCGATCTACCGCGACGGGTCCATGGTCGCCGCTGCCGTCACCGCGGTGGTCGCCGGCTCGGCGGTCGCCCTCGCGGGGGCGGCGCTCCGCCTGCCCGCCCTCGTCGTCGGCGTCGCCACCGCTGCGGCCTTCGCCGTGACTGGCGTCCCCGCTGCCGTGCCGTCCGAGGCGGCCGGTCTGCTGCCGACCGGACCCGGTCTGGTGGACCTCGCGGCCGGTGTCGCACTCGACTGGAAGCGTCTGGTGACCATCAGCCTGCCGGTCGGGTCCTACGAGTCGCTGCTCGTCCCCTTCTTCGTCACGCTCCTCGTCGCGACGGTGACGGCCGTGAGCGTGGCGACCCGTGCCTCCCGTCCGGAACTCGCGAGCATCCCGGCTCTCGTCCTCTTCGCCGCCGGCGTCGTCGTCGGTCCGACGCGACTCGACGTGTCCGTGGCGAGTGCGGTCCTGCTCGGCGGGATCGCACTCGTCTGGGCGCTGACGGTGCGGTACGTCCGTCGCGCCGCGGCCGTGTCGCGCACCGTCGGGGCGCGGGTGCCGGTCTGGCGTTCGGTGCTCCGACCCGCGCTCGTCGGGACCGGCACGATCGTCGCGGCCGGGGTCGTGGCGACCGGACTCGGACTCGTCGTGCCACCGGCCGCGGACCGGACGGTCGCCCGCAGCGACGTCGTGAAGCCCTTCGACCCACGGGACCACGTGAGTCCGCTGAGCGGGTTCCGCGCGTACGAGGAGTTCGGCGCCGCCGATGCACCGCAGCTGACGGTGACGGGTCTGCCCGCGGACGGTTTCGTCCGGATCGCGACCCTCGACACGTACGACGGGGTCGTGTACCGCGTCGGCGGCGACGACGGGGCGTCGGCGTCCGGCACCTTCGAGCGCGTGCCGACGAGCGTCGACGTGCGCGGCGTGTCCGGCACCGACGTCCGCGTCGACGTGCGGGTCGACGGGTACCGGGGCGTGTGGCTGCCGACCGTCGGCGACCTCCGTTCGGTGACGTTCCAGGGCGGCGACGCGGGCTCCGAACGCGGTGCGTTCTTCTACAACCGCACCACCAGCACGGGAGCGGTGGTGAGCGGGGTGGGTGACCGCACCCGCTACCAGCTCGACGCCGTGGTCCCGAACCAGCCGACGGACGCCGAGCTCGCCGACGCCCGACCGGGCACCGCCTCCGTCCCGACGCCGTCCGGCGTGCCGGACGCGGTCCGCGAGCGGGTCGAGGCGACGACCGCCGACGCGGGCTCCGACGGCGCGAAGCTCCTGGCTGCGGTGCAGGACCTCAGGCGGACGGGCTACGTGAGCCACGGCGTCGGCGACGACCGCGCCAGCCGCTCGGGTCACGGGGCGGACCGCATCCAGGAACTCCTGACGTCCCCGCTCATGATCGGCGACCAGGAGCAGTACGCCGTCACGGCCGCCCTGATGGCGCGCGAGCTCGGTTTCCCGGCACGGGTGGTGATGGGCTTCACCGCCGGGGGAGACGCCGGTGGGGACGCCGCCGAGACGGCGGGCGGCTCCGGCGGGACCACCACGTTCCGCGGTTCCGACGTCACCGCGCGGATCGAGGTCGACACCGCGCAGTACGGGTGGGTGATGCTCGACCCGAACCCGGTCGTGCGCGAGATCCCCGAGGAGCAGGACCAGACGCCGCAGCCGGTCACGCGTCCGGAGACCGTCGTCCCGCCGCCGCCGGTCGAGCAGCAGGACCCGGACCGGCAGGCGCCGCCGCAGAGCGACCGGAGCACCCCGCCGGTGCAGCCGCTCTGGTTGCAGGTGTTGCTCGCCGTGCTGCCGTGGGTGCTCGGCGTCCTCGCGCTGTCGGCCCTCGTGCTCCTGCCGTTCGCCGTCGTCGTCCTGCTCAAGCGCCTGCGACGACGACGGCGGCGCCGAGCCCCGACCCCGCGCGGGCGGATCGTCGGCGCCTGGGACGAGTACCGCGACGCCCTCGTCGACCGAGGGCACGACGTCACCCGAGCAGCCACCCGCAAGGAGGCGGTCGTCGGTGCACCGGGCGAGGGCGGAACGGGCCTCGCTGCGCTGGCGGACCGTGCGGTCTTCGGGCCGGACGACCCCGACGACCGCATCGCGAGCCGGATGTGGTCGGCGACCGAGGAAGCGGTCCGGAGCCTCCGCACCGGGCGGAACCGACGGCAGCGGTGGCGTGCGGCGGTGTCCGTCCGGTCCCTGCGAACGGGCAGCAGCCCCCGAACGGGGTCCCGACGTGTCCCGTCGGACGGCCGGTGGCACCGCGGTCGTCCGGGCACGCGTGACTACGATGGGCCGGAGGCCGGCGAGCGTCGTGGACGGCCGAGTGAGGACCAACAACCGTGATCAGATGCGAACACTGCGGGTCGATGCTCCCCGAGGGGGCGATCTTCTGCGGTGAGTGCGGGCGATCGGTGAACGTCGCGGCGAACCGTCGTCCCGCGCCGGCAGCCCGGAACGACCAGACGACACCGCCGCCGCTGCAGCAGCCGGATCCGCAGGGCCGTCGCCCCGACCCGGCCACCGAGGCGTGGTTGCCCGAGGCGACCCTGGACCCCGCGACCCGGGCCTGGCTGACCGGCTCAGACCCGAACCCGACCCCCGCCCCCGCCGCACCGCACGGCATCGACCAGCGTGGTGCCGATCCGCGCGGTGCCGATCCGCGTGGTGCCGATCCGCGTGGTGCACGGACGCACGCGCACGGTGCGGTCTCCGGCGTCCACGTCCCCGCGACGGGCGCTCCGTCCGCGCAGCCGGAGCCGCCCCTCGACCCGGAGCAGTACCCGTCGACCTCGGTGCCGGACGGTGCCGACGCCGAGTGGACGCGCCCCGCGGCTCCCCGTGAGCGAGCGGCCGAGCAGACGGACCCGGTCGACGTGCCCGAGCCGCCCACCACCCCGGTCTGGCAGCCTCCGACGCAGTCGACCCCCGTCGCGCCCTCCCGTCCGTCGTGGTGGGTCGGCCGCCCGCCGGCCGCTGAGGAGACCCTGACCGACGTCACCGACGCCGAGCGGACCGACACCGCCGCCGCCCAGGACGTGTCGCGACCCACGGAGAACGACACCGCCGTCGTCGAGCCCCTCGTCGACCGGCGCCCCTCGCGCCCGACACCGCTCGTGACCCCCGGGAGCGGACCCGCTACCTGTCACGTCTGCGGACACCCGCTCGAGCCCGACGACATCTTCTGCGCCGAGTGCGGAGCCGTGCGTCCCGCGGTGACCGCAGCGTTCACCGGACCCGTCGTCCCGCTGCCGATCGCCCGCCCGGACTGGGCTGCCGACGACCAAGCGCTCGTCGCAGCCGACGCGGTGGACGACGGCGACCAGGACAGTCGCGGCGACGACGCGACCGCCGCCGACGCTGATGCGAGCGACGCGAGCGCCGAGGACGAGCACGGTGCGGACGGGGACGACGCGACCGAGCACGACACGGACATGAACGCTGACGCCGACGAGCACGCCGCCGACGTGAATGCGCCCAGCGCGGACGAGCACGACACCGGTGCAGGCGCGTTCGGCGGAGCGCCCGGGGCCGTCGGTGCCGCGCCGCTCCCACCGGTACCCGGTTCGCCGACGGTACCGTCCGCCCCCGTGGCCGAGTGGACCGCGCCGCCCGTCACGGACGTCGCGTCCCCGGCCTCGAGCGCCCCCATCGCCGCACCGCTCCCGCCTGTTCCGGGGACGACCGGACCGGTCCTGCCGCCCACCGGTTCGGCGACGGCTCCGTCGAGCGCGGATGACCTGGACGAGGACGTCGAAGCGACTCGGATCGTCACGAAGGACACCGGCCGGGATCCCTTCGTCCTGCACTGCAGCACCGGGGAACGCGTCGAGGTGCACGGCACCGGGCTGCTCGGACGCCTGCCGCGGCCGCAGCCGGGGGAGCGGTTCGACGACCTGGTGACCGTTCACGACCCGGGAAAGTCCGTGTCGAAGACGCACCTCGAGCTCGGCCGGGACGGCGACGACCTCTGGGTCTCCGACCGGTTCTCCGGCAACGGCACGGTCATCCGGCACATCGACGGCTCCATCCGCCGCTGCGAGCCGGGGCGACGCTACCGCGTGGAGCGCGGGGCCCGGGTGGACATCGGCGAGCAGTTCTTCCTGGTGCAGTGACGGTGCGCTGTTCCTCCTCCAGAACGGAGGAACAGCGCATCGCCCTCCACAGGACGGGCGGCTCCCTCCATGGGCAGGTCGTCACTCTGCTGGACTGACCGGCGTGTCCCTCCTCGTCGCTCGAACCGCCCTCGTCGGCACCGCCGTGCTGCTCGGGCTCGCCGCGGTGCTCCTCGCGCTCGACGGTCCCGCGCGGGCCGTTCTGTTCGGGGCGGCATGCTGCTGCGCCCTGCTCGACCGTGCATCGAGCCGGTCGCTACCGACGACGTCGGACGAACCGGAACCGGAGTCGACCCGGACACGCCGCCTGCCGGGAACCAGCGACGACCCTCCCGCCCGCCAGGCGCAGTCCCGCCGGTCCGACCTGCTCCTCGGGCACGACGACGACGGCGAGCCGATCGGTCACGAACTCGGCACACCTGGGCGTCCGACGCACCTCGTGGTGGTCGGCACCGGCGCCCTCGCACTCGCGGTGTTCGTCGAACTCGCGGACCTGCTCCGTGCGACCGCGAGCACGACGGCGACCACGACCGCGACGGTGACCGCGACCGGGACGGCGACCGCGACCGCGACCGGGACCGCGACGGCAGGCTCCGGGGGTGCCGTCCGGACGGCCCTCGCCGACGACCTCGTCGATGCTCCGCCGCCGGGCACCACGCTCGACGGCGCGCCGGCAGGCGTGTCCCTCCCCGCGGGGACCGCGGTGGCCGTCCTGTCCGATGCGGACGCGCGCATCCGGACGACGGTCGTGCTCGTCCCGAGCGAGCGGATGCGGCCGCGGGCCTGGGACACCGTCGTCGAGGTCACCCGCTACGGATGCTCCGTGCGACGGGTGCAGGACCATCGCTCACGCGCACTCGACCCCGCGTTGCCGGCGCTGTGACGGCGTCGAGCTCAGCGCAGGCCGGCGCCGACCCGCACCGCGCCGACGGGCACCCCGCCACCGAGCACCTGCTCGCCCGTCGCACGCAGGACGTCCGTGACGCCCTCTGCATCGACGAGCCCGTTCCGCTGCAGGAGCGTCAGCGCCGCGAGGGTCCCGGCGCGCTGGGAGCCGTCCAGCGTCTTCACGGCGACGGCCGCGCCTCCGGGCAGGCCCATCACCATGACGCCCTCGGCGCCGAACTTCGCGAGGACCTGCAGGCGCTCGATCGTGACGGTGTTGGCCCGCCCGACGCCGTCGATCACCCAGGGGTGGTCCAGGACCGCGTCGACGAGCGCGGCGGAGTCGGCGTCCGCTCGTGCGACCACGCCCGCGAAGCCGCGGGCGAGTCCGGTCAGGGTCAGGGGGAACACCGGGGCGCCGCACCCGTCCGTGCCGACCAGGTCGACCGTCTCCCGCGTGAACTCCTCGACGGTGTCACGGACGCGCTGCTGCAGCGGGTGGGCCGTGTCCAGGTAGGTGGCCTCGCCCCAGCCGTTCACCCGGCAGGCTGCGAGCATGCCCGCGTGCTTCCCGGAGCAGTTCATCGCCAGGCGCCGGGGCTCTGCCATCGTGCGGGCCGTCGCCCGGTCGAACGGCATGTCCGGCGGGCAGCCCAGGTCGGCCTCGGTGTGGTCGAAGGACTCGAGCATGTGCAGGGCGAGGGCCTGGTGCGGGGCCGTGCCGGCGTGGCTCGCCGTGGTGAGCACGAGTTCCTCGTCGCTGAAGGACGCCCCGGCCCGGCGGATGGCCAGCGCCTGGAACGGCTTCATCGTCGACCGGGGGTAGATGCTCGCCGTCACGTCGCCGACCGCGTCGAGCACCCGACCGTCGGCACCGACGACGACACCGGCACCCACGTGCCGGCTCTCATCGAAGCCGTTGCGGTCGAGCACCGCGAGCTCGACGGAACCGTCGGCGGTGAGAGGATGGCGATCAGTGCGGACATCGGTGCTCACCGTCATGCCGCCAGCGTACCGACACCGACGAAGGGCCACCGTGAGCGACCACTCCTACGAGGTCACCGTCAACTGGACCGGCAACCGCGGCACCGGGACGAGCGGCTACCGCGACTACGGCCGCGACCACGACGTCACCGCCGCGGGGAAGCCGTCCATCCCGGGGTCGGCCGACCCGACGTTCCGTGGCGACGCGGACCGGTGGAACCCCGAGGAGATGCTGCTCGGCGCCCTCGCGCAGTGCCACATGATGAGCTACCTGTACGTCGCCGTGCAGCAGGGCTTCACCGTCCTCGACTACACCGACACCGCGACGGCGTCGCTCGACGTCCACCGTGACGGCACCGGCGAGGTCACCGCCGTCCACCTGCACCCGGTGGTCACGATCGCCGAACCGGACCGCGTCGCCGACGCCGACGCGGCGCACGCCCGCGCGAACGAACTCTGCTTCATCGCCCGCTCCGTGGCGTTCCCCGTCCACCACGCGCCGGTCACCAAGGTCCGTACGGCACACTAGGTCCCCGTGAAGCGTCTTCGCCTGCTCCCGATCGCCCTCGTCCCCGCCGTCGTGCTGGGACTCGCCGCCTGCTCCGGTTCGGGGTCGGGTGACGCGTCGGCCTCGCCGAGCGCGTCCTCGAGCGCGTCGGCCACGCCGATCTCCGCCTGCCCGAAGCCGGGTTCGGCGTCGAAGAGCATCGAGGTCAGCGGTGCGTTCGGCGGCAAGGAGGCCCCGACGGTCACGTTCGACAAGGGCATCAGCGCGAAGACGCCGCAGGCCTCCACGGTCGTCGAGGGCGACGGTGCCGCGCTCAAGGACGGCGAGTTCGCGCAGGTCTCCTACGCCGTGTACCAGGCGAAGGACGCCTCGAAGCTCGGCGCGGTCGGCTTCGACCAGGGCAACCCGCAGGTCCTGTCGGTGGGCGGCACCGGCTTCGGCGCCCTGCTCGCCTGCACCAAGGTCGGCGACCGGGTCGCGGCGGTCGGTGCGTCCTCGGCGCTCGGCTTCACCACGAGCGGTGACATCGTCGTCGTCGCGGACGTGCTCGCGAAGACCCCGACGAAGGCGACCGGCACGCCGCAGGAGCAGAACCCCGCGCTGCCCACGGTCAAGGACAAGGCGGACGGCGAGCCGGAGATCACGATCCCCGCCGGCGAGACCGCCCCCGCGAAGACCGAGGTCGAGGTCCTCAAGCAGGGCGACGGCGACACCGTGGCCGATGGCGACAGCGTCCTGGTGCAGTACAAGGGCGTGACGCTCGACGGCGGCAAGGAGTTCGACTCCTCGTGGTCGAAGGGCGCACCCACCACCTTCACGGTGTCCGAGGGCTCGCTCATCAAGGGCTTCGTCACCGGCCTGGTCGGGCAGAAGATCGGCTCGCAGGTCCTCATCGTGACGACGGCCGAGGACGCCTACGGCTCGAACCCGCCCGAGGGCTCGAACATCCCGAAGGACGCCTCGCTCGTCTTCGTCGTCGACCTCCTGGCCAAGGGCTGACCATGACGCCGACCGGCCCGGCCGACGCGACCAGCCCGACCGGCCCGGCCGACGCGACCGGCCCGGCCGACGCGACCGGCCCGGCCGACGCGACCGGCCCGGCCGACGCGACCGGCCCGGCCGGCCCGACCGGCCGGCGCCGCATCGTCGTCCTCGGCAGCACGGGCTCGATCGGCACCCAGGCCCTCGACGTCGTCGCCCGCAACCCCGACCGCTTCGAGGTCGTCGGCCTCACCGCCGGCACCAACCGCGAGCTCGTCGCCGAGCAGGCCGCCCGCTTCGACGTCACGGAGACCGCGTTCGGCGCGGCCGACGCCGAACGCCTGGTCCGCGGTGTCGAGGCGGACGTCGTCCTCAACGGCATCACCGGCTCGGTGGGCCTCGGCCCGACCCTGGCGGCGCTGGACGTCGGCGCGACGCTCGCCCTCGCGAACAAGGAGAGCCTGATCGTCGGCGGCCCGCTCGTGCAGGCCGCCGCCGCGCCCGGGCAGATCGTCCCGGTCGACAGCGAGCACTCCGCCATCGCGCAGGCGCTCCGCTCGGGCACCGGCACCGAGGTCCGGCGGCTCGTCCTCACGGCGAGCGGGGGCCCGTTCCGCGGACGCTCCCGCGCCGAGCTCGTCGACGTCACCCCGGCGCAGGCGCTCGCGCACCCGACGTGGGACATGGGACTCGTCGTCACGACGAACTCCGCGACGCTCGTCAACAAGGGCCTCGAGGTCATCGAGGCGCACCTGCTGTTCGGCGTGCCGTACGACCGCATCGACGTGACGGTGCACGCGCAGTCGATCGTGCACTCGATGGTCGAGTTCGTCGACGGCTCGACGATCGCCCAGGCCTCGCCGCCGGACATGCGCCTGCCGATCGCGCTCGGCCTGGCCTGGCCGGACCGCGTCCCCGGCGTCGGCGTCCCGCTCGACTGGACGACCGCGAGCACCTGGACCTTCGAACCGCTCGACACGCAGGCCTTCGGCGCCGTCGACCTCGCGAAGCACGTCGGGGTCCTCGGCGGCACGTTCCCCGCGGTCTTCAACGCCGCGAACGAGCAGGCCGTCGCCGCCTTCCACGCCGGCGCGATCGGCTTCCTCGACATCGTCGACACGGTCCGGCGCGTCGTCGACGCGCACACGGCGGGGGAGCCGTCCCTGGACGGCGTGCTCGCGGCCGAGCGCTGGGCCCGCGAAGCGGCGGACCGCGCGCTGACACGCTGACCCGACCCGTGCCTCCCGTCCGTCCCGTGGTGACCACCTGACGGACAGGAGGCCCGCCCCACCTCTCAGGATGCGCTCGGCTCCGTCATGGGCGGGGTCCCGTACCCTCTCCTGGTGACCGTCGAATCCGTGCTCCTGTTCGTCCTCGGCGTGGTCGTCTTCATCGTCGGCCTGCTGGTCTCGATCGGCCTCCACGAGCTCGGCCACCTGTCCTTCGCGAAGCTCTTCGGCGTCAAGGTCACGCAGTACTCGCTCGGGTTCGGCAAGGCGATGTGGTCCTTCCGCCGCGGCGAGACCGAGTACGGGATCCGCCCGATCCTGCTCGGTGGGTACATCTCGATGGTCGGCATGCTCAAGCCCCGGGCCTCGGGCAAGCCGAACGCGATCACGAACACCGGCATGTACGGCGCGTTCGTGCAGGACGCGCGCGAGGCCAGCGCCGCGCAGATCGCGGACTCCGGCGGCGACGACTCCCGCGCGTTCTACCGGCTGACCCCGTGGAAGCGCATCATCGTCATGGTCGCCGGCCCCGCGATGAACCTCGTCATCGGCATCCTCCTGTTCGGCGTGCTGCTGTGCGGCTTCGGCGCCCCGACGACGACCTTCACGTCCAGCGTCGACTGCGTCCTGCCGTCGAGCAGCGCCACGGCGTGCGCCCCGGGTGACGCCGAGTCGCCCGCGAAGCAGGCCGGCATCCGGGACGGCGACGTCGTCCTGGCGGTGGACGGCCAGCAGGACCCGACGATCGCCGAGGTCTCGAAGGTCTTCCAGCGCTCCCCGGGCAAGACCGTGACGGTCGTGGTCGAGCGCGACGGTGCGCGGAAGACGCTCGAGGTCACGCCGCAGCTCGCCACCCGCGACGTCGTCACGGCCGAGGGCACGGCGGCGAAGAACGCGGACGGCACCACGAAGACGCAGCAGGTCGGTGTCGTGGGGGTCAGCATCGGGCAGTCCCTCGTGCGGCAGTCCCCGGCGGCCGTCCTCCCCGCGACGGGCGCGCAGATCGCCGCGTCGGCGCACCTGATCATCGACCTGCCGCAGCGGCTCGTCGCGGTGTGGAACGCGGCGTTCGGCTCGCAGGCGCGGTCCCAGGACAGCCCGGTCTCGGTCGTCGGCGTCGGCCGGGCCATCGGCGAGGTCTCGTCGATGAGCGGGGTCCCCGTGGTCGACAAGGTCTACACGATCCTCGGGCTCCTGGCGTCGCTCAACATCGGCCTGTTCGTGCTCAACATGGTGCCGCTCCTGCCGCTCGACGGCGGTCACATCGCCGGGGCGCTGTGGGAGGCCGTGAAGCGCCGCGCGTACCTGCTCGTCGGCAAGCCGGACCCGGGCGCGATCGACCTGGCCAAGACGATGCCGCTCACGATGGTCGTCGTCGTGCTCCTGGCCGGGATGAGCGCGCTCCTCGTCTACGCCGACATCGTGCGACCGGTGAACCTGTTCGGCTAGCACTACGCTCGGGCGCATGAGCACAGCCCCCGAGGTCCGCGCCGTCGAGCGCCAGGGCATCGACGTCATCGCCGAGTCCGACCGGAAGGGGCGGCCCGGCGGGCTGTTCTGGCCGTGGTTCGCCGCGAACGTCTCGGTGCTCGGCCTGAGCTACGGCTCGTTCGTCCTCGGGTTCGGCATCTCGCTGGCCCAGGCGACGATCGTGTCCGTCGTCGGCGTCGCGTTCTCGTTCCTGCTCTGCGGGATCGTCGCGATCGCCGGCAAGCGAGGCTCGGCGCCGACGATGGTCCTCAGCCGCGCGGCGTTCGGCGTGCGGGGGAACCGGCTGCCGTCGTTCCTGAGCTGGGTGCTCACCGTCGGGTGGGAGACCGCGCTGGCGTCCCTCGCGGTCCTGGCGACGTCGACCGTGTTCCGGGAGCTCGGCTGGGACGACGGCGTCGTGACGAAGCTCGTCGCCCTGGTCGTGGTCGCCGCGCTGGTGGTCGGGGCGGGGATCGCCGGCTTCGACGTCATCATGCGCCTGCAGACCGTGATCACCGTCGTCACCGCCGTGCTCACGGTGGTCTACGTCGTGCTCGCGGTGCCGTCGATCGACCTCGGCACGCTCGGCGCCCTGCCGTCCGGGAGCGCCCAGAACGTCCTCGGCGCACTCGTCCTCGTGATGACGGGCTTCGGGCTCGGCTGGGTCAACGCCGCTGCGGACTACTCGCGCTACCTGCCGCGGACCGCCTCGACCGGGGGCGTGGTCTGGTGGACGACGTTCGGCGGTGCGCTCGCCCCCGCCGTCCTGGTCGTGGTGGGCGTCCTGCTCGCGGGTTCGTCGAAGGACCTGAACAGCGCGATCGGCGCCGACCCGATCGGTGCGCTCACGACGATCCTGCCGGTGTGGTTCCTCGTCCCGTTCGCCCTCGTCGCGATCCTCGGGCTCGTCGGCGGTGCCGTGCTCGACATCTACTCGTCCGGGCTCGCGCTCCTCAGCGCCGGCGTCCGGATCCCGCGGCCCGTCGCGGCCGGGGTCGACGGCGTGTTCATGGTCGCCGGGGCCGTGTACGTGGTCTTCTTCGCGAAGGACTTCATCTCGCCGTTCCAGGCGTTCCTCGTGACCCTCGGCGTGCCGATCGCCGCCTGGGCGGGGGTGTTCGTCGCCGACGTGCTGCTGCGTCGCCGGGCCTACGCGGACGCCGAGCTCGACGACGTGCGGGGCCGCTACGGCGACGTGCGCTGGGCCGCGATCGGGCTCGTCGTCCTCGGGACCGTCCTCGGCTGGGGGCTCGTCACGAACACGTACGGCGTCCCGGCGTGGCTGAACTGGCAGGGCTACCTGCTCGAGCCGTTCGGCCTCGGTGGCCGGCAGGGCGCGTGGGCGTACGCCAACCTCGGCGTCCTCGTCGCGCTCGTGGTCGGGTTCGTCGGCACGCTCCTCACCGCGCGCGGGTCCGTGCGCCGCCAGGAGCAGGCGTGAGCGTCGTCGTCCCGCCCGACGCGTGGCTCGTCGCGATCGACCTGCAGCGCATCTTCACCGGTGACAGCCCGTGGGCGGCGCCGCGGTACGACGCGGCAGCCGCCGGGACCGGACGGCTGCTGCCCCGGTTCGCCGGTCGCACGGTCTTCACGCGCTTCGTCGCGCCCGAGCGGCCCGAGGGTGCCTGGGTGCCGTACTACCGGGACTGGCCGTTCGCGCTCGTCCCGGACGGCGACCCGCTGTACGGCCTGACCGAGCCCTTCGCATCCGCCGCGGTCGACCGACGCGACCCCGTCGTCACGGAACCGACCTTCGGCAAGTGGGGGACGAGCCTCCGCGCCGTCGTCGGCGACCACCCGCACCTCGTGCTCACCGGCGTCTCCACCGACTGCTGCGTGCTGAGCACCGCGCTGGCCGCTGCCGACGCCGGCGCGACCGTCACGGTCGTCGCCGACGCGTGCGCCGGCGCCACCGACGCCGACCACGAGCGCGCCCTCGACGCGATGCGGCTGTACGCACCGCTCGTCACGGTCGTGGACCGCGGGACGGACCTGGTGACCAGCGCCGAGTGACGGCACCGCGAGCGCGTAGAGTGCACCTCGTGCCAGCAGTGAACCTCGGTCTGCCGAAAGTCCCCGAAACCCTGAGCCCGCGTCGGAAGTCGCGGCAGATCCGGGTGGGCAAGGTCCTCGTGGGCGGCGACGCACCCGTCTCGGTGCAGTCGATGACCACCACGCCGACGACGAACATCAACGCGACGCTGCAGCAGATCGCCGAGCTCACCGCCTCCGGGTGCGACATCGTGCGCGTCGCGGTCCCGAGCCAGGACGACGCGGACGCGCTGCCGATCATCGCGAAGAAGTCGCAGATCCCGGTCATCGCCGACATCCACTTCCAGCCGAAGTACGTCTTCCAGGCCATCGACGCCGGGTGTGCCGCGGTCCGCGTGAACCCGGGGAACATCCGCAAGTTCGACGACCAGGTCGGTGCGATCGCCCGGGCCGCCAAGGACGCGGGCGTCTCGCTGCGCATCGGTGTGAACGCCGGGTCGCTCGAGCCGAGCCTGCTGCAGAAGTACGGCAAGGCCACGCCCGAGGCACTGGTCGAGTCCGCCGTGTGGGAAGCGTCCCTGTTCGAGGAGCACGACTTCCACGACTTCAAGATCTCGGTCAAGCACAACGACCCGATCGTCATGGTGAAGGCCTACCGGCAGCTCGCCGCCGCGGGGGACTGGCCGCTGCACCTCGGGGTGACCGAGGCCGGACCGGAGTTCCAGGGCACGATCAAGAGCGCCACGGCGTTCGGCATCCTGCTCGCCGAGGGCATCGGCGACACCATCCGCGTCTCGCTCTCCGCGCCGCCCGCGCAGGAGGTCAAGGTCGGCCTGCAGATCCTGCAGTCGCTCAACCTGCGCGAACGCAAGCTCGAGATCGTCTCGTGCCCGAGCTGCGGCCGGGCGCAGGTCGACGTCTACCAGCTCGCCAACGACGTCACGAAGGGGCTCGAGGGCATGACCGTCCCGCTCCGCGTCGCCGTCATGGGCTGCGTCGTGAACGGTCCGGGCGAAGCGCGCGAGGCCGACCTCGGTGTCGCGTCCGGCAACGGCAAGGGACAGATCTTCGTGAAGGGACAGGTCATCAAGACCGTCCCGGAGCGCGAGATCGTGCAGACCCTCATCGAGGAGGCCAACCGGCTCGCCGACGAGATGGGTCCGGACGCCACGACGGGTTCGCCCCAGGTCGTCACGACCCCCTAGTCGCGGGGAGGGCCGCGTGCGCCGCTAGGCTTGCCCCGTGGTCACACGGCTCTCCCATCTCTTCCTCCGCACGCTCCGCGACGACCCCTCCGACGCCGAGGTGACGAGCGCGAAGCTGCTCGTCCGCGCCGGCTACGTCCGTCGTCAGTCCCCGGGGATCTTCGCGTGGCTGCCGCTCGGCCTGCGCGTCCGCCGCCGCATCGAGGACATCGTCCGCCAGGAGATGGTGGCCGCCGGCGCGCAGGAGGTCCTGCTGCCCGCGCTCCTGCCGCGCGAGCCCTACGAGGCGACGAACCGCTGGGCCGAGTACGGCGACGGCATGTTCCGCCTGCAGGACCGCAAGGGCGCCGACTACCTGCTCGCGCCCACACACGAGGAGATGTTCGCGCTGCTCGTGAAGGACCTGTACGGCTCGTACAAGGACCTTCCCGTCACGCTGTTCCAGATCCAGGACAAGTACCGCGACGAGGCCCGGCCCCGCGCCGGACTCCTGCGCGGGCGCGAGTTCACCATGAAGGACGCGTACTCGTTCGACCTCACGGACGAGGGCCTCGAGCGCAGCTACCAGGTGATGCGGGACGCCTACGAGCGCATCTTCACCCGACTCGGCCTCGAGTACGTCATCGTCCAGGCGGACGCCGGCGCGATGGGCGGCTCGAAGTCCGAGGAGTTCCTGCACCCGATCGGCGTCGGCGAGGACACCTTCGTCCGGAGCGCCGGCGGCTACGCAGCGAACGTCGAGGCCTACGTCACCCCCGCGGCCGACAGCCTGCCGATCGAGGGGCAGCCGGACCCCGTGCGCCTGCCCGCGGCGGACACCCCGACGATCGACACGCTCGTCGCGCACGCCAACGACGCCGCCCCCCGCGCGGACCGTCGGTGGACGGCTGCGGACACCCTGAAGAACGTCGTGCTCGCCCTGACGCACCTCGACGGCACCCGCGAGGTCGTCGTCGTCGGGCTCCCCGGCGACCGGGACGTCGACCTGAAGCGCGCCGAAGTGGCCTTCGCGCCCGCCGAGGTCGAGGCGGCCGGCGACGACGACTTCAAGCGCCACCCCGGTGTGTTCGTGAAGGGCTACATCGGCCCGCAGGTCCTGGGCGCCGACAGCCCCTCGGGCATCCGGTACCTCGTCGACCCCCGGATCGCCGAGGGGACCGCGTGGGTCACCGGTGCGAACGAGCGCGGTGTGCACGTCTCCGGCCTCGTGGCGGGTCGCGACTTCACCGCGGACGGCACCGCCGACGTCGCGGACGTCCGTGCCGGCGACCCCGCACCGGACGGCTCGGGCCCCCTCGAGACCGCCCGCGGCATGGAGATCGGGCACGTCTTCCAGCTCGGCCGCAAGTACGCCGAGGCCCTCGGACTCAAGGTCCAGGACGAGAACGGCAAGCTCGCGACCGTCACGATGGGTTCCTACGGCATCGGCGTCACGCGCATCATGGCGATCCTCGCCGAGGCGCACAACGACGAGAAGGGCCTCGCCTGGCCGAAGGAGATCGCACCGTTCGACGTGCACGTGGTCGCCACCGGCAAGGACGAGGTCGCCTACGACGTCGCGTCGTCGCTCATCGCGACCCTCGAGGACGAGCGGTACGACGTCGTCTACGACGACCGCCCGAAGGTCTCGCCCGGCGTGAAGCTCCGCGACGCCGAGCTCCTCGGCGTGCCCGTGGTCATCGTCGCCGGTCGGAGCGCCGCCGACGGCGTCGTCGAACTGTGGGACCGGCGGTCCGGCGAGCGGCGCGACGTGCCGGTCGCGGAGCTGCTCGAGGCGGTCCGCGCGATCTGATCGCGACCCCCTGACGGACGGAAGGCGCGTGGCGGGTCCGCCACGCGCCTCCCGTCCTGTTCTGGGGTACGCTGGTCGCCGACTTCCGCGCAGATCCACCCCGCGGAGGCGACTCAGCTGAATACGGAGGCACCTCGGTGAAGATCGACCTCGCAGTCCTGCGACTCATGGAGCGCGAGCGGGAGATCCCGTTCGACGAACTCGTCCAGATCATCGAATCCGCCATCCTGACGGCGTACCAGAAGCACCGCGCGGAGAACGACGAGCCCGTCGACGCCCAGGCGCGTGTCGAGCTCGACCGCAAGTCCGGCGAGGTGTCGGTCTACGTGCCGGAGCGCGACGAGGAGGGCACCGTCGTCGGCGAGGCCGTCGACCAGCCGAGCGACTTCGGCCGCATCGCCGCCTTCGCCGCGAAGCAGGTCATCAACCAGCGCCTCCGCGACATCGGCGACGACAAGATCCTCGGGCAGTTCCGTGGCAAGGAGGGCGACATCGTCGCGGGCGTGATCCAGCAGGGTCCGAACCCGAAGATGGTGCACGTCGACCTCGGCACGGTCGAGGCGATCCTCCCGCCCGAGGAGCAGGTCCCGGGCGAGGAGTACAAGCACGGCAACCGCATCCGCGTCTACGTCACGAGCGTCGGCCGCGGGGCGAAGGGTCCGCAGATCACGGTCTCGCGCACGCACCCCGGGCTCGTCCGCAAGCTCTTCGCGCTCGAGGTCCCGGAGATCGCCTCCGGCGTCGTCGAGATCACCTCGATCGCCCGCGAGGCCGGGCACCGCACGAAGCTCGCCGTGAAGGCGAACGAGTCCGGCGTGAACGCGAAGGGCGCGTGCATCGGTGAGCTCGGTGCGCGCGTGCGTGCCGTGACGACCGAGCTGGGTGCCGAGAAGATCGACATCGTCGACTACTCGTCCGACCTGGCATCGTTCGTCGCGAGCGCCCTGTCGCCGGCGAAGGTGACGAGCGCGTTCGTGCTCGACGCCTCGACGAAGGCCGTCCGTGCCCTCGTGCCGGACTACCAGCTGTCGCTCGCGATCGGCAAGGAAGGGCAGAACGCCCGCCTCGCCGCGAAGCTCACCGGCGCGCGGATCGACATCCAGCCGGACTCGATCCTGGACGGCGACGAGTAGGGATCGACATCCAGGCAGTGCCGGTCAGGGCTCGATCCTGGACGGCGACGAGTAGGGTCGACATCCAGGCAGTGCCGGTCAGGGCTCGATCCTGGACGGCGACGAGTAGCGGCTCCCGGCACCGGACGGCGGCTGTCGTCCGGTGCGTTTTCGCCCTCGGCGTGGCCCGGTCGGGCGCGCCGGATCGCGGTCGTCGGAGGTGAGGAGTAAGGTGGTTCCCGTCAGAACGTGCATCGGCAGTCGTCGCCGTGCTCCCCGGTCCTCCCTCCTCCGTGTCGTCGCCTCGAGCGACGGTCGCGTCGTGGCGGACCCGAAGGCAGTCATGCCGGGCAGGGGAGCGTGGCTCACCCCGACCGTCGAAGCCTACGAACTGGCCGTCAAGCGCCGGGCCTTCCGCCGGGCGCTCCGGCTGGATCGCGAACCCGACACGTCCGCAGTGCTCGACCACCTGCACGGCCTCGCAGCCGAGCAGTCGGGCGGACACCAGGACACGACAGAACAGGCTGAACGGCTTATGGACAACTGATGAGCGGCTCGAAATGAGACCCGTCATCCAGTGAGTCCTGCCCCCTTCGCGGGGTGGGACCCGTGAAGGAGAACAGTGGCAAAACCACGCGTACACGAGATCGCATCCGAACTCGGTGTCGACAGCAAGACCGCAATGGAGAAGCTCAAGGAGCTCGGCGAGTTCGTCAAGGGCCCGAGCTCCAGTGTGGAACCCCCCGTCGCGCGCAAGCTCCGTGCTGCGCTGCAGGCGTCCGGCGCCTCGTCGTCGGCTCCGGCAGCGTCGGCCACGCCGAGCGCGCCCGCCAAGACCGCAGCGCCGAAGTCGAGCGCGCCGAAGCCCGGCGGCCCCCGCCCGGGTCCGGCCCGTCCGGCACCGGCCCCGCAGCCCGAGCCCCAGGCGCAGGCCCCGGCCAGCGACGCCCCGGTGCCCGCTGCACCGAAGTCGGTCGCCCAGCGCCAGGCCGAGGCCGAGGCCGCACGCAAGGCCGCAGCCGACGAGAAGGCCGCGAGCCAGGCGTCCGGTGGCACGACCGCGCCGAAGGGTGACGCCGTCAAGCCCGGCGGTTCCCCGAAGCCGGGCGCAGCAGCCGGCCCGAAGCCGGGTGGCCCGAAGCCGGGCGCACGTCCCGGCAACAACCCCTACGCGTCGAGCCAGGGCATGGGCTCGCGCCCGCCGCGTCCGGGCAACAACCCGTACTCCTCGAACCAGGGCATGGGACAGCGTCCCGCCGGCGGCGCCGGTGGCGGCAACGGCATCCCGCGTCCGGCACCGCCGCGTCCGGGCGCCCCGCGTCCCGGAGCGCCGCGTCCGGGTGGCCCCGGTCAGGCGAACCGTCCCAACGGCTTCGGGCAGCGCCCGGGCCAGGGTGGCGGCCGTGGTGGCCCCGGCGGTCGTCCGGGTGCCCCGGGTGCCGGCGGCGGCTTCCCGCGTCCGGCGTTCTCCGGCCCGCGTCCCGCCGGTGGCGGTGGCCGTGGTCGTGGCCCCGGTGGTGGGACCGCCGGTGCGTTCGGTCGCGGTGGTGGCAAGAGCCGTGCCCGCAAGTCGAAGCGGACGAAGCGCGCCGAGTACGAGATGCGGCAGGCGCCGTCGCTCGGCGGCGTGCAGGTCCCTCGTGGCGACGGCAACACGGTCGTCCGTCTGCGCCGTGGTGCGAGCATCTCGGACTTCGCGGACAAGATCGACGCGATGCCCGGCAACCTCGTGACGGTGCTGTTCCACCTCGGTGAGATGGCGACCGCCACGGAGTCCCTGGACGAGGCCACGTTCGAGGTCCTCGGCGAGGAGCTCGGCTACAAGATCCAGATCGTCTCGCCCGAGGACGAGGACCGTGAGCTCCTCGAGGGCTTCGACATCGACCTCGATGCCGAGCTCGAGGACGAGGACGACGACGTGCTGCAGCAGCGGCCGCCGGTCGTCACCGTCATGGGCCACGTCGACCACGGCAAGACCCGCCTCCTCGACGCGATCCGCAACTCGAAGGTCGTCGAGGGCGAGGCCGGTGGCATCACCCAGCACATCGGTGCGTACCAGATCACGACCGAGCACGAGGGCATCGACCGCCCGATCACCTTCATCGACACCCCGGGTCACGAGGCGTTCACCGCCATGCGTGCCCGTGGTGCCCAGGTGACGGACATCGCGATCCTCGTGGTCGCGGCGGACGACGGCATCATGCCCCAGACGATCGAGGCACTGAACCACGCGCAGTCGGCCGGTGTGCCGATCGTGGTCGCGGTGAACAAGATCGACAAGGAGGGCGCGAACCCGGCGAAGGTCCGGCAGCAGCTCACCGAGTACAACCTGGTGGCCGAGGAGTACGGCGGCGACGTCATGTTCGTCGACGTGTCGGCGCGCAACAACGTCGGCATCCAGGACCTCCTCGACGCCGTGCTGCTCACCGCCGACGCGGGTCTCGACCTGCGTGCGAACCCCGACAAGGACGCACGCGGTGTCGCGATCGAAGCCCGACTCGACAAGGGTCGCGGTGCGGTCGCCACGGTGCTCATCCAGTCCGGCACGCTCCACGTCGGTGACGCCATCGTGGCGGGTACGGCCTACGGCCGCGTCCGTGCGATGACCGACGAGGACGGCAACGCGGTCACTGCCGCGACGCCGAGCCGCCCGGTCCAGGTGCAGGGTCTGTCGTCGGTGCCGCGCGCCGGTGACACGTTCCTCGTCACCGAAGAAGACCGCACGGCCCGTCAGATCGCCGAGAAGCGTGAAGCCGCCGAGCGCAACGCCCAGCTGGCCAAGGCCCGCAAGCGCATCTCGCTCGAGGACTTCACCCGCGCACTCGAAGAGGGCAAGGTCGACTCGCTCAACCTCATCATCAAGGGTGACGTCTCCGGTGCCGTCGAGGCACTCGAGCAGTCGCTCCTGGACATCGAGGTCGACGACAGCGTCCAGCTCCGGATCCTGCACCGCGGCGTCGGTGCGATCACGGAGTCGGACATCGACCTGGCCACGATCGACAACGCGATCGTCGTCGGCTTCAACGTCCGCCCGGACGTCAAGGCCCGCGAGCGTGCGGCGCGCGAAGGCATCGACGTGCGCTTCTACTCGGTCATCTACAACGCACTCGAGGACATCGAGCAGTCCCTCAAGGGCATGCTCAAGCCCGAGTACGAAGAGGTCCAGTCGGGTGTCGCCGAGATCCGCGAGGTGTTCCGCTCCTCGAAGTTCGGCAACATCGCCGGTGTCATCGTCCGCTCCGGCACGATCACGCGCAACGCCAAGGCGCGCGTCATCCGTGACGGTGTGGTGCTCGCCGACGGACTGGCCATCGAGTCGCTGCGTCGTTTCAAGGACGACGTCACCGAGGTCCGCACGGACTTCGAGGCCGGTATCGGTCTGGGCAAGTACAACGACATCCAGGTCGGTGACGAGATCGAGACCACCGAGCTCGTCGAGAAGCCGCGCGACTGACGCCTGGCTAGTCTGGACCCCGCTCCTCCCTCGGGAGGGGCGGGGTCCACCCGTTCCACCAGAAGAATCCCTGCCCCAGGAGGCACCCAATGGCCGATCCGCAGCGCGCACGCAAGATGGCGGACCGCATCAAGGAAGTCGTCGCTCGTCGACTCGACAAGGGTCTGCGCGACCCGCGTCTCGGCTTCGTCACGATCACCGACGTCCGCGTCACCGGGGACCTGCAGCACGCCTCGGTCTTCTACACCGTCTACGGCTCCGACGAGGAGCGTGCCGACTCCGCCGCGGCGCTCAAGGCCGCGACCGGCATGCTCCGGAGCGAGGTCGGCAAGAACATCACGGCACGGCTCACCCCCTCGCTCGAGTTCATCGCCGACGCCCTGCCGGAGACCTCGGCGCACATGGAGGACCTGCTCGCCCAGGCGCAGATGCGCGACGCGCAGGTGAAGGCGGCCTCGGCCGGTGCGCAGTACGCCGGCGACGCCGACCCGTACAAGCACGACGACGAGGACGAGGACGACGACCGCGCCTGACCCTCACGCACTCGGGAGCGTGTACCCGCCCGCATCGTCCCCGATGGCCAGCCCGTCGCGGAGGAGCGAGGTGAGGGCACGCTCCCGCTGTGCGTCGTCCGGCCAGACCAGGTCGATCTCGGAACGGAGTACGGGGACGTCGCTCGACCGCAGCTCGGCCATGATCAGGCCGCGCACCTGCCGGTCGCTCCCGGCGAAGCGCGCCTGCTTCGGTGCTCGCGGTCCGTCGTGCTCCGGGTACCCCGCGGCGCGCCAGGCGCACCGGTCGGCGATCGGGCAGGTGTCGCACGCGGGGGAGCGGGCGACGCAGACCAGCGCCCCGAGCTCCATCGCGGCCGCGTTCGTCGCCGCCGCCAGGTCGCGTTCCTCGGGCAGCACGGACGCCATCAGCGGCAGGTCCTGCTTCGCCTTCGCCGGTCCCGGCTCGCCCTGCCCGAGCAGCGCGCGGGCGAGGACCCGCCGGACGTTCACGTCGACGACCGGGTGGCGGTCGCCGTACGCGAACACCGCGACGGCACGCGCGGTGTAGTCACCGATCCCCGGCAGCGCGAGCAGGGCGTCGACGTCCCGCGGCACGACGTTGTCGTGCTGTTCCGCGATGGCGGTCGCCGCCGCGTGCAGCGCGAGCGCGCGACGCGGGTAGCCGAGCCGGTCCCAGGCACGCACCGCGTCCGCCGGGGGTGACGCCGCGAGGTCCGCAGGCGTCGGCCACCGGGTGAGCCACGCCTCCAGTCGGGGGACGACGCGCGCGACCTGCGTCTGCTGCAGCATGACCTCGCTGACCAGCGTGCCCCACGCCGGGAAGCCGGGGCGGCGCCACGGCAGGTCACGCGCCTCGGCGCGGAACCAAGCGACCAGCGGGGTCGCGAGGTCGGGTCGGGTCGCGTCCGACGGTTCGTCCACAGGAGGACGGGAGGCTCCGCTCGCGTTCACCACGACAGCCTACGGTGGGTGCATGGCACGCTGGGCACCGCAGGAGACCGACACGTACGCCGCGATCGCGGGCGAGGTGATCGCGCAGGTGGGGACGAACCGCGCCGTGATCGGGGTGGACGGGCAGGACGGCACCGACCTCGAGCGCGTCGCCGCCGGCCTCGTCGCCGGCTTCGAGCAGCACGGTGTCCCCGCGATGGCGGCCGCCGCTCCCTCGGACGACGTCGACCGGCTCCGTGCGGACGTCGTGACGCCGTTCCGCACGACGGGCGCCGGCGACGGTGTCCTGGTCGTGCACGGGCACGGCCTGCTGGCGCCGGGGGCGCGGGGGCTGTGGCGCTGGTCGCTGTGGGTCGAGCGCGAGGACGGGCGGCTCGAGCGCCGCGCGGACGTCAAGCTCGCCGCCTCCGCGATCCTGGACGCGACCGACCCCGAGCACCCGCGGCGCAACTGGAACGACGCCTGCTGAGCGCCGGCCCCGCAGCGCCGCTGGTACCCTCGTCCGGTGCTCGCTTCCGCGCCTGACGGCATCCTCCTCGTCGACAAGCCGCAGGGCATCTCGAGCCACCGCGTCGTCTCGATCGCCCGCCGCCGCCTCGGCCTGAAGAAGATCGGGCACGCCGGGACGCTCGACCCGATGGCGACCGGCCTGCTCATCCTGGGCGCCGGCCCCTCCACGCGTCTGCTGACGCACCTGGTCGGCCTCGGCAAGACCTACACCGCGACCATCCGGCTCGGCGTGTCGACGGACTCGGACGACGCCGACGGCACCCCGACCGCCGCACCGGGCGTCCTCGGCGCCGACGTCGGCGAGGCCGCGGTCGACCGCGCCGTGGCGGGGCAGCGTGGCACGATCGACCAGGTGCCCTCCACCGTGAGCGCGATCAAGGTCGACGGGCGTCGCGCCTACGACCTCGCGCGGAAGGGCGAGGAGGTCGTCCTGCGCTCCCGCACCGTCACGGTGTCCCGCTTCGACGTGACCGCGCGCACCGAGCACACGGTCCGCGTGGACGGCGCCGACGTCGCCGTGGTCGACCTCGACGTCGTCGTCGACTGCTCGTCGGGAACGTACGTCCGCGCCCTCGCCCGGGACGTCGGGGCTGCGCTCGGCACCGGCGGGCACCTCACCGCGCTCCGTCGGACGGCGGTGGGCCCGTTCGACGTCGCCGACGCGGTCGACCTCGAGGACGACGACGTCGACGTCCTCGGCGCGCTCGCCCGGCCGGCGGACGTCGCGCGGCGGCTCTTCCCGAGCGTGTCGCTCGACCCGCAGGCGGCGAAGGACCTGACGGACGGCAAGCGGGTCGCCGCCGACCACCCGGACGACGACGGCCCCGTTGCGGCGGTCGCGACGGCGGACGACCGGCTCGTCGGACTCGTGTCGGTCCGGCGCGGGCGACTCCGTGTCATCACGAACTTCCCCGCGCCGGCGTCCGCCGCCGCGGACGCCGACCGGAGCGGAGCCGACGCGTGATCGAGTGGTTCATGTGGGTGCAGCTCGTGCTCGCGGTCGTCGTGGGGATCTTCACGGTCGTCGTCGGGTTCGTCGGGTGGAAGCCGAACGACTACACGGTCGGAGCGCTCGCCCTCATCGAGGTGCTGCTGCTCGCCCAGGGGGTCGTGTCGCTCGTGCTGCCGGCCGTCGGGTCGCCGCCGCAGGGCAACGGGCTCGAGTTCGGCGTGTACGCGGTGTCGGTGCTGCTCGTCCCGCCGGCGGCCATCGTCTGGGCGCTCATCGACCGCACCCGCTGGAGCACGGTCGTCCTCGGCGCCGGTGCGTTCACCGTCGCGGTGATGGTCTACCGGATGTACCAGATCTGGTTCGCGCTGAACTGACCAGCGCCCACCGGGTGCTCGGGGCGGACAGCGGCTCGGGCTGGCATCGGGTGTCCCAGGGCGTCGGTAGACTCGGTGCCGTGGCGACCAGATCCTCCCTCGCGACCGGTGTCGGCCGTGTCCTCATCGCCGTCTACGGCATCCTCGCCCTCGCCGCGACGGGACGCAGCGTCGTGCAGATCATCGAGAAGTTCTCGCACGCGCCGTTCGCCTACACGCTCAGCGCGGTGGCGGCGGTCGTGTACATCGTCGCGATGATCGCCCTCATCGCCCCCGGCCGGTTCTGGTACCGGGTCGCCTGCGTGACGATCGGCTTCGAGATGGCCGGCGTGCTGATCGTCGGCACGCTGTCCCTGGTCGACCGACAGCTCTTCCCGGACGACACCGTCTGGTCGTACTACGGCCTCGGCTACGTCTTCGCGCCGCTCGTGCTGCCGATCGCCGGGCTCTGGTGGCTCCGCAAGCACCACCGCACGGCTGCCGCCGAGCCCGCCCGCAGCACCGTCACGGCCGGCGAGTAGGGGCGCGCGTGCAGTTCTACGACGACCCTGCCGACGTCGCCTCGGGCTTCGGACCGAGCGCGGTGACGATCGGCAAGTTCGACGGCGTGCACGTCGGCCACCGCGCCGTGATCGCGCACCTCGAGCGTGCCGCACGCGAACAGGGGCTCGTGTCGACCGTCGTCACCTTCGACCGGCACCCGCTCAGCGTCATCGACCCGAGCCGGGTCCCGCCGGCCCTCACGAGCACTCCGCAGCGCCGTGAGCTCCTGGAGTCCGTCGGGGTCGACGCGACCCTGCTGCTCCGCTTCGACGAGCACCTGCAGACGCAGGCGCCGGAGTCGTTCGTGTCCGACGTGCTCGTCGACACGCTGCACGCCCGGCTCGTCTTCGTCGGCAGCGACTTCCGCTTCGGTGCCCGCGGTGCCGGCGACGTCGCCCTGCTGCGGGCGCTGGGGGAGCGGCACGGCTTCACGGTCGAGCTCATCGACGACGTCGACCTGCGGGACGACGTCCGCGAGTCGGACGAGCGCCGCGTGTCCTCCACGTGGATCCGCGAGCTCCTGGGTCAGGGCCGGGTGGCCGAGGCCGCACGACTGCTCGGGCGGGAGCACGCCGTCCGCAGCACCGTCGTGCACGGCAACCAGCGCGGCCGTGCGATGGGCTACCCGACCGCGAACCTCGACCCGGCGTGCGAGGGCTTCGTCCCCGCCGACGGGGTGTACGCCGCTCGGGTCCTGCACCGCGGCACGGTCTACCCCGCGGCTGTCTCGGTCGGGAACAACCCGACCTTCGAGGGCGTGCCCGCGAAGCAGATCGAGGCGCACCTGCTCGACGTCGACATCGACCTGTACGGCGAGACGATCTCGGTCCTGTTCGTGTCCTACGTCCGGGGCATGGTGGCGTTCTCCTCGATGGACGAGCTCGCTGCCCAGATGCGGCAGGACGACCTCGACATCCGTCTGTTGCTCGGCATGCCCGCTCCCGTCTGACCCGGACCGAGCGTCGCCCGATCGACGGTCACCCGATCGACGATCACCCGGACGACGGTCCTCCGGACGACGAGGGCCCCCGCACGCGCGGGGGCCCTCGTCGTGGACCGGGTGGTCAACCGCTCGGAGCTTCGACCACTCGGATTTTCAACCGCTCAGATCTTCAACCACCGAGCGCGTCGAGCCAGATCTTGCGGGCGTCGAGGGCTTCCTGCGCGTCCTTGATCTTCCGGGCGTTCCCGGAGGCCTGCGCCTCGGCGAGCTCGGCCTCGAGCTTGCCGATCGCGTCCTCGAGCTGGCTCGCGAGGCCGGTCTGACGGGCCTTGCGCTCCGGGTCCGACGCCTTCCAGTGCTGGTCCTCGAGGCTCCGCACATGGTCCTCGACCGCGCGCAGTCGGTCCTCGATGCGGCGGACGTCCCCGCGGGGGACCTTGCCGATCTCGTCCCAGCGGCGCTGGATGTCGGTGAGCGTGCGGCGCGCGGCGACGCGGTCGTGCTGCTGCAGGAGCGGCTCGGCCTCGGTGAGGAGCTCCTGCTTCGCGACGAGGTTGGCGGAGTACTCCTCGTTCTCCACCGCAGCCTCGGCGTGGCGCTGCTCGAACAGCACGTCACCGGCGGCCTTGAACCGCGCCCAGAGCGCGTCGTCGTGGCGCTTGCCCGCCCGGCCAGCGCGCTTCCACTCGTCCAGGAGTTCGCGGTAGGCGGGGATCCCGTCCGAGCCGCGCGAGGCGAGTGCCTCGGCCTGCTGCACGAGCTCCTGCTTGCGGCCCCGTGCGTCGCGGTGCTGCGCGTCGAGCTCGGAGTAGAACGCGCGGCGGTGCTGGTCGACCGTCGAGCGGGCGGCACGGAACCGCTTCCAGAGCTCGTTCGCCTCGTTCTTGGGCAGACGGGGACCGTCGTGCTGGTGCTGCTGCCACCGGGCGAACACGTCGTCCAGCTGTGCGGTGATCTGCTTCCACTGCGCACGCGCCGGATCGACGGCCGCGAGCTGCTCGGCTTCCTCGACCAGGGCGGTCCGGTGCGCGAGGGCGTCCGTCAGGGCCTGCTGCGCCTGCACCTGCTGCTCCTTGGTCAGCGAACCGACCTGCTCGGAGAGCTTCGCGACGCGATCCTCAATGGACTTCAGGTCACCGACGACCCGGGCCTCGGTCACCTGCGCGCGGAGGTGCTCGACCGTGCGGGCGACGTCGTTCGCCGAGGCACCGCGCTGGGTGCGCTGCTCCGCGATCTTCACCTGCCCCTCGAGGTCGGCGTACTTCCGCGCGAAGTACGCGAGCGCCTCGTCCGGGGTGGCGTCGGGGTACTCGCCGACCGCCTTCTCGGTGTCCTCGTACCGGACGTACACCGTCCCGTTCTCGTCGACCCGGCCCCAGGTCGTTGCTTCGTCAGGTCCCACAGGTCTCGCCTCGATCGTGGTCGTGCATCACCGACGTCACCGTCGGCACGGTCAGGTCGTCAGCCTATTGCACGGGAGGCCTCCGCGACCCGCGTCCGTGCGACCTGTGGACTACTGCTGTTCGGCGATGGTGGCGCCGGTGATCGTCGTCGCGACCTTCGGCTCGCCCGTGCCGTCGCTCCCGGGGGAGGCGATGCCCTTCGAGGTGATCTGGGACTCGAGCCGGTCGAGGCCGCTCGTCACCTTGCCCACCACGGTGTAGCCGCCCGTCGAGCCGTCGAGGGTCGTGTCGCCGTAGACGATGAAGAACTGCGTGGTCTGCGACGTCGGCGAGGACCCACGGGCGATCGCGATCGTGCCGGCGGGGTACTCCCCGTCGCTCGGCACGTTCTCGAGCGGCCCGTACTGGAACCCGGCGTCACCCGTCCCGTCGCCGTTCGCGGAGCCGCACTGCAGGAACTTGAAGTCGGCGCTGTCGGCGAGCCGGTGGCACGTCGTGCCCTCGTAGAACTGCTTCCGGATGAGGTCGATCTCGACGCTCGCGGCCTGCGGGGCGGCCTTGCCGTCGAGCTCGATGCCGAGCTCGACGTCCTTGTTCAGGGTCAGCGTGCCGGTCCAGGTCTTCCCGCCGGCGATGGACTTGCTCGGCACGTCTCCGGTGTCGCCCGAGGCACTGGCGGACGGGGTCGCCGTCGCGGTGGCCGACGTGCTCGCGCTGGCGTCCGCCTTCCCGGAGCCCTGCGTGCCCGCGTGGACGAGCTGGGACCCGGTCGCGAGCGCGGCGACCAGGACGAGCACCACCGCACCGACCGTGTTGTCCCGCACCCGGCGCCGGCGCTGCCGGTCGTGGAGCCCCTGACGGGCCTGGTACAGACGGAGCCGCTCGCGCGCCTCGCGGTTGTCGCGCGACTGGTTCTTCGGTGCCACGGTGCTGATCGGACCTCTCGTCGAGTGTGCCGCCGAGCGTAGCGGACGGCGCGGTGCGCCCGGCCTGGAGGCACGCCCACGTCGGTGGGTCGGCCTACGATCGACGCATGGCAGCGGATCGATCGGGCATGCGTGCGCCCACCACCGGCGGTCGCGCCGGCCTGGCACAGGGCTCGGTGCCGCTCGCTGTCCGGATGCGCCCCACCAGCCTCGACGAGGTGGCCGGGCAGCAGCACCTGCTCGGTCGCGGCAGTCCGCTCGTGCAGCTCGCGACGGGCACGCGCGAGAACCCGGGTGGGGTCTCGGTGATCCTCTGGGGGCCGCCCGGTACCGGCAAGACCACCCTCGCGCAGGCGATCGCGCGGCAGTCCGGTCGCGAGTTCGTCGAGCTCTCCGCGGTCACCGCCGGGGTCAAGGACGTGCGCGAGGTCATGGAGAAGGCCCTGACCCACCGCGACCTGTACGGCTCGACCACCGTGCTGTTCCTCGACGAGATCCACCGCTTCAGCAAGGCGCAGCAGGACGCCCTGCTGCCCGGCGTCGAGAACGGCTGGGTGATCCTCATCGCGGCGACGACCGAGAACCCGTCGTTCTCCGTCATCTCGCCGCTGCTGTCCCGGTCGCTGCTCCTGACGCTCAAGCCCCTCACGGACGCCGACCTCGGCATGCTCGTCGACCGCGCGGTCGAGGACCCACGGGGGCTCGGCGGGTCGGTCGTGCTCGGTGACGACGCCCGTGCGGCCATCGTGCGGCTGTCCTCCGGCGATGCCCGACGCGCTCTGACCGCGCTCGAGGCCGCGGCGTCCTCGGCCATCGCGGCCGCTGCCGACCCCGAGGACGACGACGACGCGCCGCTCGACGGCGTCGACACCGTCCCGGTCGTCGACGCGGACACCGTGGCGGCCGCGGTGGACCGGGCGCTGCTCCGCTACGACCGCCAGGGCGACGAGCACTACGACGTCATCAGCGCCTTCATCAAGTCGGTGCGGGGGAGCGACGTCGACGCCGCGCTCCACTACCTGGCCCGCATGATCGAGGCGGGCGAGGACCCGCGGTTCATCGCGCGGCGCATCATCATCTCCGCGTCCGAGGACATCGGCATGGCGGACCCGCAGGCACTGCCCATCGCGGTCGCCGCGGCGCAGGCCGTCCAGCTCATCGGCATGCCCGAGGGCCGGATCCCCCTGGCCGAGGCGGTCGTGTACCTGGCCACCGCTCCGAAGTCGAACGCGTCCTACAACGGCGTGAACGCGGCGATCGCCGACGTCAAGGCCGGGCGGATGGGCGTCGTGCCGATGCACCTCCGTGACGCGCACTACCCCGGGGCGAAGCGGCTCGGGCACGGCAAGGGCTACGTCTACTCGCACGACGCCGAGCACGGGGTGGCCCGACAGCAGTACCTGCCCGACGTCCTCGACGGCACCGAGTACTACACGCCGACCGGCAACGGGTACGAGCGCGAGGTCGGTCCGCGCCTCGAGCGGCTCCGGAAGATCACCCGCGGCGAGTAGTGCTGGCACCGCGGGTCCAGATGCTGCTAACATTGCCGGGCCTACGTCCTGGTCCTCGCGTGCGGCTGCGCCGAGGACAGAGTCCCGCTCCGGCGGTACGGGGACAGAGGTTCGGACTGTAGCCGTCCGATCCCACAGGCTCATCCCTCTGGATCCCGTCGTCGGGACCGAGCACGCTCGCGAGCATGCAGTGCCCCCGGTACGCAGCGCCCGCGGACGGGTGGTGTCCGACGAGTCATTCAGTTCAGACAGAGAAAAGGACCCTGTGTCTACCAAGTCACGCACCCGCAGCAAGACCCGCCTCTCGCGCGCGCTCGGCATCCCGCTGACGCCGAAGGCGGCCCGCTACCTCGAGAAGCGCCCCTACGGCCCCGGTGAGCACGGCCGCACCCGCCGTCGTGCGGACAGCGACTACGCCGTCCGTCTCCGTGAGAAGCAGCGTCTGCGCGCCCAGTACGGCATCCGCGAGAAGCAGCTCCGCATCGTCTTCGAAGAGGCCCGCAAGACGAAGGGCCTGACCGGTGAGAACCTGGTCGAGCTCCTCGAGCAGCGCCTCGACGCCCTCGTGCTCCGTGCCGGCTTCGCCCGCACCACCGCGCAGGCCCGTCAGCTGATCGTGCACCGTCACATCATGGTCGACGGCAAGCTCGTCGACCGTCCGTCCTTCCGCGTGAAGGAGGGCCAGATGATCCACGTCAAGCAGCGCTCCGAGTCCCTCGAGCCCCTCCAGGTCGCCGCCGCCGGTGGTCACCTCGAGGTCCTGCCGAAGGTCCCGGGCTACCTCGAGGTCGAGATCGAGAAGCTCCAGGCCCGCCTGGTCCGTCGCCCGAAGCGCGCCGAGGTCCCCGTGACCTGTGAAGTGCAGCTCGTCGTCGAGTACTACGCAGCTCGCTGATCCACGGATCACACCCGAACGGCGGGTCGTCCTCTCAGGAGGACGGCCCGCCGTTCGGCGTACCGGGGGTTCCCCGCCACTAGACTCGTCGGGCACGCGCCGCCCGCGTGCGCGAGAGGGAGGGGCACCGTGAAGCAGCTGTTCTTCGTCGCCGTCGGCGTCGTCATCGGGTTCGCCGCAGCGCACCGGATCGCGAACACCCCGGGTGGCGCGCGCTTCTTCGCGGACGTGAACGCCCGGACCAAGGCCTTCACGGACGCCGTGGCCGACGGCTACCGGTCGCGGGACGCCGAGCTGCGCCCGTCCACCGACGTCGTCGACTGACGGCCCGAGCCGCGTCCCCGCGCACACCCTCCCACCGACTCCTCGACCCAGGAAGCACCATGCAGACCGCAGAGATCCGCCGCCGTTGGCTCCAGTACTTCGGCGACCGTGGGCACACCGTCGTCCCGTCCGCGTCGCTCGTCTCCGACGACCCGTCGCTCCTGTTCACGGTCGCCGGCATGGTGCCGTTCATCCCGTACCTGACGGGGCTCGTCCCGGCGCCGTACCCGCGCGCCACGAGCGTGCAGAAGTGCATCCGCACGAACGACATCGAAGAGGTCGGCAAGACCCCGCGGCACGGCACGTTCTTCCAGATGAACGGTAACTTCTCGTTCGGCGACTACTTCAAGGAGCAGGCGATCCAGTACGCCTGGGAGTTCCTGACGTCGTCGGAGTCCGACGGGGGCCTCGGCTTCGACCCGGAGGACCTGTGGGTCACCGTGTACGAGGACGACGACGAGGCGATCGCCTTCTGGAAGCAGCACTCGTCGCTGCCCGACGAGCGCATCCAGCGCCTGGGCAAGGACACCAACTACTGGTCGACCGGGCAGCCCGGTCCTGCTGGCCCCTGCTCGGAGATCTTCTTCGACCGCGGCCCGGCGTACGGCATCGACGGCGGTCCTGCGACGGACGACGACCGCTACGTCGAGATCTGGAACCTCGTGTTCATGCAGTACCAGATCCAGAACGTGCGGTCGAAGGTCGACTTCGACATCACGGGCGACCTGCCGAACCAGAACATCGACACCGGCATGGGCCTGGAGCGCGTCGCGTTCATCAAGCAGGGCGTCGACAACATGTACGAGATCGACCAGGTGCGCCCGGTCCTCGACAAGGCGGCCGAGATCTCCGGCCGCCGCTACGGCGCCGTGCACGCGGACGACGTCCGCATGCGCGTCATCGCCGACCACGTCCGCTCGTCGCTCATGCTCGTCGCCGACGGCGTGACGCCGTCGAACGAGGGCCGTGGCTACATCCTCCGCCGACTCCTGCGCCGCACGGTCCGCGCGATGCGCCTGCTCGGCGTCGAGGGCGCCACCTTCCCCGAGCTCTTCCCGGCGTCGCGCGATGCGATGCGGGACGCCTACCCCGAGGTCGCGGAGCAGTACGACCGCATCGCGCGCACCGTCTACGCGGAAGAGGAGACCTTCCTCCGCACGCTCGCGCAGGGGACGACGATCCTCGACGTGGCGGTCGAGCGGGCGAAGCAGGACGGCGCCCCGTCGATCGGCGGCGACACGGCGTTCCTGCTGCACGACACGTTCGGCTTCCCGATCGACCTGACGATGGAGATGGCCGAGGAGGCGGGAGTCGTCGTCGACCGCACCGCGTTCGACACGCTCATGTCCGAGCAGCGCGCCCGCGCCAAGGCGGACGCGAAGAGCAAGAAGACGGCCCTCGCCGACCTCAGCGTCTACAGCGCCTTCCGCGCCGCGGGCGAGACCGTGTTCCTCGGCTACGACGCGCTCGAGGCGGAGTCCTCGATCCTCGGCATCATCGTCGACGGTGTCAGCGTGGACCGTGCGGTCGCGGGCGACATCGCCGAGGTCATCCTCGGTGAGACCTCGCTCTACGCCGAGAGCGGTGGCCAGGACGCGGACCAGGGCTCGATCGTCGGCAACGGCTTCGACCTCGAGGTCCTCGACGTGCAGCGTCCGGTCGCCGGGCTCTGGAGTCACAAGGTCCAGGTCCGGTCCGGCGAGGTCGGGGTCGGCGACGCCGCCACCACCGTCGTCGACGCCGAGTACCGCCGCGGGGCGACCCAGGCGCACTCCGCGACCCACCTCGTGAACGCCGCGCTCCGCGACGTGCTCGGCCCGGAGGCGCTGCAGGCCGGTTCGTACAACAAGTCCGGCTACATGCGCCTCGACTTCTCCTGGTCGCAGCCGGTCTCGACGTCGACCCGCTCCGAGATCGAGGAGGTCGTGAACGCCGCGATCCGCTCCGACCTCGAGGTCTCCACCCGCGTGCTGCCGCTCGACGAGGCGAAGGCCCTCGGCGCCCAGGCGCTCTTCGGCGAGAAGTACGGCGCCGAGGTCCGCATGGTCGACATCGGCGGACCGTGGTCCCGTGAGCTCTGCGGTGGCACGCACGTCGCCTCGAGCGCCCAGGTCGGCCTCGTCAACCTGGTGGGGGAGTCGAGCGTCGGCTCGACGAACCGCCGCGTCGAGGCGCTCGTGGGACTCGAGGGTTTCCGGGACCTGGCGGTCGAGCGCACGATCGTCTCGCAGCTGTCCAGCGCGCTCAAGGCGCCCCGGCACGACCTGCCGGGACGTGTGCAGAGCCTGATGGAGGACCTCCGCGCCGCCCAGAAGCGCATCGCCGAGTTCGAGTCGGCGAACCTGCAGCAGCGGGTGCCGAGCATCGCGAAGCAGGCCACGACGGTCGGCGCGACGACGGTCGTAGCCGAGACGGTCGACGGCGTCCAGTCCGCCGACGACCTCCGTTCGCTCGCCACCGGCGTGCGCGCACAGCTCGGCGACGGTGCGTCCGTGGTCGTGCTCGGTGCCGTGGTGAGCGGCAAGCCCGTCGTGATCGTCGTGACCAACGACGCCGCGCGCGCTGCGGGGGTCCAGGCCGGACCCCTCGCGAAGGAGGCCGCGGGCGTGCTCGGCGGCGGCGGTGGCGGCAAGCCGGACCTGGCGCAGGGCGGCGGGACCGATCCGGCTGCGCTGCCGGCGGCCCTGCGTGCGGTGACCGCGCGCCTGGCGGGCTGACGGTGACGATGCGGTCCGGGCGACGACTCGGCATCGACGTCGGTCGCGCCCGGATCGGCGTCGCCGTGTGCGACCGGGACGGGTTGCTCGCCACCCCGGTCGAGACCGTGCGACGCGACGACAGCAGGGACCTCGGGCGCATCCTGGCGATCGCCGACGAGTACGACGTGCTCGAGGTCGTCGTCGGACTGCCGCTGTCGATGTCCGGCGGTGACACGCCCTCGACCGCCGACGCCCGCGCGTTCGCCGAGCGGATCGCACGGCACCGTCCGGTCCGGCTCGTCGACGAGCGTCTGTCGACCGTGACGGCCCAGCGCGGCCTGCACCAGGCGGGCAAGAACACGAAGAAGTCCCGGGCCGTGATCGACCAAGCGGCCGCTGTTATCATTCTGCAACACGCGCTCGACCACGAGCGTGCGTCCAGCGCCGCCCCCGGCGCCACGCTCCCCTGACCGGTCGGCCGACGACGAGGACGCCGCCACCGACCGTCGTACCCGGACCGACACCCCCAGGCGGAGCCCCCGACCCGAGGAACCGAGGATCCGTTGGCAGACGACCTGGACTGGAACGCGATCATCGCGCCCGGTGACGACGCCGACGGGCGCAAGCAGCCCGCGGTACGACCCGACGACACCGAGCGTCCGACGAGCGCCGACCAGCCGCTGTCCCGCCGCGAAGCCCGCGCCGCCGAGGCGGCCCGCGGTCGACGGGACGGCGACGACGCCGACAGCACGCGACCGACGTCGCCGGCCGACGCTCCCGTCGCGCAGCACCACGACGAGCTCCACCCCGAGGTGCGGGCGCTCCTGACCGGCGAGGTGCCGGCGGACGCAGCCCGGAACGCCGGGCTCGTCGGTGGTGCCGCAGCCGCCGGTGGCGGTGCGGCACCCGGCGGCGGGGCCGCGGGAGGCGGCGGACGTGACGGCCGTGGCGGCGGAGGGCGATCCTCCAGGCCGCCGCGCGAGCCGCGACCGAAGCGACGACGCGGACCGCTGATCGCGGGGATCGTGATCGTGGCGGTCGTGCTCGCCGCCGGCGGCGGGGCGTACGCGTTCGCGGCACCGAAGATCCAACAGGTGATCGGCGCGATCAGCGGCGCCCAGGAGTCGGACGACTACTCCGGGTCCGGGACGAGCAAGGTCACCATCACGATCAAGCAGGGCGACATCGGCGAGGACGTCGCGAAGACGCTGCAGCGCAGCGGTGTCGTGAAGAGCTCGCAGGTGTTCTACAAGCTGCTGCTGACGTCGCCGAACGTGCAGTTCCAGCCGGGCTCCTACGCGCTCAAGAAGGAGATGAGCGCGAAGTCGGCCCTCGCGGCACTGCAGGACGAGAAGAACCGCGTGCAGGCCTCCATCGTCATCCCCGAGGGCACGGCCCTGCAGGACATCGAGGCCGGGATGGTCTCGAAGGCCGGTCTCACCAAGGAAGAGGTCTCGTCCGCGGCCGCCGACGTGCAGGCCTACGGGCTGCCGGCCGGCACCACGACGCTCGAGGGCTGGCTGTTCCCGGCCACGTACCCGATCAACCCGGGCTGGAGCGCGAAGCAGTACTTCCAGTCGATGGTCGACACGATGAAGCAGCACCTCGCCGCGGCGGGCGTCGCCGAGGCCGACCAGGAGCGGGTGATCATCTTCGCCTCGCTCGTGCAGAAGGAGGCCGGCGTCGCGGCCGACTTCCCGAAGGTCGCGCGCGTGTTCCAGAACCGTCTCGACCAGGGGATGGCGCTGCAGTCCGACGCGACCGTCGCCTACGGGACGGGGAACACCCACACCGTCACGACGACCGACGCCGAGCGCGCCGACGCGGGGAACAAGTACAACACGTACCAGCACAAGGGCCTGCCGCCGGCACCGATCTCGAACCCGGGCGACGTCGCGATCAAGGCCGTCACCCAGCCCGCGAGCGGGAGCTGGCTGTACTTCGTCACGGTGAACCTGGAGACCGGCGAGACCGTGTTCTCCGACACCCTGCCGCAGCACGAGGCCGCGGTGGCGCAGTTCCGGGCCTGGCTGCGGGCACACCCGTCGTACCAGTGAGCCGATCGGGCCAGTGAGCCGGCTCGGCTGCCGCGTCGCACGGTGGTCCGCTGTGGGAGGATGGTCGACATGCTTCGTTGGTTGACCGCTGGTGAGTCCCACGGACCCGAACTCATCGCGATGCTCGAGGGCCTGCCCGCGGGTGTGCCGGTGTCGTTCGAGTCCATCCGCACCGACCTCGCACGGCGGAAGCTCGGGTACGGCCGCGGCTCCCGCATGAAGTTCGAGCAGGACGAGCTGCACGTCTCCGGCGGTGTCCGCCACGGGTTCTCGATCGGCAGCCCGATCGCCATCCGCATCGGCAACACCGAGTGGCCGAAGTGGGTCGAGGTGATGAGCCCCGAGCCCGTCGAGCAGACCGAGATGTCCCGCGGCCGCAGCGCCCCGCTGACCCGCCCGCGTCCGGGTCACGCCGACCTGGTCGGGATGCAGAAGTACGGTTTCGACGAGTCGCGTCCGATCCTCGAGCGCGCGTCCGCCCGTGAGACCGCGGCCCGCGTCGCGCTCGGCGCCGTCGCGAAGTCGTTCCTCGCCGAGCTCGGCATCCGGTCCGTCGCGCACACCCTGCAGGTCGGTACCGTCCGCGTGCCGGACGGCACGGACCTGCCGCAGCCCGACGACGTCGACCGGCTCGACGAGGACCAGCTGCGGTGCTTCGACGCCGAGACGTCCGCACGCATGGTCACCGAGGTCGAGGCCGCGAAGAAGGACGGCGACACCCTGGGCGGGGTCGTCGAGGTCCTGTTCTACGGCGTCCCCCCGGGGCTCGGTTCCCACGTGCAGTGGGACCGTCGACTCGACGCCCGTCTGGCCGCCGCGATCATGGGCATCCAGGCGATCAAGGGCGTCGAGGTCGGTGACGGCTTCGCGACCGCCGGGCGACGGGGGTCGGCGGCGCACGACGAGCTGTACCGCGAGGACGGCGAGATCATCCGCACGAGCGACCGCGCCGGCGGAACCGAGGGCGGCATGTCGACCGGTACCGTGCTGCGCGTCCGCGCCGGCATGAAGCCGATCGCGACGATCCCGCACGCCCTGCACACCATCGACGTCGCCACGGGCGAGGACGCCTCGGCGCACCACCAGCGCAGCGACGTCTGCGCGGTGCCCGCCGCCGGCGTCGTCGCCGAGGCCATGGTCGCGCTCGTGCTCGCCGACGCCGTGCTCGAGAAGTTCGGCGGGGACAGCCTCGCCGAGACGAAGCGGAACCTCGACGGCTACCTGGCCGCGATCCCGGAGACGCTCCGCTCCCGGCGGACCGACGCCGCCGAGCCCTCGACCGCCTGGTGAGCACGCCCGACCCGGCGCCGCACGGGCCGGTCGTCGTGATCGGCCCGATGGGCGCCGGCAAGTCGAGCGTCGGCAAGCGCGTCGCGAAGGCGCTCGGCGTGCCGTTCACCGACACCGACCGGGTCATCGCGCGCGAGCACGGCCCGATCCCGGGCATCTTCGCGGAGCGCGGGGAGCCGGCGTTCCGGGAGCTCGAGGCCCGGGCCGTCCGGGACGCGATCGCCACCGGCGGGGTCGTCTCGGTCGGTGGGGGAGCCGTCACCCACGCGGACACCCGGGACGCCATGGCCGGGGCACGGGTCGTGCTCCTGACCGTCTCACCCGAGGCCGTGGCCGAACGCATCGCCGGCAGCGACCGCCCGCTGCTCGCCCAGGGCGGCATCGACGCCTGGCAGACGATCCTGGACGCCCGGGTCGCCACCTACGCCGAACTGGCGCACGCCACCTTCGACACCTCGCGGCGGCCGATGTCGCACGTCGTGCAGGACGTCGTCGCGTGGGTGACCGCGCAGGACACCACCACCGGAGGGACACCGTGACCGAGTCGAACCTGCCCGAGGGCACCACCGAGATCCGGGTCGGCGGTGACGGCGGGTACGTCGTCGCGGTCGGGAACGGCCTGCTCGGGTCCGTCCCCGCGCTGCTCGGTCCGCGCGTCGCCAAGGTGCTGATCGTGCACGCCCCGACGCTCGGCGCCCGGGCGAACGAGCTCCGCGAGATGCTCGCGGACGCCGGACTCGAGGCGCTCATCGCCGAGGTGCCGGACGCCGAAGGGGCCAAGCGCGTCGAGGTGGCGGCCTTCTGCTGGCAGGTCATGGGCCAGGCGGACTTCACCCGCACGGACGCCGTGATCGGGCTCGGCGGCGGTGCGGTCACGGACCTCGCCGGCTTCGTCGCGGCGACGTGGCTCCGCGGCGTCCCCTTCCTGGCGATCCCGACGAGCGTGCTCGGCATGGTCGACGCGAGCGTCGGGGGCAAGACCGGCATCAACACGAACGAGGGCAAGAACCTGGTCGGGGTGTTCTCCGCGCCGCGCGCCGTGGTCGTGGACCTCGACCTGGCACGGACGCTGCCCCGGAACGAGATCCTGACCGGGTTCGCCGAGATCGTGAAGGCGGGGTTCATCGCCGTGCCGGAGATCCTCGACGTCATCGAGGCCGACGTCGCACGCGTCACGGACCCGACGACGCCCGAGTTCCGCCGCGTCGTCGAGCTCGCGATCGCGCTCAAGGCCGAGGTCGTCTCGGACGACTTCACCGAGCAGGGCCGTCGCGAGGTCCTCAACTACGGGCACACGCTCGGCCACGCCATCGAGCACGCCGAGCGCTACCAGTGGCGACACGGCGCGGCGGTCTCGGTCGGGATGGTGTTCGCGGCCGAGCTCGCGCGGCTGACCGGGCACCTCGACGACGCCACGGTGGACCGGCACCGCTCGATCCTGGAGTCGCTCGAGCTCCCGACGTCCTACGGGCTCGGCCGGTGGGAGGGGCTGCTCGCGACGATGCGTCGGGACAAGAAGGCCCGGGCCGGCATGCTGCGGTTCATCATCCTGGACGGGGTCGGCAAGCCGGTCACGCTCGAGGGGCCCGAGGACCACCTGCTCTTCACCGCGTACCAGGAGGTCGGGGTCTAGCTCCGCGCGGGATCACCGCAGCGTGGGTCGTGTCCGACGCCACCACCACCGCACGCGCATCGAGACGGTCAGCACACCGGTGCGTTCCCACTCGCGGAACTCGTCGAGCGTGGCCCCGTTCTCCCACGCCCAGTACTCGTCGTCGTCACGGTCTGGATCGAGTGCGTCCGGCAGTGGTCGGAAGATCCTCATGAGTCGGCCTCCTGTCCAGCGGTCGGTCCTTGCGGTCGTTCGGCGTCGGCTGCGGCCCGTTCCCGACGACGGAGCGCGCGGTACGCCAGTCGGCGATCCGGTTTCGGCCACCACGATACGGTCGCGAGGTTCCGGAGCACAGCGATCGAGATGTCGTACGCACGGTCGTGCGGCTGCTGACGGAGCGCCCAGGTGAAGCGTTCCCAGGCGTGGTGGCGGATCACGGTCCGTCGCGCCTGGAACGCGCCGAACCAGCTGACGACGGCGCCGACAGTGGACGCCAGGGCGGCGATGCTCGCCGCGACGAGTGCGGTCTCCATGCCACCCAACGTCGCGCGCCGGGCGCACGCCGACGTCGGAGGCGAGCCGACCTGTGGAGGGCGCGCCGTGCCTCCAGGCTGTGGAGGAGCGCGGCAGGTGCGCAGGGCGGGGGAGCAGACTGGTCCGGTGCCCACCCCGCCCCGTCTGAGCGACCTCGGTCAGCAGGACGTCGACGCCGGCAGCCTGCGGTCCCGTGGCCGCCGCTTCGCCGAGCTGCTCGCGATCGCCCGTCGTCACCGTCTGCTGCCCTTCCGCCGGCTCGACTTCTCGCACGCCCCCGAGACCGCCGACCTGCGTCGTGACCAGGCGGAACACCTGCGGCGGGCCCTCGAGGAGGCCGGCGGCGGCTTCGTGAAGATGGGCCAGTTGCTCTCGACGCGGGACGACCTGCTGCCGGAGGAGTGGACCGAGGGGCTCGCGCACCTGCAGCGGAGCGTGACCCCGGCGGACGCCGGCGCGGTCGCCGCCCTGCTCGAGGAGGAGCTCGGTGCCCCGGTCGACCAGGTGTTCGCGAGCTTCGACCCGGAGCCGGTCGCCGCCGCCTCGATCGCGCAGGTGCACCGTGCGACGCTGCAGGACGGCACGGTCGTGGCGGTGAAGGTCCAGCGCCCCGGCATCGACGCGGCGGTGCGTCGCGACGTCGACATCGCGCTCCGCGTGGTGCGGTTCCTGGCCCGGACGAGCACCGAGGCGCGGCAGGTCGGGGTCGCCGACGTCGCGCAGCAGTACGCCGACGACCTGGTCCGGCAGGTGGACTTCTCGTCGGAGATGCGGAACCTCGCAGCACTCCGCGCCGCGCAGGCACGGAGCGCCCGGCCCGACGCGGTGGCGTTCCCGGAGCCCTACCGGGACCTGTCGAGCCGACGTGTGATGGTCATGGAGTTCCTCGAGGGCGAGACCCTCAGCGCGCTACGTGCCGCCCGGTCGACGCGGGACCTCGACGAGCCGATGCGCGCCGTCCTCGACGCGTTCCTGCGGCAGGTCGTGTTCGACGGGATCTACCACGCCGACCTGCACCCGGGGAACGTCGTGCTGCTGCCGGACGGCCGCCCGGCGCTCATCGACTTCGGGTCGGTCGGGCGGCTCGACCCCGGACTCCGCGAGACCGTGCAGGACCTGCTCGCCGGGTACATCCAGGACGACACCGCCCGGATCGCCGACGGTGTGCTGCGGATGGCGCCGGTCCGGAACGACGAGGACGAGGCCGACTTCCGCCGGGACATCGCGGCGTTCGTCGCGGACGAGCTCGGGCCCGGTGCGCGGATCGGCGTCGAGACGGTGGACGACGCCGTCGCCGTGTTCGGTCGGTACCGGCTCAAGCCGCCGCCGGACTTCGTCGCGGCAGCACGTGCGCTGGCGATCTTCGAGGGCACGCTCCGGACGCTCGCGCCGTCGTTCGACCTGCTCGAGGAGTCGCGGGACCTGGCCAGGGGGCAGATCCGGGACCAGCTGCGCCCCCGTGCGGTGCGGGACCTGGCGATCCGCGAGCTCTTCGGCGTCGTGTCCACGGTCCGTCGGTTGCCGCGACGCGTGGACCGCATCGGCGAGGCACTCGAGAACGGCAAGCTCGCCGTCAACATCCGGTTGTTCTCGGACCGGCGGGACCGCGAGGTCGTGTCGGGACTGATCCGCCGGGTGCTCCTGGTGTTGCTCGGCGCCGGTGCGGGGGTGCTGTCGATCGTGTACCTGGCGATGCCGGCCCGGCCGACGGCGGTCCTGTCCAACGGCGCCGCCGGCGGGTTGATGGGCGGTGCGGCCGTCGTGCTGCTCCTGTGGGCCGCGGTCGACGCGTGGCGGGCGCGCCGACGACGCTGACCCGCGCCCGCCGTCGCGCCTGGCCGTCCCGCGCCCGTCCGCTACACTCGTCGGGGCGTCGGCACGGGCCTCCCGGCCGCCGTCGGGACCGGACGCACGTCCGGGAGACCTTCACAACACCATCGAACGGAAGACCCATGGCGAGTACCACTGACATCAAGAACGGCGCCGTTCTCATCATCGACGGGCAGCTCTGGTCGGTCGTCGAGTTCCAGCACGTCAAGCCGGGCAAGGGCGGCGCGTTCGTCCGCACCAAGCTGAAGAACGTCGTCTCGGGCAAGGTCGTCGACCGCACGTTCAACGCCGGCGCGAAGATCGACACCGCGACCGTCGACCGCCGTGACTACCAGTACCTGTACCAGGACGGCGAGTCCTACGTGTTCATGGACACCGACACCTACGACCAGATCCCGGTCTCCGAGGCCGTGGTCGGCGACGCGAAGAACTTCCTGCTCGAGTCCGCGATGGTCACCATCGCGATGAACGAGGGCAACCCGCTCTACATCGAGCTCCCGACGTCGATCGTCACCGAGGTCGAGACCGAGCCGGGCCTGCAGGGCGACCGTTCCTCCGGCGGCACGAAGGACGCGACGATCATCGCGACCGGCCACCGCATCCAGGTGCCGCTGTACCTGGAGAACGGCACCACCGTGAAGATCGACACGCGCGACGGCAGCTTCCTCGGCCGCGTCAACTCATAGGCGTCCGCCCGATGAGTGCTCGTTCGAAGGCCCGCAAGCGCGCCCTCGACATGCTGTACGTGGCCGAGGTGCGTGAGCTCCCGATCGCCGACGTCCTGGCGACCGAGACCGTCCGGCACCTCGACCAGCCCGAGCGTGCCTCGAGCTGGGACTACGCCCGGCAGATCGTCACGGGCGTCGACGACGACCGGTCGGCCATCGACAAGGTGATCGTGGAGCACGCGCAGGGATGGTCCATCGCCCGCATGCCCGTGCTCGACCGCTGCATCCTGCGGATGGGTGTCTGGGAGCTCCGGTACAACCCGGAGGTCCCGGACGCGGTGGCGATCGCCGAGGCGGTCGAGCTCGCGCAGTCGCTGTCGACCGACGACTCGGCGAGCTTCGTGAACGGCGTGCTCGGCGCCGTGGCGGGCGGCCGTGCACCGTCGGCGAAGGCGGCCACCGCTCCCTCCGCCGGCGCTGCCGACGACGACGCCGCACCGTCCGGCCGGACGGTCGCAGGGGACCAGGAGTCCCGGTAGGGTTGACCACGTCAGCGTCCTTTAAGTCCGTCCGGTGAGGCGGGGAAGGAGGTCGGCGTGGGCACCAGAACGGTCCTGCAACAGCCCGACATCACGCGTGCCCTGACACGCATCGCGCACGAGATCCTCGAGGCCAACCACGGTGCCTCGGACCTCGTGCTCCTGGGTATCCCGACGCGGGGTGCCGTCCTGGCCGAGCGGCTCGCGTCGCTGCTCGCGGACATCGAGCCCGAGTGGGCCGCCGAGCGCGACCAGCGCCTCGGCACGCTCGACGTGACGATGCACCGGGACGACCTGGGGCACGGCATCGGTCGTGCACCGCACCGCACCACGATCCCGACGAGCGGCATCGACGGCAAGGTCGTCGTGCTCGTCGACGACGTGCTGTACTCCGGCCGCACCGTGCGGGCCGCCCTCGACGCCCTGCAGGGCATCGGGCGGCCCCGTGCGGTGCGGCTCGCCGTGCTCGTCGACCGCGGGCACCGGCAGCTCCCCATCCGGGCGGACCACGTCGGCAAGAACCTGCCGACGGCGTCCGACGAACGGGTCACGCTACGCCTCACCGAGACCGACGGCACCGACGAAGTCGTGATCGAGCAGCCGGGGGTCGACGCCTGATGCGCCACCTGCTCTCCACCGCCGACCTGTCGCGCGACGAGGCCGTCCGGATCCTCGACGTCGCCGAGGAGATGGCCGAGGTCAACACGCGCGAGGTCCGGAAGCTCCCGGCCCTCCGCGGCAAGACCGTCGTCAACCTGTTCTTCGAGGACTCCACCCGCACCCGCATCTCCTTCGAGGCGGCGGCGAAGCGGCTCTCCGCCGACGTCATCAACTTCGCTGCGAAGGGCTCGAGCGTCTCGAAGGGCGAGTCGCTCAAGGACACCGTGCAGACCCTCGGCGCGATGGGCATCGACGGCATCGTGATGCGGCACCCCGCATCCGGCGCTCCGCGGGTCCTCGCCGAGGCCGACTGGATCGACGTCCCGGTGGTGAACGCCGGCGACGGGACGCACGAGCACCCGACCCAGGCGCTCCTCGACGCCTTCACGATGCGCCGTCGGCTGCACGGTGACGCCAGCCGGGGCGCGGCCCTGGACGGTGTCCGCGTGACGATCGTCGGCGACGTCCTGCACAGCCGCGTCGCCCGGTCGAACGCCTGGCTCCTCCGCACGCTCGGCGCCCAGGTCACGTTCGCGGCTCCGCCGACGCTCCTGCCGGCGGTCGACCGCCCGTTCGGCGGAGCAGTGCACCACGACCTCGACGCGGCCCTCGCCGAGGACCCGGACGTCGTGATGCTCCTCCGCATCCAACAGGAGCGCATGAACGACGCGTTCTTCCCGAACCCCCGCGAGTACACGCGGCACTTCGGCCTGACGGCGGCCCGCGCGGCGGCCCTGTCCGAGCGCACGCTGATCATGCACCCGGGGCCGATGAACCGCGGACTCGAGATCGCCGGGGTCGCCGCCGACGACCCCCGCTCGACCGTCGTCGAGCAGGTCGCGAACGGCGTGTCGGTCCGGATGGCCGTCCTCTACCTCGCCCTGACGGGCGAGCACGAACCGAAGGAGTCCGTCGCATGACCGCTCACCTCATCCGTGGCGCGCAGCTGGTCGACGGCACGCGTGCCGACATCCGCCTGGAGGCGCGGCGCATCACCGCGGTCGGGTCCGGTCTCGACGCGGCCGGGGCCACGGTCGTCGACGCTGACGGGCTGATCGCGCTGCCCGGCCTCGTGGACCTCCACACGCACCTCCGCGAGCCCGGTTTCGAGGAGTCCGAGACGGTGCTCACCGGGTCGCGAGCGGCGGCCGCCGGCGGCTTCACCGCGGTGAACGCGATGGCGAACTCGTCGCCGGTCGCCGACACGGCGGGGGTCGTCGAGCAGGTGCAGGCGCTCGGCGACGACGCCGGGTACGTCACGGTCCGCCCGATCGGTGCGGTGTCGCAGGGGCTGCAGGGAACCCACCTGTCGGAGATCGGGGCCATGGCGACGAGCAGGGCGAAGGTCCGGGTGTTCTCGGACGACGGGTCCTGCGTCGCCGACCCGCTGCTCATGCGCCGGGCGCTCGAGTACATCAAGGGCTTCGGCGGGGTCCTCGCGCAGCACGCGCAGGAACCGCGGCTCACCATCGGCGCGCAGATGAACGAGGGCCGGCTGTCGTCGGAGCTCGGGCTCGCCGGCTGGCCCGCGGTGGCGGAGGAGGCGATCATCGCCCGCGACGTGCTGCTCGCCGACCACGTCGGTGCCCGGCTGCACGTCTGCCACGTGTCCACCGCCGGCAGCGTCGAGGTCATCCGCTGGGCGAAGTCCCGCGGCATCGACGTCACCGCCGAGGTCACGCCGCACCACCTCGTGCTCACCGAGGACCTCATCGCCGGGGTCGACGGGGCGCCCGGGTACGACGCGCGCTACAAGGTGAACCCGCCGCTGCGCTCCCGTGAGGACGTCGACGCGCTCCGCGGTGCCCTGGCGGACGGCACGATCGACATCGTCGCGACGGACCACGCACCGCACACCGCCGAGGCGAAGTGCTGCGAGTGGCCGGCTGCCGCCAACGGCATGGTCGGGCTCGAGTCGGCGCTGAGCGTCGTGCACGCCGCCGTGGTCGAGAGCGGGCAGCTCGACTGGGCCGACGTCGCGCGCGTCCTGTCCGAGGCGCCGGCCCGCATCGGCCAGGTCGAGGGGCACGGCCAGCGCATCGCCGAGGGCGCCCCCGCCGAGCTCACGCTCTACGACCCCGCCGCGGTGCGGGAGTTCTCCATCGCCGACCTCGCCGGCCAATCGCAGAACTCGCCGTACCTCGGCATGCGGCTGCCCGGCCGTGTGGTCGCGACGTTCCACCACGGCGCCCCGACGGTGCTCGACGGCCAGCTCGTCGACGCCGAGACCGTCGCGGCGCACGCGCGCAGCGTGCGGGCGGAGGCGACGGCATGAGCGGTGACGCGCTGCGCTGGCTCGTCGGCGGGATCGTCCTGGCCCTCGTCGCCCTGCTGTTCGTCGCCATGGCGCGCACCTGGCGGACGCGGGCCAGGCGTCAGACGGCAGCCGTGCCTCCCGTCCCGGTCCCGACCGACGTCGGACCGGCAGCCGGGTCCTGGGACGGGTTCACCGTCGCGACGACCCGCGCCGACGAGCCACTCGAACGCATCACCGCCGGCGGTCTCGGGTTCCGGGGCCGCGGCGGGGTGACCGTCCACGACACCGGGGTGGTCCTGCACCACGCCGGCGCCGTGGACCGCTGGATCGCGGTGGACGCCGTGCGCGGCGCCGACCGCGCCACGTGGGCCATCGACCGTGTGGTCGAGCCCGGGGGACTGGTCCGTCTGCGATGGACGGCGACCGGCGCCGCAGGTGCGACGGACCTCGACACCTACTTCCGGTTCCCGGAAGGCGGCGCAGCAGCACTCGCCGCCCTGCAGGGACTGACGACGACGCGCGAACACCCGCACCCCGCGGGCGAAGGGACGAACTGATGACACGCGAACGGGCCGTGCTGGTCCTCGAGGACGGCACCCGGTACGACGGATGGGCGTACGGCGCCCGAGGCCGATCCCTCGGCGAGGTGGTCTTCGCCACGGGCATGACCGGCTACCAGGAGACGCTGACCGACCCGTCCTACGCCGGACAGATCGTGGTGCAGACGGCACCGCACATCGGCAACACGGGCGTCAACGACGAGGACCCCGAGTCCCGTCGCATCTGGGTGGCGGGCTACGTCGTCCGCGACCCCAGCCGCGTCGTGTCGAACCACCGCGCGAACGCCACGCTCGACGACCACCTGGAGCGCGACGGCATCGTCGGCATCTCCGGGATCGACACCCGCGCGCTGACGCGTCGGATCCGCGACGCCGGCGCCATGAAGGGCGGCGTCTTCAGCGGTGCGGACGCGGACCTGTCCGCCGACGAGCAGCTGGCCGCCGTCCGCGACCAGGCCGCGATGCAGGGTGCGAGCTTCTCGTCGGTCGTCTCCACGCCGGAGACCTACGTGGTCCCGGCCGTCGGGGAGCAGATCGGCCGGCTCGCCGTGCTCGACCTGGGCGTGAAGGCGTCGACCACCCGCTACCTCGCCGAGCGCGGGTTCGAGGTGCACGTCGTGCCGCAGGACATCACCGCCGCGGCGCTCGAGGACCTCGCGCCGGACGCCCTGTTCTACTCGAACGGCCCCGGCGACCCCGCCGCGAGCGACGCGCAGGTCGACCTCCTGCAGCAGTCGCTGCGGACCGGCCGCCCGTTCTTCGGCATCTGCTTCGGCAACCAGCTCCTCGGCCGCGCGCTGGGCTTCGGCACCTACAAGCTGCCGTTCGGCCACCGCGGGATCAACCAGCCGGTGCTCGACACCGCCACGGGCAAGGTCGAGATCACGAGCCAGAACCACGGCTTCGCGGTCGACGCGCCCCTGGACCAGGTCGTCGAGTCGCCCGCCGGGTTCGGTCGGGTCGAGGTCTCGCACTACTCCCTGAACGACCAGGTGGTCGAGGGGCTCCGCGCCCTCGACGTGCCCGCCTTCAGCGTGCAGTACCACCCGGAGGCGGCGGCCGGCCCGCACGACTCCATGTACCTGTTCGACCGGTTCGCCGACCTGGTCCGCGCGCGCCGTGCGGGGGAGCCGCTCGACGCGGCCACCGCCACCGCCACGACCCCCGCAGCCGACGTCACGAAGGAAGCCAACTGATGCCGAAGCGCGCAGACATCAACTCCGTCCTCGTCATCGGCTCCGGCCCGATCGTCATCGGGCAGGCCGCCGAGTTCGACTACTCCGGCACCCAGGCGTGCCGCGTCCTCCGCGCCGAGGGCGTCCGCGTCATCCTCGTCAACCCGAACCCGGCGACGATCATGACCGACCCGGACTTCGCCGACGCGACCTACATCGAGCCGATCACGAGCGCGTCGCTCGAGGAGATCATCAAGATCGAGCAGCCCGACGCGGTCCTGCCGACCCTCGGCGGTCAGACGGCGCTCAACGCGGCGATCAAGCTCGACGCCGAGGGCATCCTCGAGAAGTACGGCGTCGAGCTCATCGGCGCCAAGGTCGACGCGATCCAGCGCGGCGAGGACCGCCAGCTCTTCAAGGAGCTCGTCCTCGAGTCCGGCGCCGACGTGGCCCGCAGCCACATCGCGCACACCCTCGAGGAAGCCAAGGCGTTCGCGGCCGACCTCGGATACCCGCTCGTCGTCCGGCCGTCCTTCACGATGGGCGGCCTCGGTTCGGGCTTCGCCTACAACGAGGAGGAGCTCGTCCGCTTCGTCGGCGACGGCCTGCAGTCCAGCCCGACCACCGAGGTGCTCCTCGAGGAGTCGATCCTCGGCTGGAAGGAGTACGAGCTCGAGCTCATGCGGGACAACTTCGACAACACGGTCGTGATCTGCTCGATCGAGAACGTCGACCCGGTGGGCGTCCACACGGGCGACTCGATCACGGTCGCCCCCGCGCTGACGCTGACCGACCGCGAGTACCAGAACATGCGGAACATCGGCATCGACATCATCCGTCGCGTCGGTGTCGACACCGGTGGCTGCAACATCCAGTTCGCCGTCGACCCGTCGAACGGCCGGCTCATCGTCATCGAGATGAACCCGCGCGTCTCCCGCTCGTCGGCGCTCGCGTCGAAGGCCACGGGCTTCCCGATCGCCAAGATCGCCGCGAAGCTCGCGATCGGCTACCGGCTGGACGAGATCGAGAACGACATCACGCGCGTCACGCCGGCGAGCTTCGAGCCGACGCTCGACTACGTCGTCGTGAAGACCCCGCGGTTCGCGTTCGAGAAGTTCCCGGCGGCCGACGCCACGCTCACCACCACGATGAAGAGCGTCGGCGAGGCGATGGCCATCGGCCGGAACTACGCCACCGCGCTGCAGAAGTCCCTGCGGAGCCTCGAGAAGCGCGGCTCGAGCTTCCACTGGGACACCCCGGCGGCCGAGCTCGACAAGGACGCGCTGCTCGAGAAGGCCCAGGTGCCGACCGACGGCCGCATCGTCACGGTGCAGCAGGCGCTCGTCGCCGGCGCCACGGCGGACGAGGTCTTCGAGGCCACGAAGATCGACCCGTGGTTCATCGACCAGATCGTCCTCATCAACGAGGTCGCGGCCGAGGTCGCAGCAGCCGAGACGCTCGACGCGGGCACCCTCCGGTGGGCCAAGGAGCACGGCTTCAGCGACGCCCAGATCGCGGGCCTGCGGGGGATCTCCGAGCAGGAGGCCCGCGACGCGCGGCACGCCCTGGGCATCCGCCCCGTCTTCAAGACGGTCGACACCTGCGCCGGCGAGTTCCCGGCCCTCACGCCGTACCACTACTCGTCGTACGACACCGAGACCGAGGTCGTCCCGAGCGACCGCAAGAAGGTCGTCATCCTCGGCTCCGGCCCGAACCGCATCGGCCAGGGCGTCGAGTTCGACTACTCGTGCGTCCACGCCTCCTTCGCGCTGAGCGAGGCCGGGTTCGAGACGATCATGATCAACTGCAACCCGGAGACGGTGTCGACCGACTACGACACCTCGGACCGGCTCTACTTCGAGCCGCTCACCACCGAGGACGTCCTCGAGGTCATCGAGGCTGAGTCCGCGTCCGGCGAGCTCGTCGGCGTCGTCGTGCAGCTCGGCGGCCAGACCGCCCTGGGCCTGGCGAAGCCGCTCGAGGCGGCCGGGATCCCGATCCTCGGCACGAGCCCCGCGGCGATCGACTCCGCCGAGGAGCGCGGGCAGTTCTCCGCGATCCTCGAGCAGGCCGGCCTGCTCGCACCGCGCAACGGCACCGCGCACGACCTGGCGAGCGCGACCGCGGTCGCCGAGGAGATCGGCTACCCGGTCCTCGTCCGCCCGTCCTTCGTGCTCGGCGGCCGCGGCATGGAGATCGTCTACGACCCGGCCGCCCTGGCGGACTACTTCGACCGGATGGCCGACCAGGCGATCATCGGCCCGGAGCTCCCGCTGCTCGTCGACCGGTTCCTGGACGACGCGGTGGAGATCGACGTCGACGCGCTGTTCGACGGGGAGCGCCTCTACATCGGCGGCATCATGGAGCACATCGAGGAGGCCGGCATCCACTCCGGCGACTCGGCGTGCACCCTGCCCCCGGTCGGACTCGGCAAGGCGGAGATCCGCGGCGTGGTCGAGGCCACCGAGCGGATCGCACGCGGCATCGGCGTGCAGGGCCTGCTCAACGTCCAGTTCGCCATCGGCGCCGGCGTGCTCTACGTGCTCGAGGCGAACCCGCGCGCGAGCCGCACGGTCCCGTTCGTCTCGAAGGCGCTCGGCATCCCGCTCGCGAAGGCCGCGAGCCGCATCATGACCGGCACCTCGATCGACGCGCTCGTCGCCGAGGGCCTGCTGCCCGAGCGTGACGGCTCGTCCGTGCCCGCGCAGGCACCGGTCGCCGTCAAGGAGGCCGTGCTGCCCTTCCGCCGCTTCCGCACCCACGACGGCCAGGTCGTCGACTCGGTGCTCAGCCCGGAGATGCGCTCCACGGGCGAGGTCATGGGCATCGACCGCGACTTCCCCCGCGCCTTCCTCAAGTCGCAGGACGCCGCGTACGGCGGCCTGCCGACGAGCGGCACGGTGTTCGTGAGCGTCGCGGACACCGACAAGCGCCAGGTGGTCCTGCCGGTGCACCGCCTGCAGCAGCTCGGCTTCACGATCACCGCGACCGAGGGCACCGCCGAGGTGCTCCGCCGCAACGGCATCGAGGTCACGCTGGTCGGCAAGTACAGCGAGGGCGGCGAGAGCGTCGTCGACCTGCTCGCCCGCGACGAGGTCGACATCGTCATCAACACGCCGTCCGGTGCCGCCGGTCGCGCGGACGGGTACGAGATCCGTGCGGCGACGGTCGCGGCGGACAAGCCGCTCTTCACGACCATCGCGCAGCTGGGTGCAGCGGTCGCGGCGATCGAGACGATCGGCACGCCGCACAGCGTCCGAAGCCTGCAGGACTACGCGCTCGAGCGCGCGACCTGGTGACGGCCGTTCCCGTGGCAGCTGACACCCGGCCGGGAGGCACGGCCCCCTTCGGCGTGCGGCTCGCCGCCGCCATCGGGTCGCGTTCCGCACTGTGCGTCGGCATCGACCCCCACGCCGCCACCCTGGCGGCGTGGGGGCTCGGCCGCGACGAGCAGGGGCTGACGGCGTTCGGCGCCGCCCTGGTCGACGCGGCCGCCGGCCGCGCGGCGATCGTCAAGCCGCAGGTCGCCTTCTTCGAGGCGGCGGGGGTCGCCGGCTACCGCGCGCTCGACGCGACCGTCCGTCGGGCACGCGATGCGGGCCTCCTGGTCGTCGCCGACGTCAAGCGGGGCGACATCGGCTCGACCGGTGACGACTACGCGCTGGCGTGGCTGGACCGCGACGGGCCGTTCCGGGCCGACGCGATGACGGTCTCGCCGTACCTCGGCTACGGGTCGCTCGTCGGCACCGTCGACGTGGCGCGCCGGAACGGTGCGGGGGTCTTCGTGCTCGCCGCGACGAGCAACCCCGAGGCACGGCTGCTGCAGACCGCGGTCGTCGCCGAGGGCCCGCGTGCCGGCCGGACGGTCGCGGCCGGTATCGTGCTCGATGTGGCAGACGACAACCGGACCGGCGGCGACCAGCCGCTCGGGGACGTCGGGCTCGTGCTCGGCGCCACCCTCGACCTCGACGACTTCGGCATCGACGCGGCGGCCATCGGCTCCGCGCCGGTGCTCGCCCCGGGCTTCGGCGCGCAGGGCGCCCGGATCGAGGACCTCCGGTCGTTGTACGGCTCTCGTGCCGAGCAGGTGCTCGTGAGCGAGTCCCGCGGGCTGCTGTCCGCCGGCCCCGACGGGGTCGCCGGGCTCGTGCAGGAGCGGGCGGACCGCATCCGTGCGGCGCTGGAGGTGGCCGCGTGACGGACGGCACGGACGGCGCACCCGTGGACCGCAGCGGCCTCCCCGCGCACCGGAACCCGCCGGAGGTCGACCGGGTCGCCGCCGCCCGCGCCGCCGTGGCCGCGCGACGCGCCCGGGCAGCGGTCAAGGCGCAGGTCGCGTCGGGGGAGCGCAGCCCCCTCGAGGTCGCCCGCGCCGCCTGGTCCGACGCCGACCTGCCCGCCGAGAAGTCGCTGCGCGTCCGCGACCTCCTGACGAGCATCTCGGGCATCGGTCCCGCCCGTGCCGAGGCCGTGATGAGCGAGCTGCGGATCGCGCCGTCGAAGCGCCTCGGCGGACTCGGCTCGCGGCAGCGTTCGGCCCTGGCCGACTGGCTCGCCGCGCGCGGCCGGAAACGTGGCACGTCGAAGCTCGTCGTGCTCGCCGGACCCACCGCCGTGGGCAAGGGCACCGTGAGCGCGTACATCCGCGAGCAGTACCCGGACGTGAACCTCAGCGTCTCCGCGACGACCCGGAAGCCCCGACCGGGCGAGGTCGACGGCGTGCACTACTACTTCGTCGACGACGCCGAGTTCGACCGGATGATCCGCGACCGCGAGCTCCTGGAGTGGGCGGTCGTGCACAACTCCTACCGCTACGGCACCCCGCGGCCGCCGATCGACCGCGCGCTCGACGCCGGCGACAAGGTGATGCTCGAGATCGACCTGCAGGGCGCACGGCAGGTGCGCGACGCCATGCCCGAGGCGGTCCTGGTGTTCCTGCTCCCGCCGACGTGGGAGGAACTCGTCCGCCGCCTGATCGGCCGCGGCACCGAGTCCGCCGAGGAACAGGCCCGCCGGCTCGAGACCGCCAAGGTCGAGCTCGCCGCCCAGGACGAGTTCGACGTGCGGATCGTGAACTCCGATGTCGGCACCGCGGCACGAGAAGTCGTAGACTTGTTCACTGCGCCCTAGCCGGGAGCGCCCGTGCCCTCCGGGGCACACACCATCTTCTGCCGACTGGAGACACCATGGCCAACCCCCAGGGCATCATCGACCCGCCCATCGACGACCTGCTGTCCAAGGTGGAGTCGAAGTACGCGCTCGTCATCTTCGCGTCGAAGCGCGCTCGTCAGATCAACGACTACTACGCCGACCTGCACGAGGGGTCGCTCTTCGACAACGTCGGGCCGCTCGTCGACTCGACCATCGACGACAAGCCGCTGTCCGTCGCTCTCCACGAGATCAACGAGGACAAGCTGACCGTCACCAAGCAGCAGCAGCCCAGCGACTGACCGCGGTGACGAGCACCAACCTGCGCCTCTTCACGTCCGAGTCGGTGACGGAGGGGCACCCCGACAAGATCTGCGACCAGATCTCGGACACGATCCTCGACGCGCTGCTCGCGGTCGACCCGCACGCGCGCGTCGCCGTCGAGACGATGGTGACGACGGGGCTGGTGCACGTCGCCGGCGAGGTCACGACCTCGGGCTACGTCGAGATCCCGAAGCTCGTCCGCGACGTCATCACGGGCATCGGGTACAACTCGTCCGAGGTCTCGTTCGACGGTCGCACGTGCGGTGTCGAAGTCTCGATCGGTGCGCAGTCGCCGGACATCGCGCAGGGCGTCGACGAGTCGCTGGACAGCCGCTCCGGCGCGGGCGTCGATCCGCTCGACCGGCAGGGTGCCGGCGACCAGGGCATCATGTTCGGCTTCGCGACGAACGAGACGCCCGAGTACATGCCGGTCGCGATCTGGCTCGCGCACCGCCTGGCGGAGCGTCTGGCCGAGGTCCGCAAGACCGGTGTGCTCGACTTCCTCCGTCCGGACGGCAAGACCCAGGTGACGGTCGGGTACGACGGCGTCGTCCCGAAGACCGTCGAGACCGTCGTGCTCTCGACGCAGCACTCGCCGGCGGTGACGCTCGCCGAGCTCACGGCGCAGATCACCGAGCACGTGATCCGTCCGGTGCTGGACCTGGTGGACCTCGACTCGTCGCACGTCGACGTGATCGTGAACCCGACCGGCCGGTTCGAGATCGGCGGCCCCCAGGGCGACGCCGGGCTCACCGGTCGCAAGGTGATCGTCGACACGTACGGCGGTGCGTCCCGGCACGGTGGTGGCGCGTTCAGCGGCAAGGACCCGTCCAAGGTCGACCGCTCGGCCGCGTACGCGCTGCGCTGGGTCGCGAAGAACGCCGTCGCGGCAGGGCTCGCGGACCGGCTCGAGGTGCAGGTGGCGTACGCCATCGGCCGCGCGAAGCCCGTCGGGCTGTACGTGGAGTCGTTCGGCACCGGGCACGTCGACGACGCCACGATCGAGGCTGCGATCACGCAGGTGTTCGACCTGCGTCCGGCCGCGATCATCCGCGACCTCGACCTGCTCAAGCCCCGGTACGCGCAGACCGCGGCGTACGGCCACTTCGGCCGCGAGCTGCCCGGCTTCACCTGGGAGCAGCTCGATCGCGTCGAGGAACTCCGCGCCGCCGCAGGACTCGTCGCCGCCGCCGTCTAGGGCACCGCGTGCCCGTCGTCGCGCGTGTCGTCCTCGACTCGCCGCTCCCGCAGTTGGACCGTCTGTTCGACTACCGGGTGCCGGCCGAGCTCGAGGACGACTGCGTGCCGGGTGTCCGCGTCAAGGTACCGCTGCGCACCGGGGCACGGATGTCCGACGCCTGGGTGGTGGAGGTCGTCGCGCCGGACGCCGCCGACGCCGACACGACGTTCGCGGGGGAGCTGAGCCCGGTCGAGCAGGTCGTCTCGCCGGTGCCGGTCCTGGCACCCGAGATCTGGTCGCTCGCCCGGGCCGTCGCCGACCGGGCCGCCGGTGTCGCCTCCGACGTGCTCCGGCTCGCCGTGCCGCCCCGGCAGGTGCGCGCCGAGAAGGCCTGGCTCGCGCGGGACCCCGAGTGGTCGCCGCCGTCGGTCACGGCCGGCCCCGTCGCCGGCTACGTCGAGGGCGTCCTGGAGGCGCTGGTCGCCGACCACGGACGCGCTGCGGTGGCCGCCCTGCCGCACCCCGTCGCGCTGCACCCGGCCTCGTTGCACCCCGCTGCGCTGCACCCCGTCGCGGTCGCGCCGAGCCCGGACGGCGCTGAGCCGGACCCGGCGCCCGCCGCCCCGGAGCCGGGACCGGACCCGGTCTGGGTCCCCGGGTGGGCCGCCACGATCGCCCAGGCCGCGGCGCACGCCGTCGCCGCCGAGCAGTCCGCGGTCGTCGCGGTCCCCGACTTCCGCGACGTCACCGACCTCGAGCGGGCCCTCCTCGCCGTGCTGCCGGCCGAGCGGGTCGTGCGATTCGACGCCAAGCAGACGAACGGTGCGCGGGCGAAGGCACTGCTGCAGGCGCGGTCGCACGCCGTCGTGGCGATCGGCAACCGCACCGCGTTGTACGCGCCGGCGACCGACCTCGGTCTGATCGTCGTGTGGGACGACGGGGACGCCTCGTTCGTCGAGCCCCGGGCACCGTACGTGCACACCCGTGACGTCGCGCTCGTCCGGGCGGCCCAGTCCGGCGCCGGTCTGCTGTTCGTCTCGCACGCGCGGAGCACCGACGTGCAACGGCTCGTCGAACTGCACTGGCTCGACGAGGTCGCTCCGTACCGGCAGCCAACCCCGAAGGTCATCCCGACGGTGCAGCAGGGCGGTGCCGAGGGGTTCGCGGCCCAGGCACGCATCCCGAGCACCGCCTGGCGTGCTGCGCGCGAGGCGAGTCAGCACGGGCCGGTGCTCGTGCAGGTCGCGAGTCCCGGGTTCGGCACCGGCCTGGTCTGCGCCGAGTGCGGCGAACGGGCGCACTGCCGGGTGTGCGGGGGACCGCTCGGCCAACCCCACCGCGGCGCGACCCCGCAGTGCCGGTTCTGCGGCGCCCTCGCCGTGGGCTTCCGGTGTCCGACGTGCGGCAACGGCACCGTGAAGCCCGTCGGGCAGGGCGCACAGCGCACCGCCGACGAGCTCGGCCGGGCGTTCCCGGGCACCCGCATCGTCGTCGCCGACGGTTCCCGACCGCTCGACGAGGTCCCCGCCCGCCCCTCGGTCGTCGTCGCCACGCGCGGCGCGGAGCCGAACGTGCCGGGCGGCTACGCCTGCGTGCTCCTGCTCGACGGGGAGCGCATGCTCGCCCGCGAGGGCCTCCGCGTGCAGGAGGACGTGCTGCGGTTCTGGACGGGCGCCGCGGCGAAGGGCGCCCCCGGGTCCGAGGTGTACCTGGTCGGCATCGGCGGCCGGCTCGCGACCGCGATGGCCACCTGGCGGCTCGACGGCCCCGCGCACGAGGAGCTCGTCGACCGTCGCGCGCTGCACTTCCCACCGGCGGTGCGGGTCGCGACCCTGACCGGCACGGACGACGCCGTGACGGCCGCGGTCGAGGCTCTCGGGGACACCCTGGTCGGCGACGTGCTCGGTCCGGTGCCGGTCGAGGACGATCCGGTCCCGGGCACGGTCCGGGCGATCGTGCGGTTCCCGTACGCGCACGGTGCCGAGGTCGCGGCGACGCTCAAGGCCGAGGTCATCCGGCGCTCGTCCACCCGGCGGGTGCTCCCCGGCGGCAACCGCCGTCGTGCGGCACCCACGCTCCGCGTCCGGCTCGACGACGCCGAGCCCTTCGCCGAGGTCTGACCGCCCCGCGCGTCGCGGCCACCTGTGCCAGGCTGAGGGACGGTGGTCACGAGCCACCGCCGAACACACCACACGCACAACGAGGTGACGAGGTGACGCCGATGCGCGCGCTCTGGAAGCCGGACGCCGGTCCGGGACTGATCATGACCGAACGACCGGTGCCGGTCCCCGCCTCGGACGAGGTGCTCGTCCGGGTGCTCCGCGCCGGGATCTGCGGAACCGACCTGCACATCGAGCGGTGGGACGACTGGGCCGCGTCGGCCGTCTCCGCACCGCTCGTCCCCGGGCACGAGTTCTCCGGCGAGGTGGTCGAGGTCGGGTCCGCCGTCCGCGATGTCGCCGTGGGGGACCGGGTCTCCGGTGAGGGCCACATCGTGTGCGGCACCTGCCGGAACTGCCGGGCCGGCCGCCGCCAGATGTGCATCCGCACGAAGGGCGTCGGCGTGCAGCGGGACGGCGCCTTCGCGGAGTACCTGACGCTTCCCGCCGCGAACGTCTGGGTGCACCACACCGACGTCGACCCCGAGATCGCCGCGCTCTTCGACCCGCTCGGCAACGCGGTGCACACGGCGCTCGCGTTCCCCCTCGTCGGCGAGGACGTGCTCGTCACCGGCTGCGGTCCGATCGGGCTCATGGCGATCGCCGTCGCACGGCACGCCGGCGCCCGGTTCGTCGTCGGCACCGACGTCAGTGCGAACCGGCTCGCCCTCGCCAGGACGATGGGCGCGGACCTCGCCGTCGACGTGTCGGACGCCGGCGCCGGACGTGGGGCGGCGACCGCCGGGTCGCAGGACGCGGTCGGGGCCCTCCGCGACGCCCAGCAGCGGCTCGGCTTGCGCGAGGGCTTCGACGTCGGCTTCGAGATGTCCGGCGCGCCCACGGCCCTGCCGGCGATGGTCGAGACGATGAACCACGGCGGCCGGATCGCGATGCTCGGACTCCCGTCCGGGCCGATCGCGGTCGACTGGGGGAAGGTCGTCACGCACATGCTCACCGTGAAGGGGATCTACGGCCGCGAGATGTTCGAGACGTGGCAGACCATGAGCAGCATGCTGCAGACGAGCGCGGCGCTCCGCGGTCGGATCGGCTCGCTCGTGTCCGGGCGCTTCCCGGCACGGGACTGGCAGCAGGCGTTCGCCGCGGCGGCGAGCGCGGACGGCGGCAAGGTCGTCATCGACTGGACGGAGGCGTGATGTACGGCGCGATCAAGGACCACCTGCGGGCAGAGCTCGCGGGCATCGAGGCGGCGGGGCTGACGAAGCGGGAGCGCGGCATCGCCGGCCCCCAGCGCGCGGCGATCGAGGCCGGCGGAACGGAGCTGCTGAACTTCTGCGCGAACAACTACCTCGGGCTCGCGGACGCCCCGGAGCTCGTGGACGCCGCGAAGGACGCCCTCGACCGCTGGGGGTACGGGATGGCCAGCGTGCGGTTCATCTGCGGCACGCAGGACCTGCACCTCGAGCTCGAGGAACGGGTCTCCGGCTTCCTCGGCACCGAGGCGACGATCCTGTACTCGTCGTGCTTCGACGCGAACGGCGGGCTGTTCGAGGTCCTGCTCGGTCCGGAGGACGCCGTGATCTCCGACGAGCTGAACCACGCGTCGGTCATCGACGGCATCCGGCTCAGCAAGGCGCGCCGGTTCCGGTACCGGAACCGGGACACCGCCGACCTGGAGGCGCAGCTCGCCGCCGCCGCGGACGCCCGGTTCCGCCTCGTGGTCACGGACGGCGTGTTCTCGATGGACGGGTCGATCGCGCCGCTGGCCGAGATCTGCGATCTCGCGGAGCGGTACGACGCCCTCGTGGTCGTGGACGACTCGCACGCCGTCGGGTTCGTCGGCGCGCACGGACGGGGCACGCCCGAGCTGTGCGGGGTCGCGGACCGGGTGGACGTCTTGACCGGGACGTTCGGCAAGGCACTCGGCGGGGCCTCGGGCGGGTACGTCTCCGGCCGCCGGGAGATCGTCGACCTGCTGCGCCAGCGTTCCCGGCCGTACCTGTTCTCGAACTCGCTCGCCCCGGTGATCGCCGCGGGCACGGTGGCGGCGCTCGACCTGATCGAGCGATCGGAGGACGCCCGCGCCCGGCTGGCCGCGAACGCCGCGCGCTTCCGGTCGTCGATGACCGACGCCGGGTTCGAGCTGCTGCCCGGGGAGCACCCGATCGTCCCGGTGATGTTCCACGACGCGGCGCGCACGGCCCGGATCGCCGACGAGATGCAGGCCCGCGGGGTCTACGTCACGGCGTTCAGCTACCCGGTGGTCCCGCAGGGGCGGGCACGCATCCGGGTGCAGCTCTCCGCCGCGCACACGCCCGAGCAGGTCGACCGTTGCGTCGAGGCCTTCGTGGCCGCACGCGCAGCCGTCCCCGCCTGACGATCCCCTCGCAACACGCAACGTCGGCGGTTCCTCGCAGCGGAGTACCGCTGCGAGCAACCGCCGACGTTGCGTTTCGCGGGCCGACCCCCGGGGTCAGGCCCAGGGGGCAGGCCCCGGAGGTCAGGCGCCGACGGGCGTCCGGCGACCGCGCGGGAACACGACGCCGAGGGCGACCATGCCGATTGCGAGCACGAGGTGCAGCCAGTTGTCGGCCCAGTTGAGCGGCACGAAGTTCGCGCCGGACATCGTGCCGGCGGTGAACAGCCCGTACACCCAGAGCACGAAGTAGACGACTCCGCCGATCACGAGGTACATGCGCGAGCCGGTCGCCCGGTTCGCCGCGAGCAGGCCGACGACGCCGAACAGCAGGTGCACGATGTTGTGCAGCACCGAGACCTGGAAGATCCCGAGCAGCATCGCCATCGAGCCGTGTCCGGCACCGCCGAGGTCGCCGGAGGTCAGCCCGGGCACGAACCCGGCGATCCCGACGAGCAGGAAGACGATGCCGACGACCATCGCGACCTTCTGGATCGACGAGCCGGCGTAGCGGTTGGTGGAGGTGGTCACGTCACTCATGACCCGGACGGTACTCAGCGGGCTCGCAGCGTGTTCGCGGATCCGCGACGCCCGCGCGCGTCGGACACCTCGGCCCGTGGGACGATGGAACCCATGCGCCTCGTCGTCGCCGGCAGCCCCGCTGCGGCCGTCCCCACCCTCCGCCGCCTCGCGGCGTCCGACCACGAGATCGCCGCCGTGCTCACCCGGCCGCCGACGCCGCAGGGCCGGAAGCGCGTCCTCACGCCGACCCCGGTCGCGCAGGTCGCGGCGGAGCTCGGCCTCCCGGTGATCGAGGCGACGCGGGTGGACGACGACGTCACCGCGCGGTTGACCGACCTGCGGGCCGACCTCGGCGTCATCGTCGCCTACGGTGCACTGCTCCGCCGCCCGGCCCTCGACGCGCCCCGGCTCGGCTGGGTGAACCTGCACTTCTCCGACCTGCCGGCGTACCGCGGTGCCGCCCCGGTCCAGCGCGCGGTGATGGCCGGCGACACCCGCACCGCCGCGACGGTGTTCCAGCTCGTCGAGGCGCTCGACGCCGGGCCCGTGTACGCGAGCGACCCGTTCGACATCGACCCCGAGGCGACCGCGGGCGAGGTCCTCGCCGCGATGGCCGACCGCGGTGCCGAGACCGTCCTGCGCGTCGTCGACGCCCTCGCAGCGGGCACCGCCGTCGCCCGCGAGCAGGTCGGCGAGCCGACCCTCGCCCCGAAGACGACGATCGCGGACGGGCGGATCGACTTCACCGCGCCTGCTGCCGTCGTGCACGCCCGCCTCCGCGGCGTGACGCCCGAGCCCGGCGCGTTCGCCCACCTCGGCGAGACCCGCGTGAAGCTGCTGCGCAGCACTCGGGAGGAAGGCGCGACTTCCGCCGTCCCGCGGCTCGCGCCCGGCGCGCTCGGGCTGGTCGACGGGCGCCTGCTCGTCGGCACCGCGGACGAGCCCCTCGCACTGCTCCAGGTGCAGCCGGCCGGCAAGCAGGCGATGGACGGTGCCGCCTGGGCACGCGGCCTCGGCGCGCTGGACGGGAAGGTCCTGTCGTGAGCCCCGCGCAGCAGCGCCGCGGCCCGCGCACGGTCAGCGCCCGTCGGGTGGCGTTCGACGTGCTCCGCGCTGTGCAGGTCGACGACGCCTACGCGAACCTGCTCCTGCCGACCCGGATCCGCCGTGCCGGCCTGTCCGCCCGCGACGCCGCCTTCGCCACCGAGCTGACGTACGGGTCGATCCGGATGCTCGGCCGGTACGACGCGATCATCGGCATCGCCTCCGGCCGTCGCGTCGACAACGTCGAGTCCGACGTGCTCGACGTGCTGCGGCTCGGGGTGCACCAGCTGCTCGGGATGCGCACACCGACGCACGCCGCCGTCTCCGCGACGGTGGAGCTCACCCGCGAGATCGGTGCCCGCCGTGCCACTGGCCTCGTCAACGCCGTGCTCCGCAAGGTCGCGGCCCGCACCGACGACGAGTGGGACGCGCTCATCACCGAGGGCCGGGGTGGCGACGCCCTGCTCGCGACGCGCTGGTCGCACCCGGCCTGGGTGGTCGCAGCGCTCCGGGACGCCCTCGCCGCCGAACGCTCCCGGGACGAGCTCGCCGCGCTCCTGGCCGCCGACAACGTCGCACCGCGCGTGCAGCTCGTGGCGCTGCCGGGCCTCGCGACGGCCGAGGACGTGCAGGCGGCCGAGGCCGTGCCGGACCCGGCCACGTCGGCGACCGAGGACGACCAGGCGACGCAGGACGCGCCTGCCGTCAGTCCGCAGCGGGACGAGACGGACGCGCGACCGGTGTCCCCGGTGGGCATCCGCGGGACGACCGGCGACCCCGCGCGCGTGCCGGGCGTCGCGGCCGGTCGGCTCCGTGTGCAGGACGAGGGCTCGCAGCTCGCCGCACTCGCGCTCAGCCGGTCCTCCGCCGTCCGGGCGGGGGAGCGGTGGCTCGACATGTGCGCCGGGCCGGGCGGCAAGGCCGCGCTCCTCGCCGCCGAGGCAGCGCAGGGCGGTGCGACCCTGGTCGCGAACGAACTCGTGCCGGCGCGTGCCGGACTGGTGCGGAAGGCCCTCGCGACGGTCGCCGGCGGTGACGTCGTGACCGTGGTCGAGGGCGACGGGCGTCGCTTCGGGAAGCCGGGCGACGAGCGGTTCGACCGCGTCCTGCTCGACGCGCCGTGCACTGGACTCGGCGCCCTCCGTCGTCGGCCCGAGGCCCGGTGGCGGAAGCAGCCGGAGGACGTCCCCGAGCTCGCGGCGCTCCAGGCCGAGCTGCTCGACGCGGCCGTCCGGGCCCTGGCCCCCGGCGGAACGCTCGCGTACGTCACGTGCTCGCCGCACCTCGCCGAGACGCGCGGGCAGGTCGACGCGCTCATGGCAAGGCACGGCGGCGTGCTCGAACAGCTCGACACCGCCGGGGTCGTGCGCACCGTCGCCTCCAGGGATCCGCAGGTCGCGGACGGCCGCACCGTGCAGCTCTGGCCGCACCGGATCGGCACCGACGCCATGTTCGTCGCGCTGTTCCGCCGCACCGCCTGACGACGGGCGGCGGCGGGGCAGCGCGGCGACGGACCGGCGGCCAGCGGGGCAGCGGTCCGGCGGGCGTCGGTAGGGTTGTGCGGTGACCATCCGCATCGCGCCGAGCATCCTGTCCGCCGACTTCGCGAACCTCGAGCGGGAGCTGCACCGCATCGAGAGCGCCGACCTCGTGCACGTCGACGTGATGGACAACCACTTCGTGCCGAACCTGACGCTCGGCCTGCCGATCGTGCAGCGCCTGCAGGAGGTCTCGCCGGTCCCGCTGGACGTCCACCTGATGATCACCGACGCCGACACGCAGGCGCCGAAGTACGCCGAGACGGGCGCCTCGAGCGTCACGTTCCACTTCGAGGCCGCCGCTGACCCGGTCGCCACCGCGGCCGCGATCCGCTCGAACGGTGCCCGTGCCGCGGTGGCGATCAAGCCCGGGACGCCCGTCACGCAGGTCCTGCGCCACCTCGACGCCTACGACATGGTGCTGCTCATGACCGTCGAGCCGGGCTTCGGCGGCCAGTCGTTCATGCCGTCCGTGATGCCGAAGCTCGCGGACGCCCGCGCCGCCGTCGACGCGTCCGGGCTCGACGTCTGGCTCGAGGTGGACGGCGGCATCGCCGTCGACACCGTCCCCGAGGCGGTCCGGAGCGGCGCGGACACGCTCGTCGCCGGCTCGGCGGTCTACGGCGGCGAGCCGGCGCAGCGCATCGCGGACCTGCGCGAGGCCGCAGCGGCGGCACGCGCGTGACGCGGACCGACCACGTCGACGACGTGACCGGCGAGCCGGCGGCGATCCGTGCCTCCCGTCCGGACGGTGCGTCGGCCGGACCCGCGCAGGACGGTAGCCTGGTCCCCGTGAAGACGTTCGACGACCTGTTCGCGGAGCTGACCGAGAAGGCGCGCACGCGCCCCGAGGGCTCCGGCACCGTCGCCGAACTGGACGCCGGCGTGCACCAGATCGGCAAGAAGATCGTGGAAGAGGCCGCCGAGGTCTGGATGGCGGCCGAGTACGAGGGTGACGAGCGCACCTCGGAGGAGATCTCGCAGCTGGTCTACCACCTGCAGGTCCTCATGGTCGCGAAGGGGCTCACCCCGGCGGACGTCTGGCGACATCTGTAGGCAGGCGCGTCGCGCACCGAGCGCCACCGCCCCCGCAGCCGTCCCGACCTCCAGCAGAAAGCAGACCACCTGATGCTCCGCATCGCCGTGCCCAACAAGGGCTCCCTGTCCGAGACCGCGTCCGAGATGCTCAAGGAGGCCGGGTACGCCGGTCGCCGCGACCCGAAGGCGCTGCACCTGCTCGACGAGCGCAACGGCGTCGAGTTCTTCTTCCTCCGTCCCCGGGACATCGCCACGTACGTCGGTTCCGGCGCACTCGACGTCGGCATCACCGGCCGCGACCTGCTCCTCGACTCCGGGTCGGCGGCGCACGAGGTCGACGCGCTCGGGTTCGCCGACTCGACCTTCCGCTTCGCGGGCACGCCCGGCCGGTTCACCGAGCTGCAGGACCTCGAGGGCGTCCGGGTGGCGACGAGCTACCCGGGCCTGGTCGGCGAGTTCCTCGCCCAGCACGGCGTCACGGCGACCCTGGTGAAGCTCGACGGCGCGGTGGAGAGCGCGGTGCGGCTCGGCGTGGCCGACGCGGTCGCCGACGTCGTCTCGACGGGCAGCACGCTCCGCGCGGCCGGCCTCGAGATCTTCGGCCCGGTCATCCTCGAGTCGACCGCGCTGCTCATCTCGACCGACGAGACCATCCCGGGCATCGACGTCCTCCGCCGCCGGCTGCAGGGCGTGCTCGTCGCCCGCGGCTACGTGATGCTCGACTACGACATCCCGACGGGCCTGCTCGAGCAGGCGACCGCGGTGGCGTCCGGCATCGAGTCGCCCACGGTGTCGCCGCTGCACGACCGTGACTGGTCCGCCGTCCGCGTGATGATCCCGCGCGAGGACGCGAACCTCATCATGGACGCGCTCTACGACCTCGGCGCCCGGGCGATCCTGGTCAGCCCGATCCACGCCGCACGCCTGTGACCGCCGCGACCGAAGGCACGGAGCCGACGGCCGCGACCGGCGGGGTCGCGGTCCGGGTCATCCCGTGCCTCGACGTCTCCGGCGGCCGAGTCGTCAAGGGCGTCAACTTCCTCGACCTGCAGGACGCCGGCGACCCCGTCGAGCTAGCCGCCCGCTACTACGAGCAGGGCGCGGACGAGCTGACCTTCCTGGACGTCGGCGCCACGGTCGAGAACCGCGCGACGATGTACGAGACGGTCACCCGCACCGCCGAGCAGGTCTTCATCCCGCTCACCGTCGGCGGCGGGGTCCGGAGCGTCGACGACGTCTCCCGCCTGCAGCAGTGCGGCGCGGACAAGATCGGCGTGAACAGCGCCGCGATCGCCCGCCCGGCCCTGGTCGGCGAGATCGCGGACCGCTTCGGCGCACAGGCGGTCGTGCTGTCGCTCGACGTCAAGCGGAGCGACCGGATGCCGTCCGGGTTCGTCGTCACGACGCACGGCGGACGGACCGAGTCCGACCTCGACGCGATCGCCTGGGCGCGCGAGGGCGTCGAGCGTGGCGCGGGCGAGCTCCTCGTGAACTCGATCGACGCCGACGGCACGAAGAACGGCTTCGACCTCGAACTCGTCGCCGCCGTCCGCGCGGTCTCCGCGGTCCCCGTCATCGCCTCGGGCGGCGCCGGTCACCTCGACCACTTCGCACCGGCGGTCGACGCCGGGGCCGACGCGGTCCTCGCGGCGAGCGTCTTCCACCGGGGTGAGATGACGATCGGCGACGTCAAGTCGGCGCTGCGCGCCGCGGGTCACCTCGTCCGCTGAGGCCCCGGTCCCGCGGTCTGCCGCCCCACGACCGGACGGGAGGCGCGTGGCGGGCCCGCCACGATCCTCCCGTCCGTCCGTCCGTCCGTCCGTCCCCACCACCGACCGGCGCGGTCCCACCACGGACCGGCCCGGTCCCACGCCGTAGGCTAGGAGCCTCATGACCGACAGCACCGACACCAGCACGGAAGCGGTCCTCGACCGCGCGCGGTTCGGTGCGGACGGGTTGCTCCCCGCCGTCGTGCAGGAGGAGTCCACGAAGGACGTCCTCATGCTCGGCTGGATGGACCGCGAAGCCCTGCGCCGCACCCTGACCGAGGGGCGGGTGACCTTCTGGTCCCGCTCGCGCCGCGAGTACTGGCGGAAGGGCGACACCTCCGGGCACGCCCAGTACGTGCGCGCCGCGGCCCTGGACTGCGACGACGACACGCTGCTCGTGACCGTGAACCAGGTCGGCGCCGCGTGCCACACCGGTGCGCACCGGTGCTTCGACGTGGACCCCCTCGACCCCGTGACCGCGACCGCACCGGAGGCCACGCGATGAGCACCTCGACCAGCACCACGCGCTCGGACTTCGACGCCCTGCTCGACGGCCACCGGGTCGTGCCCGTCGTCCGCGCGCTGTACGCCGACAGTGAGACCCCGGTCGGGGTCTACCGCAAGCTCGCGGACGGCCGCCCCGGCTCCTTCCTGCTCGAGTCGGCGGGGCAGGGCGGCCTCTGGTCGCGGTGGTCGTTCGTCGGCGTGCGGAGCTTCGGCGTGCTCACGCAGGAGGGTGACCGGGCCGCGTGGATCGACACCGGCATCCCGGCGTCGCGCGCCGTCGGGTCGCTCGACGGCGCCCCGCTCGAGGTGCTCGCGCGGCTGCACGAGCGCTGGGCGACCCCGCGCGTCCCCGGGACGCCGCCGCTCGTCGGCGGGACCGTCGGGTTCATCGGCTGGGAGGCCGTGCGGCAGCTCGAGCACCTGCCGAACGTGCCGGACGCCGACTTCGACGTGCCCGGTCAGGCACTCGCGTTCGTGTCCGAGCTGGCCGCGCTCGACCACCGCACCGGCCTCGTGCTGCTCGTCGCCAGTGCCTTGAACGACGGCACCGACGACGCCGACACGATGTGGCAGGACGCGCAGTCCCGGCTCGACCGGATGCAGGCCGACCTGGTCACGCCGAGCGTCGCCACCGTGGCCGAGGCGTTCGAGATCGCCGAGCCGACGCCGCGGCACCGCTCGACCCCGGACGAGTACATGGCCGCGGTGGTGCGGTCGAAGGACTTCATCCGCGACGGCGACGTGTTCCAGGTGGTGATCTCGCAGCGGTTCGACCACGACGTGACGGCCGACCCGCTCGACGTCTACCGGGTGCTCCGCACGCTCAACCCGAGCCCGTACATGTACTTCCTGTCCCTCGCGGACACGGCCGACGAGCGGTTCTGGATCGTCGGGGCCTCGCCCGAGGCTCTCGTGAAGGTCCAGGACGGTCGGGCGATCACCCACCCGATCGCCGGGTCGCGGCCCCGCGGGGCGACCCCGGTCGAGGACGTCCGGCTCGGCGACGAACTGCTCGCCGACCCGAAGGAGCGCGCCGAGCACCTGATGCTCGTCGACCTCGCCCGCAACGACCTGCAGAAGGTGTGCGAGCCGGGGTCCGTCGCGGTCACGGAGTTCATGACCGTCGAGCGCTTCAGCCACATCATGCACCTGGTGTCGAGCGTCGAGGGGGCCGTGCGTCCCGGAGCGTCCGCGATCGACGTCTTCCGTGCGACCTTCCCGGCCGGCACGCTCTCCGGGGCACCGAAGCCGCGCGCCCTCGAGATCATCGACGAGCTCGAACCGGCGAAGCGCGGCGCCTACGCGGGCGTCGTCGGGTACTTCGACTTCGCCGGTGACGCCGACCTGGCCATCGCGATCCGAACGGCGCTCATCAAGGACGGGGTCGCCCGGGTGCAGGCCGGCGCCGGGCTCGTGGCGGACTCCGACCCGCACACCGAGCACGTCGAGGCGGTCAACAAGGCCGCGGCCCCGCTGCGCGCCGTCGCGACCGCCAACCGCATGCGCGAGGTCCGGTCGTGAAGCGCTCCCGACCGATCACCGTCGTCGCCGGGCTCGCCGTCGCGGGCATCGTGATGCTGTCGTGGACGCAGACCTGGTTCACGGTGCACCTGCACGCCGGGACGGCCGTCGTGTCCCGGGTCGTCGCCGACGGGGCCGCCGCGGTCCCGCAGTACACCGCGCTCGCCATCGCGAGCCTGGCGCTCTTCCTCGCGCTGACGATCGCGGGGCGGGTGCTCCGCGTCGTGCTCGGCGTGGTCGAGGTCCTGCTCGGCGCGGGTGTCGTCGCGGTCGGTGTGAGCGCGCTGGCCGACCCGGTCGCCGCGGCGAAGGGCGCCGTGGGCGAGGTTGCCGGCGTGAGCGACATCGACGCGGTCCGCCGGGCGGTGTCGAGCGTCGACGTGACGCCGTGGCCGCTCGTCGGGATCGCCGGGGGCGTCCTCGCGGTGCTCCTCGGCGTTGCCGTCCTCGTGCTGCAGCGCTCGTGGCCCGGGCCGAGCCGGAAGTACGGCGCGGCGACCGCAGGTGCGGCGGCCGACGCCCGCGCGGCGGCACCGACCGTCCGCGACGCCGTGACCGACTGGGACGACCTCAGCGCCGGCGACGACCCGACCGTCCTGGACGAGGCGTCCACGACCGACACGGTAGGATCGGAGCGGCGCCGATCGGACGACGGCGCCGGAGCAGAACGAGGAGCACCGTGAGCAACACTGAGCCCGCAGAACTCGGCGAAGGCCACTCGCCCGCCGCCTGGACCGCCGTCGTGATCATGCTGATCGGGTTCGCGGCCGGGACGCTGTTCTTCTGGTTCGACCTGGCGTGGGGTGTCTGGGCCTCCGCGGCGGTCGTGGTCGTCGGGCTCATCGTCGGTGCCGTCATGAAGCGCGCCGGCTACGGCGTCGACGGCCCGAAGTTCGTCCCCAAGCACCACGCGGAGTAGTCGTGCCGAACGTGCTCGAGACCCTCGTCGCGGGTGCCCTCGAGGACGCCGCCGCCCGTCGCCTCGACCGCCCGTACGCGGACGTCGAACGCGACCTCGACCGGGTGGGATCGCCCCTCGACGCACTCGACTTCCTCGCCCCCGGTGACCGCGTCAAGATCCTCGCCGAGGTCAAGCGCGCGAGCCCGTCCCGCGGTTCGATGGCCACCATCGAGGACCCCGCGGCCCTGGCTGCCGACTACGAACGCGGCGGCGCCTCGACGATCAGCGTCCTGACCGAGGGACGGAAGTTCCTCGGCAGCCTCGCCGACCTCGAGGCCGTCAAGGCGCGCGTCGGCGTCCCGGTGCTCCGCAAGGACTTCATCGCGGACCCGTACCAGGTGGTCGAGGCCCGTGCCGCCGGCGCCGACCTCGTGCTGCTCATCGTGGCCGCCCTCGACCAGGCCCGGCTCGTCGAGCTGCACGACCTGGCCGAGCAGCTCGGCATGCGCGTCCTGGTCGAGGCGCACTCCGCGGACGAGGTCTCGCGTGGCCTCGACGCCGGTGCGCGCATCCTCGGCGTGAACGCCCGCGACCTGACCGACTTCTCGCTGGACCGCGACCTGTTCGGGTCGCTCGCCGACCGGATCCCCGACGGGGTCGTCCGCGTCGCCGAGTCCGCCGTCGCCGGTCCTGCCGACGTCGCGCACTACCGCGCCGCAGGTGCCGACGTCGTCCTGGTGGGGGAGGCGCTCGTCACGGGCGCGGACCCCGCCGCCACCCTCGCGTCGTTCATCGACGCCGCGGACGGCCTCGGCCGCCCGCGGGTCTGACCGACACCGTCCCCATCGGCAGCCGTCCACCCGACGGCGCACGCCGACCCCATCCGGGAGACCCATCGTGACCTCACTGCGTGACCTGCACGGACCGTACTTCGGCGACTTCGGCGGACGCTTCGTCCCCGAGTCGCTGGTCCTCGCTCTCGACGAGCTCGAGACGGCCTTCCGCGAGGCCTGGGCGGACCCGGCGTTCCGCGAGGAGCTCGACACGCTCCAGCGCGAGTACACCGGGCGCCCGTCGATCATCACCGAGGCGCCCCGGTTCGCGAAGCACGCCGGCGGTGCCCGGATCCTGCTCAAGCGCGAGGACCTCAACCACACCGGCTCGCACAAGATCAACAACGTGCTCGGTCAGGCCCTCGTCGCGAAGCGCCTCGGCAAGACGCGCCTCATCGCCGAGACCGGCGCCGGCCAGCACGGTGTCGCGACGGCCACCGCTGCGGCGCTCTTCGGCATGGACTGCGTCGTCTACATGGGCGCGGTGGACACCGAGCGCCAGGCGCTGAACGTCGCCCGGATGCGACTGCTCGGCGCCGAGGTGATCCCGGTCGAGACCGGATCGCGCACGCTCAAGGACGCGATCAACGACGCCCTGCGGGACTGGGTCGCCAACGTCGAGTCGACGCACTACCTGCTCGGCACGGTCGCGGGTCCGCACCCGTTCCCGGAGATGGTCCGCGAGTTCCACAAGGTGATCGGCGAAGAGGCCCGTCAGCAGGTCCTCGACCGTGTCGGTCGCCTGCCGGACGCCGTCGCCGCGTGCGTGGGCGGCGGGTCGAACGCGATGGGCATCTTCGAGGCGTTCCTCGATGACGCGTCCGTGCAGCTCCACGGCTACGAGGCCGGCGGCGAGGGCATCGAGACGGGGCGGCACGCCGCGAGCATCTCGCTCGGCCGCACCGGCGTGCTGCAGGGCACGATGTCCTACCTGATGCAGGACGAGGACGGCCAGACCATCGAGAGCCACAGCATCTCGGCCGGTCTCGACTACCCGAGCGTCGGGCCCGAGCACGCCTACCTCGCGTCGATCGGTCGCGCCACGTACGAGCCGATCACCGACACCGAGGCGATGGAGGCCTTCCGGCTCCTCAGCCGCACCGAGGGCATCCTGCCGGCGATCGAGTCGTCGCACGCCCTGGCCGGTGCGATCAAGCTCGGCAAGGAGCTCGGCCCGGACGGCGTCATCCTGATCAACCTGTCCGGACGCGGCGACAAGGACGTGGCGTCCGCCAGCCGCTACTTCGGGATCCTCGACGAGAACGCGGTGCAGCTGTGACGAACCCTGAGACCACCCGGTCGGTCGCCGCGACGATCGACGCCGCCAACACCGAGCGCGCCGGCGCCGTCGTCGGGTACCTGCCCGCCGGGTTCCCGGACCTGCAGACGAGCGTCGACGCGGCGGTCGCCCTCGCCGAGAACGGCGTCGACGTCATCGAGCTCGGCCTGCCGTACTCCGACCCCGTGATGGACGGACCCGTCATCCAGCGTGCGGCGGAGGAGAGCCTGGCGAACGGCTTCCGCGTCGCGCAGGTCTTCGACGCCGTCGCGCAGATCACGAGCCGCGCGGACGTGCCGGTGCTCGTCATGACGTACTGGAACCCGGTGCTGCGCTACGGCGTCGACCGGTTCGCGGACGACCTCGTGGCCTCCGGAGCGTCCGGCCTCATCACGCCCGACCTCATCCCCGACGAGGGACGCGCCTGGATCGACGCCTCGGAGCGCACGGGGCTCGACCGTGTGTTCCTCGCCGCGCCGTCCTCCACCGACACCCGCATGCAGCAGGCCGTGCAGGCGAGCCGCGGCTTCGTGTACGCCGTCTCCACGATGGGTGTCACCGGCGCGCGCGTCGGCGTGGACACCGCAGCGCGGACGGTCGTGTCGCGGCTCCGCGACGCGGGCGTCGCCCGGACCTGTGTCGGGCTCGGGATCTCGACGGCCGACCAGGTCACCGAGGTGCTCGAGTACGCCGACGGCGCCATCGTCGGTTCGGCGTTCGTGCGTGCGCTCGCGGACCTCGGCGTCCAGGGCGTCGCGGACCGTGCGGCCGACCTGACGTCGGGTGCCGTGCGTCGCTGAGCGCGCAGGCGCGCAGCGCCGCTGCTCCGCCGCCCCGGTCGGGAGGCACGGTGCGGGGGACCGACGTCGGTCACCCGCACCGTGCCTCCCGTCCGTCACAGTTCCCACAGGACGGGCCGCAGCGTTCCTGACCGGCGCGGTTCCCGCGCTACAGTGATCGGGGCCGACCCGGTGTCGGTCCCGCGGACGCAGAGCACCGAAAGGCGACAGCACCTCCATGCCCCTCCTGAGCATCCCGAGCCCGAGCACGGCCTGGCAGTACTTCGACCTGACGGCCGGGCTCCGTGACGTGTTCGGGTTCTCGCTGCCCCTCGACTTCCGCATCCACGCCTACGCGATCTGCATCCTGCTCGGGATCGTCGCGGCCGTGTTGCTCGCGAACCGCCGGCTCAACGCCCGCGGCGTCGAGCGCTGGATCATCATCGACATCGCGATCTGGGCGGTGCCGTTCGGCATCATCGGCGGGCGCCTGTTCCACGTCTTCACCCACGTCAGTGACTACTTCGGCCCGGGCCGCGACCCGCTGTCCTTCCTCTACATCTGGGAGGGCGGCCTCGCGATCTTCGGCGCGATCATCCTCGGCTCGGTCGGGGCGTGGATCGGCTGCCGCCAGGTCGGCCTGCGCTTCACGACCCTGATCGACGCGATCGCGCCCGGGGTGCTGCTCGCCCAGGCGTTCGGGCGGCTCGGCAACTACTTCAACCACGAGCTCTTCGGCATGCCGACGAACCTGCCGTGGGGCCTGCAGATCGAGTCGTCGAACCCGGCGTTCCCGAAGGGCCTGCCCGAGGGCACGCTGTTCCATCCGACGTTCCTCTACGAGATCATCTGGAACGTCTGTGGCGTCGTCGTGATCCTGCTGCTCGACAAGCGCTTCCGCCTGCAGTGGGGCAAGGTCATGGCGCTCTACCTGATCTGGTACGGCACCGGCCGCTCTGTGCTCGAGTCCATCCGCGTCGACACGAGCGAGACGTTCTTCGGCATCCGCACGAACGTGTGGGCGTCCTTCGCGGCGATCCTCATCGGCATCATCGTCTTCATCGTCCAGACGCGTCGACACACCGGCAAGGAACCGAGCCCGTACGCCCCGGGACGCCAGCCGCGTCGGACCTCCGATGTAGACTCGGACGACACCTGGTCGGAACACGACGACGACGCTCCGGCGGCCGTCACGGGCTCCGATCCGGTGCCGGCTGGCGGGTCCGCGAAGTAACGCGGCGCCCACCAGCCGACACGAGCAACAGCACCACCCAACCCGCCGCACGGTCGACACCCGCCGACCACGCGGACCCGCTGCACCGGCCGGCGTCGTCACCATCGACGCCGCGACCACGCACGTCGTGAGCGCACACCCTCGACGACGTGCACGGGCACCAGTCCCGCCCGCTCGGGCGGAACGCACCACCGGGCCACCGACGTCCCTGTTCCACTTCCTCGTGAGGACGGTTCCCCATGGCGCTCCAGCCACACCCGACCCCCGCCCAGGCCGCGCAGCGTGCACTCGGTCAGCGTGCACCCGGCGCACTCCTGCCCGCGCACCGGCGTTTCTCCGCCGTGCCGGACGCGACCGGCGCGTACGACCCGGCGAACGAGAAGGACGCCTGCGGTCTCGCGATGGTGGCGACCCTGCGCGGGACGGCCGGCCACGACATCGTCGACGCCGCACTCGGAGCACTGCGCAACCTCGAGCACCGCGGTGCCGTGGGTTCGGACGCGGGCACCGGCGACGGCGCGGGCATCCTGTGCCAGGTGCCGGACGCGTTCCTGCGTGACGAGGTCGACTTCGAGCTGCCGGCAGCAGGGGAGTACGCGGTCGGGACGGCCTACCTGCCGACCGACGACGACGAGCGGCACGCGGTGCAGGGTGCCGTCGAGCGGATCGCGCGCGAAGAGGGCCTCCGGGTGCTCGGCTGGCGTCCGGTGCCGGTCCGACCCGAGGTCCTCGGCACGCTCGCCCGCGCGGCGATGCCGGCGTTCGAGCAGCTCTTCGTGGCGTCCACCCGGCACGACGTGCACGGTGCCGCGTGGAGCGGGATCGCCCTCGACCGTCAGGCCTTCCGCCTCCGCAAGCGCGCGGAGCACGGGCTCGAGGTCTACTTCATGTCGCTGTCGAGCCGGACCATGGTCTACAAGGGCATGGTCACGACGCTCCAGCTCGAGCCGTTCTACCCGGACCTCAGCGACGAGCGGTTCGCCTCGAAGCTCGCGATCGTGCACTCGCGCTACTCCACGAACACGTTCCCGTCATGGCCGCTCGCGCAGCCCTTCCGCACGCTCGCCCACAACGGCGAGATCAACACCGTCCGCGGGAACCGCAACTGGATGCGCGCCCGCCAGTCCCAGCTCGAGAGCGAGCTGCTCGGCGACCTCGCACCGCTGCTGCCGATCGTCAGCCCCGGCGCGAGCGACTCGGCGTCCTTCGACGAGACGCTCGAGCTGCTCACCCTGACCGGGCGGAGCCTGCCGCACGCGGTCTCGATGATGGTGCCGGAGGCCTGGGAGAACCAGGTCGGCATGGACCCCGACCTGCGGGCGTTCTACGAGTACCACTCGATGCTCATGGAGCCGTGGGACGGCCCCGCCGCGATCACGTTCACCGACGGTGCGATCGTCGGCGCCACGCTCGACCGCAACGGCCTGCGCCCCGGCCGGTTCCTCGTCACCGACGACGGCCTGATCGTGATGGGGTCGGAGACCGGCGTGCTCGACGTGCCGCCGGGCAAGGTCGTCCGCAAGGGCCGCCTGCGCCCCGGTCGGATGTTCGTCGTGGACACCGAGGCCGGCCGGATCATCGAGGACGACGAGGTCAAGCGCGACCTCGCGGCGTCCGGACCCTGGGCCCAGTGGCTCGACGAGGGCCGGATCAACCTGTCCGACCTGCCCGACCGCGAGCACATCGTGCACACGCCCGCGTCGGTCACCCGCCGCCAGCGCGCCTTCGGCTACACCGAGGAAGAAGTCCGCATCCTGCTGCGCCCGATGGCGCAGACCGGCGCGGAGCCGCTCGGTGCGATGGGCTCGGACACGCCGATCGCGGTGCTGTCCGAGCGCCCCCGGCTGCTGTTCGACTACTTCACGCAGCAGTTCGCGCAGGTGACGAACCCGCCGCTCGACTCGATCCGCGAGCAGGTCATCACCTCGATGGGCATGGGTCTCGGCCCGGAGCGCAACCTGCTCGACGCCGGCCCCGAGCACGCGAAGCAGATCACGCTCGACTTCCCGGTGATCGACAACGACGAGCTCGCGAAGATCCAGCACTTCGAGACGGCGTCCGGTCGGCACCTCACCGTGACGATCAAGGGCCTGTACCGCGTGGACGCCGGCAAGAAGGCGATGCAGAAGCGCATCGCCGCGGTGTGCGACGAGGTCGACGCGGCGATCGAGTCCGGCAAGCAGTTCATCGTGCTGTCGGACCGCGACGGCAACGCGGAGCAGGCCCCCGTGCCGAGCCTCCTGCTGCTCGCCGCCGTGCACCACCACCTGATCCGGACCGAGCAGCGCATGAAGGTCGGGCTGATCGTCGAGGCCGGCGACGTGCGCGAGGTCCACCACGTGGCGACCCTGATCGGCTACGGCGCGTCCGCGATCAACCCGTACCTGGCGATGGAGACGTGCGAGAACCTCGTGCGCTCCGGGATGATCACCGGGCTCACCCCCGAGCAGGCCGTGAAGAACGTCATCAAGGCGCTCGGCAAGGGCGTCCTGAAGATCATGTCGAAGATGGGCATCTCGACGGTGTCCAGCTACGCGGGCGCCCAGGCGTTCGAGGCCGTCGGGCTCAGCCAGGAGTTCGTCGACAAGTACTTCACCGGCACCTCGTCGATCCTCGGCGGTGTGGGGATCGAGGTCATCGCGAAGGAGAACGCCGAGCGCCACGCCCAGGCGTACCCGCAGGACGGCGCGGTGCTCTCCCACGAGCGCCTGCAGACCGGTGGCGAGTACCAGTGGCGCCGCGAGGGACCGCCGCACCTGTTCAACCCGGACACGGTGTTCCGCCTGCAGCACGCGACGCGCGCCCGCCGGTACGACATCTTCCGCGAGTACTCGCGGGCGGTCGACGACCAGTCCGAGGACCTCATGACGCTCCGCGGGCTCTTCCGGTTCCGTCACGGCGTCCGGCAGCCGATCCCGCTGGACGAGGTCGAGCCGATCGAGTCGATCGTCAAGCGGTTCAACACCGGTGCGATGTCCTACGGCTCCATCTCGCAAGAGGCGCACGAGACCCTCGCGATCGCGATGAACCGTCTCGGCGCGCGCTCCAACACGGGCGAGGGCGGCGAGGACGTCGAGCGCCTGCTCGACCCCGAGCGTCGCAGCGCGATCAAGCAGGTCGCCTCCGGCCGATTCGGCGTCACGAGCATGTACCTGACGCACGCCACCGACATCCAGCTGAAGATGGCGCAGGGTGCGAAGCCGGGTGAGGGCGGCCAGCTCCCGCCGACCAAGGTCTACCCCTGGGTCGCGCGGACCCGGCACGCCACCGCGGGCGTCGGGCTCATCTCGCCGCCGCCGCACCACGACATCTACTCGATCGAGGACCTCAAGCAGCTGATCTTCGACGTGAAGCGGGCGAACCCGTCGGCGCGCGTCCACGTCAAGCTCGTGAGCCAGTCCGGCATCGGCGCGGTCGCCGCGGGCGTCACGAAGGCGCTGGCCGACGTCGTGCTCGTCTCGGGGCACGACGGCGGCACGGGTGCCTCGCCGCTCAACTCGCTGAAGCACGCCGGCACGCCGTGGGAGATCGGACTCGCCGAGACGCAGCAGACGCTCATGCTCAACGGCATGCGCGACCGCGTCGTGGTGCAGGTCGACGGGCAGATGAAGACCGGGCGCGACGTGGTCGTGGCCGCGCTGCTCGGGGCAGAGGAGTACGGCTTCGCGACCGCACCGCTCGTGGTCGAGGGCTGCATCCTCATGCGGGTCTGCCACCTCGACACGTGCCCGGTGGGCGTCGCGACGCAGAACCCGGAGCTCCGGAAGCGCTTCTCGGGCAAGCCCGAGTTCGTCGTGAACTTCTTCGAGTTCATCGCTCAAGAAGTCCGCGAGCTCCTCGCCGAGCTCGGCTTCCGCAGCCTGGACGAGGCGATCGGCCAGGTCGACGCGCTCGACACCGACCGTGCCGTCGAGCACTGGAAGGCGTCCGGTCTCGACCTCGCGCCGGTGCTGCACGGCCCGGAGTTCGGTCGCGACGAGCCCCGTCGCCACCTGCGCGACCAGGACCACGAGCTCGACGAGCACTTCGACGTCCGGCTGATCCACGAGACCGCCGACGTGCTCGAGCACGGGGGGTCGATCGCGCTGGACCTGCCGATCCGCAACACGGAGCGCGCCGTCGGCACGATGCTCGGGCACGAGGTCACGCTCCGCCACGGCGAGCACGGCCTGCCCGCCGGGTCGATCGACATCACGCTCCGCGGGTCCGCCGGGCAGTCGCTCGGTGCGTTCCTGCCCGCCGGCATCACGCTCCGGCTCGTGGGCGACAGCAACGACTACGTCGGCAAGGGGCTGTCGGGCGGCTCGATCGTCGTGCGCCCGGACTCGGAGTCCGCGTTCGAGGCGTCCGAGAACGTCATCGCCGGCAACGTCATCGGGTACGGCGCGACCCAGGGCAGCATGTTCATCCGCGGTGTCGTGGGCGAGCGCTTCCTGGTCCGGAACTCCGGGGCGACCGCGGTCGTCGAGGGCGTGGGCGACCACGCGCTCGAGTACATGACCGGCGGTCTGGCGCTCATCCTCGGTGAGACCGGCCGGAACCTCGGCGCCGGCATGTCCGGTGGCACGGCGTACGTCCTCGGGCTCCGTCGCGAGCACGTGAACACCGACGCCCTGGCGACCGGCGAGCTCCGGCTCGAGGAGCTCGACAGCGCCGACGTCGAGATCGTCACGGACCTGCTCCGGCAGCACCACGACGAGACCGGGTCGACCGTGGCGGGCGACCTGCTCGAGTCCGGCGACCTGAGCGCCTTCGTGAAGGTGCTGCCGCGGGACTACGCCGCCGTGCTCGAGACCCGCCAGCAGGCCGTCGACGAGGGGCTCGACCCCGACGGCGACATCGTTTGGAACCGCATCTTGGAGGTGACCGGTGGCTGAGACCCTCGGCACGGAACCGGCAGTTCACATCGACATCGCGGAGGTGACCGGTGGCTGAAATCCTCGGCACGGAACCGGCAGTGTGCATCAACACCACGGAGGTGACCGGTGGCTGACCCGAAGGGCTTCCTCAAGGTCCAGGAGCGCGAGCTCCCCGCACGACGACCCGTCCCCGTCCGCCTCATGGACTGGAAAGAGGTCTACGAGCAGCAAGAGTCGGGCGCGCTCAAGCGCCAGGCCGGCCGCTGCATGGACTGCGGCGTCCCGTTCTGCCACCAGGGCTGCCCGCTCGGGAACCTCATCCCCGAGTGGAACGACCTGACGTGGCGCGGCGAGGGCCGCCAGGCGATCGAGCGCCTGCACGCGACCAACAACTTCCCGGAGTTCACGGGTCGACTCTGCCCGGCGCCGTGCGAGGCGTCCTGCGTGCTCGGCATCAACCAGCCGCCGGTCACGATCAAGCAGGTCGAGGTCTCGATCATCGACGAGGCGTTCCAGAAGGGCTGGGTCACCCCGCACCCGCCGGAGCGCCTGACCGGCAAGACCGTGGCGGTCGTCGGGTCCGGCCCCGCCGGCCTCGCCGCCGCGCAGCAGCTCACGCGCGCCGGCCACACCGTCGCCGTGTACGAGCGCGACGACCGCATCGGCGGCCTGCTCCGCTACGGCATCCCGGACTTCAAGATGGAGAAGCGCCAGATCGACGCGCGCCTCGCCCAGATGCAGGCCGAGGGCACCCGCTTCCGCGCAGGCGTCGAGATCGGCGTCGACATCACCTGGGACGACCTGAAGTCCCGGTACGACGCGGTGGTCGTCGCGACCGGCGCGACCGTCCCGCGCGACCTGCCGATCCCCGGCCGCGACCTGGCCGGCGTGCAGTACGCGATGGACTACCTCGTCCAGCAGAACAAGACGAACGCGGGCACCACGGTCGACAACCAGGTGACCGCCGAGGGCAAGCACGTCGTCGTGATCGGCGGCGGCGACACCGGCGCGGACTGCATCGGCACGGCGCACCGGCAGGGCGCGCTGAGCGTGACGAACCTGGCCATCGGCAAGCAGCCGCCGCTCGAGCGTCCGTCCGACCAGCCGTGGCCGATGTTCCCGACCGTGTTCGAGGTCTCCAGCGCCCACGAGGAGGGCGGCGAGCGGCACTACCTGGCGTCGACCGTCGAGTTCCTCGGGAACGCCGCGGGCGAGGTCCGGGCGCTCCGGGTCGCCGAGACCGAGTACGTCGACGGCCGCCGCGTCCCGAAGAGCGGCACCGAGCGCGAGATCCCCGCCGACCTCGTCCTCATCGCGATGGGCTTCACCGGCCCGGAGACCGAGACGCTCGAGCCGCAGCTCGGTCTGCCGACCACGCCGTCCGGTGCGGTGGCACGCCAGGCCGACTACTCCACCAACGAGCCGGGCGTGTTCGTCGCCGGGGACGCCGGCCGCGGACAGTCGCTCATCGTCTGGGCGATCGCCGAGGGCCGTGCCGCGGCCGCCAAGGTCGACGAGTACCTCGAGGGCTCGACGATCCTGCCGGCACCGGTGAAGGCCACCGACCGTGCCATCTCGGTCTGACCGGGCGGGCGACGTGAACGACACGGGAACGCACGACCGCCAGTGAGCAGCAGGCCACCGGCACTCGATAGGGTGCTGGTGGCCTGCTGTCGTTCCGCGCGGCCCCACAGCGCGGAAACCCCAGCACCATCCACCACACGAAGGAATCCATTGAGACGCGCAAAGATCGTTTCGACGCTCGGACCCGCCACGTCGGAGTACGAGACCGTCAAGGAGATCATCGAAGCGGGCGTCGACGTCGCCCGCCTCAACCTCAGCCACGGTGACTACAGCGTCCACGAGGCCAACTACGAGAACGTCCGTCGCGCCGCCGAGGAGCTCGGCAAGCCGGTCGCGATCCTCGTCGACCTGCAGGGCCCGAAGATCCGCCTCGCCCGGTTCGCGGACGGCCCCCACGAGCTCGCCGTCGGTGACGTCTTCACCATCACGACCGAGGACGTGCCCGGCTCGAAGGAGATCTGCGGCACGACGTTCAAGGGCCTGCCCCAGGACGTGAAGCCCGGCGACCCGCTGCTCATCGACGACGGCCGGGTGCGGCTCCGCGTGCTCGACACCGACGGCGTGCGCGTGCGCACCGAGGTCGTCGTCGCCGGCACCGTCTCGAACAACAAGGGCATCAACCTGCCCGGCGTCGCGGTCAACGTGCCGGCGCTGAGCGAGAAGGACGAGGCCGACCTCCGCTGGGCGATCCGCCAGGGTGCCGACCTCATCGCGCTGTCGTTCGTGCGCAACGCCGCCGACGTCGACCGCGCGCACGAGATCATGGACGAGGAGGGCAAGCGCCTCCCCGTCATCGCGAAGATCGAGAAGCCGCAGGCCGTCGACGCCCTCGAGGAGATCATCGACGCGTTCGACAGCATCATGGTCGCCCGCGGTGACCTCGGCGTCGAGCTCCCGCTCGAGGCCGTCCCGATCGTGCAGAAGCGCGCCGTCGAGCTGAGCCGCCGCATGGCGAAGCCGGTCATCGTCGCGACGCAGATGCTCGAGTCGATGATCTCGTCGCCGATCCCCACCCGTGCCGAGACCTCCGACGTCGCGAACGCCGTCCTCGACGGTGCGGACGCGGTCATGCTCTCGGGCGAGACCAGCGTCGGCGAGTACCCGGTGCAGACCGTCCGCACGATGGCCCGCATCGTCGAGTCCACCGAGGACCACGGCCTCGAGCGCATCGCCCCGCTCGGCACCAAGCCGCGCACGCTCGGTGGTGCGATCACCCTCGCCGCGGTCGAGATCGCCGAGTTCACCGAGGCGTCGTACCTCTGCGTCTTCACCGAGTCCGGCGACTCGGCCCGCCGCATGTCGCGTCTGCGCCACGGTCTGCCGATCATCGCGTTCACCCCGAACGAGGCCACGCGTCGCCGCATGGCCCTCACGTGGGGCGTCCGTTCGTTCCTGGTCGACCGGAAGACCCACACCGACGAGCTCTTCTCGCAGGTGGACGACGTCCTCCTCGAGAACGGCCTGGCCGCCCCCGGCGACCGCGTCATCGTGACGGCCGGTTCGCCTCCCGGCATCGAGGGCTCGACGAACGACCTCCGCGTGCACCGCGTCGGCGACGCGCACGCCGAGGCCGCCCCGGCCTACGTGCGCGACTGACACCCGGTCACCACGCCACAGGGCGCGGACGGGAGGCACGGTGCGGGTTCCGCACACCGCCTCCGGTCCGCGCCCTGTCGCGTCCCACGCCCGCCCTCGTCCGGAACGGAGCCGCACCCGACGACGCGGCCGCGCCCGCTCTGCGCACCCACCCGTCCACGCGCGGGCGTGAGCGGGCAGGATCGGTGGGGTGAGCCTCCAGGACGAGAACCGTTCCGCACCCACCGCGACGGACGTGCGTCGCTGGCGCCGCTACCTGGCCGACGAGCGGGCGGAGGCCGCCGTCTACCGGAACCTCGCCGCGCGACGGACGGGTGAGGAGCGCGAGATCCTCGCGGCCCTCGCCGAGGCGGAGGGCCGGCACGAGCAGCACTGGATCGACCTGCTCGGCGACCGGGCGGGGCGGCCGCTGCGGGGGAGTTGGCGGACCCGGGTGCTCGCCGCGCTGGCGAAGCGGTTCGGCTCGGTGTTCGTGCTCGCGCTCATGCAGCGTGCCGAGGACCGCTCGCCGTACGCCGACGACGACGACGCCACGGCGCGGATGGCCGCCGACGAGCGGATCCACGGCGAGGTGGTCCGCGGGCTGGCGAACCGGGGGCGGATGCGCCTGTCCGGGACGTTCCGGGCGGCGGTGTTCGGCGCGAACGACGGTCTCGTGTCGAACCTGGCGCTCATCATCGGCATCAGTGCGTCCGGCGCCGACCGGCACTTCGTCCTGCTGAGCGGCGTCGCGGGTCTGCTCGCCGGTGCGCTGTCGATGGGCGCGGGGGAGTACGTCTCCGTGCGGTCGCAGCGGGAGCTGCTCGACGCCTCGGCGCCGCACCCCGAGGCCGGGCAGGCCGTCGCCGACCTCGACGTCGACGCGAACGAGCTGGCGCTGGTCTACCGGGCACGCGGGATGACCGAGATCGAGGCGCAGGCGCACGCGGACGAGGTCCTCGGCGGGCGGACGGTGCCGTCGGCGACCGGCCCGGACGAACACGAGGCGGTCGGCAACGGCATGAGCGCGGCGGTGTCGAGCTTCCTGTTCTTCGCGTCGGGTGCGGTGATCCCGGTGCTGCCGTACCTGTTCGGGCTCGAGGGGTGGGCGGCTGTGCTGCTCGCGGCGCTGCTCGTCGGGATCGCGCTGCTCGGGACGGGCGCGGTCGTCGGGGTGCTCAGCGGAGCGTCGCCGCTGCGTCGGGCCCTGCGGCAGCTCGCGATCGGGTTCGGTGCGGCCGCGGTGACGTACGGACTCGGCCTGCTGTTCGGGACGGGGAGCGCGTAGTACGCGCGGAGGCGTCCGGTCGGGTTCGGTGCGTGGCGGTCAGCGGCGCAGCGCGGTCAGCGTCGCATCGGCGCGCGGGGCGGCAGGAGCAGGAGCGCGGCGGCACCGACCACGACGAGGGCGATCCCCGAGAAGACCGTGAAGACGGTGAGGGCGAGTCCGGGGGCGACGAGGACCACGACGCCGCCGAGGATCGACAGCACCCCGCTCACGACCGTCGGGACCCGCGAGGAACCGGGGTGCCCGACCACGGCGCCGACGAGGGCAGCGACGCCCTCGACCAGGAACGCGATCCCGGCGAGCACGGCGTAGACGAGCAGCGGGATCGCCGGGTCGACGAGCGTCAGGAGGCCGGCGAGCCCGACGAGGACCCCGACGACGCCCGAGGTCCAGCGCCACGCGGGTGGGGTGCCGTGCCCCCGGACGGCGGCGAACACCCGCAGCGCCCCGGCCACCACGAGGTACACGCCGAACACGAGGGCGACGAGCACGAGCGAGGGGCGGGGCCAGACGATCGCGACGATCCCGAGGACGACGGCCACCACGGCCGTCACGACGACGAACACTCGGAACGTGCGGACGGCACGGGAATCCACTGGACCTCCTGATCGATCGGGTGGCCTCCGACGGTACCCGGCGTTCAGCCGCGGCGTTGCGTCCCGAGCACCCCGACGACGCGTCGGTCGAGCTCGGCGAGCGCCCGCCGGGTCCCTGCCGACAGTCGGGCGGTCGGGACACGGCCGCCGACGGCGAGCGCGACGTCGCCGGGCAGACGGAGCACCGAGCTGTGCCCGTGCCGTGCCCGGAGGTCGTCGAGCGCGCTCCGCGGGACGTCGGCGTCGAACGGGGTGTTCACGACGACCAGCGTGCGGGTCACGGCGGTGGTCCCGAACCGACGCTCGGCGGTCGCGAGCACCGTGTCGGCGTCGTCGAGCCCGCCGCGGGTCGCCGGGACGACGAGGACGAGGACGTCGACGGGGGAGGCGAGGGCGTCGATCCCGCCGCGCAACGCATGGGCACCGGCGTCGTGCACCGCGACGGTGTCGTCGAGCGCGGAGACGTCATCACCGTTCGGGAGTCGGAGACCGAGGTCGCCGCCGGAGTGGTCGTACAGGACCGGCGCTCCCGTGGTCGACGCCCGGCGGAGCGCCTCGAACAGGAGCGCGGCGACGGTCGTCGTGCCGACGCCCCCAGCGGTGCCCGCGACGACGATCCGGACCGGCGTCGTGGTCATCGTGCGTCTCCGTCGGTGCCGGCTCGGCCGTCCGCACCCGTCCCACCGTCGGGGCGGAAGTGTGCCACCTGCGCGATGAAGGACCGCTCGCCGCGCCGCAGCATGCGTCCCCGCCCCGGGGTCATCGGCTCGGCGTAGACCTGCGGAGCGATCTGTCCCTCGCTCCGCTCACCGGACATGAGGAACGTGCTGCCGCCGGTGTCGCGGAGCGCCTGGAGCGTGAGGTCGAACAGTGCTCGTTGCAGGCCGGCGACCGGACGGGTCAGGAGCACGTGCAGCCGGAGGTCCCGGGCGGACGGGAGGTACGGCAGCAGCGGTTCGAGCGGCTGCGTGCCGCCGCTGGCGAGGATGTCGAAGTCGTCGACCACGACGACGATCCGAGGACCGGCGCCGCGGCCGTTCGACGCCTGACGTTTCGCGAGCTCCTCGGCGATGGCGGCGGCCAGGGACCGGGCTTCGAGCGCGCTCGACGCCTGACCACCGAGGTAGTCGTCCGGGCACACGTCGGTGAGACCGCCGCGACTGTCCATCACCGCGACCACGAGCTCGTCGGGGGCGTGGCGGTCCACCAGGCCCTCGACCACGCCGCGCAGCAGGGTCGACTTGCCGGAGCGTGAGTCGCCGAAGACGAGCAGGTGCTGGTCGCGGTCCCCGAGCTCGAGGAACGCCGGTTGCATGGTGTCCTGGCGCAGGCCGAACGGCACGCGGTCCGGCTCCGCGAACGGGTCGGGGAGCTCGGCCGGCTCGTAGTCCGACGGGAGCAGCCGGATCGGCGCAGCGCCCGGCCCGGTCCAGCTCGCGGCGGCGCGACGGGCGAGCGCCTCGAGGGCGTCGGCGACGTCGTCGTCGTCCACGTCGTCCATCACCGGGAGGGCGAGTTGCACGAACCGGCGTTCCTCGGTGATCGCACGACCGCGCTGGTCGGCGCGGATCGTCTGCGAGAGCTTCCGGTCGACGACCGAGTCGGCGGGGTCGTTCAGGCGGAGCTCCACCCTGGTGCCGACGAGGGGCTGGACGGCCATCCGGAGCTCGTTCCACCGCGTCAGCGTGACCACGACGTGGACGCCGAGGCCCGAACCTCGCTGCAGCAGCTCGGCGAGCATCGGCTCGAACCGCTCGTACTCGTCCCGGACCGCGCCGTAGCCGTCGACGAGCAGGACGACCTCCGCGCTCGGCAGCTCGGGCAGCTCACCGGCCGCGTGCCGGGTGCGGAGCGCGTCGAGCGAGTCCACACCGTGCACGCGGAACACCCGCTCCCGAGCGGCGAGCATGAGCTGCAGCTCCTCGAGTAACCGCTGCATGGTGACCGGGTCGGCGCGGGTCGCCACTCCGCCGACGTGCGGGAACCCCTCGATGCGTGCCAGGCCACTGCCGGTCAAGTCGAGTCCGTAGATGCTCACCTGCTGCGGGGTCGCGGTCAGTGCGGTCGCCGCGGCGACGGCGCGGAGCATCGTCGACCGGCCCGACTGCGGGGCACCGATGACCGCCGCGTGACCTCCCGCGCGGGTCAGGTCGAGGTGCCAGGGGCGCTGCGACTGCTCGGACGGGTCGTCGAGCAGGCCCAGCGGGACACGGAGCGCGTGGGCGCCGTCGACCCGTTCGGTCACGACCCGCGACAGCGCCAACCGCGGGGGCAACGGCGGCAACCAGATGGGTCGCGTCGTCCGGTCGGCGTCGAGCAGGCGTTCCACGGCTTCGTCGACGAGCGCTCGACCCGTCTCCGGGCGACGCAGCTCCGGCTCGGCGGTCGACCGGGACGGGTCCTGCTCGGCCGCGAGCGTGTTGAAGACAGGCAGGAGCACGGGTTCTGGTCGGGTCGATGCCTCGGCGCGTGCGGTGGTGGCCTCCACCGGCCCGGACACGTAACCCGCGCGGAACCGCCGGTAGACGGACGTGTCGACCTTCAGGTAGCCGTAGCCGGGCACGGCGGGCAGGTGGAAGGCGTCCGGGCGGTCGAGGATGGTCGAGCTCTCGGCCTCCGAGAACGTGCGGAGACCGAGCCGGTAGGACAGGTAGGTGTCGAGCCCCCGCAGACGACCGGCCTCGATGCGCTGGCTCGAGAGCAGGAGGTGCACGCCGATCGATCGACCGATCCGGCCGATGGTCATGAGGAGCTCGATGAAGTCGGGTTCCGCCGTGAGCAGTTCGCCGAACTCGTCGATGACCAGCAACAGGTGCGGGAGCGGCGGGAGGTCCGGGCGCTGCGTCCGGAGCTCCCGGTAGTGCGTGATCGACGGCGCGTTGTCGGCGTCGCGGAGCACGCGTTGTCGTCGCACGACCTCCCCGGCGATCGAGGCCCGGGCGCGTTCGATGAGGCCGGCGTCGTCCTCCAGGTTGTCGATGATGCCGGCGACGTGGGGCAGACCGGCGAAGGGGGCGAACGCGGCACCACCCTTGTAGTCGACGAGCACCATGCTGAGGTCCTCCGGCGCGTGCGACATCGCCAGACCCAGCACGAGGGTGCGGAGCATCTCGGACTTGCCCGAGCCCGTCGCGCCGATGCAGATGCCGTGCGGACCCATGCCGAGCTGCGCCGACTCCTTCAGGTCGAGCAGCACCGGGGCGCCGAAGTCGTCCAGACCGATCGGCACGCGGAGGAAGTCCCGCGGCGACCGGGGCAGCCAGACCTGCTCGGGGGAGACCTCGGAGACGTCGCCGATCCCGAGCAGCTCGGCGATGCCGATGCCGTCCGTGGACTCCGCGGCGTCCTGCGCGGTGAGGCTCAACCGGAGCGGCGCCAGCTCGCGTGCGAGCGTCTCGAACGTCGTCGCCGGCACCCGGTCGGTCCGGAAGCGGGTCTCGACCACCTCGCCGTCGGCCTCGCGTCGAGCATCGGTCACCGTCGCGGTGTCGTCCTCGACGAGCACCCGCACCGTGACGTCCGACGGCTCGTGCAGCCGGTCGGAGAGCAGGTGCACCGTCGTGACCTGCAGGTCCGCGAGACCGAGGTCGGCGTCGGGTACCGGCAGGTCGGAGGCGACGTGGCCGTGGTCGTCGACGAAGACGACGAGCCGGGAGTTCTCGGCCTGGTCGCTCGTACCGGCACTGCGCTTCGCGGTCGCGGCGAACTGTGCCCGGTCCGCCAGCTCGCCGCCGACCACACCGAGCAGGGCCGGCACGTCCGGAGCGATGCGGCGCGCGGGGACGTCCCCGTCGAGCAGTTCGTCGTCGACCGCGTGCGGCAGCAGGTCGAAGCCCCGCCAGTCGTCGGCGGCACCGGCGGCGTGCACCAGCGCGAGGTGCAGGTCCTCGGGCGAGTGGAAGGCGGCGAGCTGCGCGATCATGCCGCGGGCGGTCTCGAGGACCCGTTCGCGGTCGCCGATGACGGCGACGTGCCCGGCCCGGTCGAGGTCGACGGTGACCGGCATGCCCGCGACGCTCGCGTAGTGCCGGACCACGGTCTTCGCCTCGTCGAGCATGATCGGGTCGAACGGCTGCACGGGGTTGTCGTCGTCGGGCAGCACCAGGTCGAACCACCGCACGTCGCCGACGCCCGCACGGACCCGCAGGAAGTCGTCGTGACCGCGGCGCCGCTCCCAGAGCCGCGCCGGGTCACGGACGACCTCGACCAGTGCGTCGGGTTCGGGGTTGAGCACGGTCGCCTTCGCTCGGACGTCGCGGGCGCGCACGCGCATCTCGGTCCGGGTCCGTTCGAGGAAGTCGAGGTAGCGCTCGCGCTGGGACCGTCGCGTCCTGGCCTGGTTGCCGCGTTGCGACAGCGCCATGCCGATGCCGCCGACGAGCGCGACGACGAGGACGACGGCACCGATCACCATGAACACCGGGTTCGCGTTCCGGAGCACGACGATCATCACGATCGAGGACAGCGAGCCGACGACGGGGAGCAGCGTCTGGATCGGGACGCCGCCGACCGGTCCCTCCGGGAGCGCCGGCGGGGGAGCGAGGTGCTCCGTCGGCTCCTCGCGGAGCGGTCGGCTGACCCGGGTCGGGCGGTGGACGAGTCGACGGGTCATCGTGCGGTCCTCCCCGGGGTGAGCAGCGCGGCGGCGAGACGGACGTGGGCGGTGCGTGTGGCGACGGTCAGGTCCCGACTCGATCGCGGGACGTCGCTGCGGCGGGCACGGTCCGTGGGGACGGTGGACACCGTGCCGGGTGGCCACCGGACGGCGTCGACGGCCCGCGCGCCGCCGGCACCGAGGTCGACGGCCGCGACCACGACGACCGGGGCGTGCTCGAGCGACCGCAGGGCGTCGACGACCGAGACCGCACGCTCGAGCGACGCCCGGTCGCTCCGGGCCACCAGGCACACCGCGTGACTGGCGTACGCCACCGCCGTCAGGTCGACGCCCGGCAGCCGGACACCCCAGTCGGTGCAGACGACGTCGAAGAAGCGGGTCACGGGGGCGACGGCGTCCGCCCACGTCGACTCGGTCGCCTGACGCGGTGGCGAACCCTGCTCGTCGTCGTCCGGCGCCGGACGGACGTCGAGCGTGTACAGCCCCGACCCGGTGCGGACGAGGCCAGCGGTCGCATCGGCGGCCGAGACCGGGTCCGGGCGACGTCCGGCCGTGCCCGCTGGCGGCGCGTCCGGCAGCCCGGCGTGCCACAGCATCGACCGTGCGCCGGCGGCCGCGTCGACCCCGAGCACGGGGCCCTGGCGGCGGTGCGCGACCAGGTTCGCGACCAGGGCGGCGGTCGTGGAGGCACCGACGCCGCCGGCGAGCTGCACGAAGCCGATCCGACGACTCAGCGCCAGGGGTGCCCGGACCGCGCGGTCGGCATCCCGCAGCACGCTGGTCCGCGCCGCCGTGGCCCCGAACAGCGCGGCGGGCGCCGAGCGGACGAGCGAGCCGAGCGCACCCATCAGAACGCCCCGAGGAGCTGCTCGTAGACCCCGAACACGCCGAGCAGGAGCGGGACGAGCGAGACGACCGCGAGTGTCTCGAGCACGTTCCCGAGCCGTCGGAGCGAGGCGCGCTGGTGCCGTGCGGGTGCGACGAGCACGAGCAGGGCGACGACCACGGCGAGTCCGCCGAGCACCGCCGTGGCGAGCACGCCGTCCGATCCGTGCAGCTGCCGGGTGACGCCCACGACGACACCGGGCAGGACCGCGGCCCAGAGCGCTCCGACCTGCGTCGCGAGGGGGAAGGCCCTGGTCCGCAGCGCCGTGACGAGGACGAGGGCCACGCCGAGCCACGGTGCCCAGGGGGCGGGGCCGGCCGCGACGCCGACGAGTGCGATCCCGAGCGTCGACGCGACCGAGAAGGTCGACCACGTGAGGGTGCGGTAGGCGCGGTCGACGGTGGTGAGAACCGTGCTGCGCTGCGCCAGCCTGCCCGCGATCACCTGGTCGTCGAGGCCGGTCAGTCCGGACAGTGACATGGCGTACCAGGGGACGAGGCCGACCACGACGACCGCGGCCGTGGCGAGGACCCCTGCGCCCTCGGCGGCGGTCATCGGTGTCGCGGCGAGGAGCGTCGCTGCACCGGCGCCGACGACCCCCACTGCTGCGCCGAGCGACGCCGGCGCGGAGCGGCGGCCGAGCCCGGCGACCAGGAACAGCGCGAGCCAGACCAGCGTCGCGACCGGCGCCGCCAGGGCCGGGTCCACGGATCCGGACGGACCGGACGAGGTGAGCAGCGCCTCCAGGCCGGCAGCCGTGGGCACCGCGAGGCCGACGGCCGCACCGAGCAGTGTCCACGCGACCGCGCGGGCGCCGGCGAGCGCGATTCCGAGACCGCCGAGCACGCAGACCAGCCAGGCCACCGCCGGGACCGCCGCGAGGCCGGGCGCCCCGAGCGCGGTCGTCCCGGCGGCGAGCGTCAGCGCTCCGACGCCGACCGCGCCGACGACGAGCCGCGCGCGAGCGTCCCAGAGACCGGCGCGTGAGCCGAGTGCGTCGCTCACCGCGTCCGTGACGTCGCTCACCTCGGGCGGCGGCGGCGCCTCGTCGAGCCGGAGCAGCCGCAGCACCTCGCCGTCCGCGACCCCTTGTTCGGCTGCCGTCGCGGTCGGGTCGAGCTGTTCCCCGGTCGACCGCAGGAGCGTCAGCGGCCGGGCCACCGGGGCGACGCGCTCGTCGAGCAGCTCGACCAGCCGGGGGACGAGTGATCCGAGGGTCTCGTCGCTCGGGATGACGAGCGTCGCGCGGCGCGTGGCACCCACGACGGTGAGGCGCGTGAAGTCGGTCACCGGGCGCCTCCGGCGGGGGTCGCGGGGCTCGACGGCACGGTCGAGGTCGAACCCCCGACCTGCCCGTCACGGATCGCACCGAGGACGAATGCCGTCCCCACGCAGCCGGCGCACACCACGGCAGCCAGGACCGTGCTGCCGATCAGTCGCCGGACGTTGTCGTTGACGGTGCGTCGCTCGGTCAGCCCACCGATCAGGAACGCACCGCGGAGCCGGACCCGGTGGGTCCGCACGGACTCGAGCAGGATCGTGTCGTCGTTGTCAGGCACGGGCTGTCGTCTCCTCGTGGTCCGGTCGTGGGGCTGGGGGCGCTGCACGGGTGCCCGCGGTCACGGTGTAGCTCCGCTCGCCGAGCTCGACGCGCCAACCCGGTGCCGCCGCCGTGCGCTGCCCGGGCACGAGCGGCTGCACCGTCCCCTCGGGTGACGTGATGGTCGTGCCGTTCGTGGTGTGCAGGTCGGTCACCCACAGGAGCTCGTCCGTCCACTCGAGCACCGCATGGTTCCGGGACAGCGTGCGCGCGATGTCCGGGAGCGCGAGCACCGTCACGTCGGGGGAGTCGGACTCGGGACGCCGGCCGACGAGGAGGGTGCCGCGGACGACGATCGTGTCGCCGGTGGTGGGGACGAGCCGCACGTCGAGCAGGCGGGTTGCGTCCCGCCGGTCGCCTCGTCGGGTCGTCGTCGCGCCGTGCGCCGAGATCTCGGGACCCCCGGCGGGCGGTCGTGCCCGGGCGGCCCGCCGACCCTCCGTGGGCGCGGGCGCGGCCGGCACCACAGCGGGTCCGAGCTCCTGGCGGTCGAGCGGGGCACGCGCCGGGGTGAGCGGGTCGCGGCCACGCCGGAGGTCGGCGGTGATGGTGGAGGGGCCCGACCAAGGTGCGAGGGTGGCACGGACCGCGGTCAGGACCGACGGGGGGAGCGCGGTCAGGACGTCCACGCGGCGCGCTCGACAGACCGCGAGTCCGACCGTCCGTCCCGAGCGGACCGTCGCGACGAGCTGCACCACCAGCACCAGGGCGGCCACGCCGACAGCCGCGACGATCCAGGTGGTCGGGCCGGTGGACGCGGTGGCGACGGCGACGGCGACGGCGACGGCGACGGCCGGGAGGATCGTGGCCAGCAGGTCGACGACGACCACCGTCCGGCGGCGGGTCGCGTTCGCGGGGACGACCCCCGTGAGCAGGCCGGCGGCGGTGGACGTCGCGGCACCGGTGGCTGCTCGGACCTGCGGTGCGCCGCACCGCGTGCAGAACCGCTCACCGGACGCGAGGATGCGCGAACACCGTGCACAGCTCAACGAGCCGACGAGCGCGCTCGGCATCGGTTCCTCCCCGTGGATCCGCGTGGTCGCAGGCGTCCGAGGTTAGCAGCCACGTCGGACGCCGGGGCGCTCCTGAGGCATCGTCCAGGCTTCCGGCGTGCCCCTTGCACGGGGGGTACGGATCGACGACAATTGCTCGCTGACGCAGGGACGCACGACCGATCGAGGGGAAGAAGACGTGAAGTTCGCGATGGGGGCCGACACGCTCGGTCAGCTCGGCAAGAGGACGGGGAGCGCCTCGCAGGACCTCGGAGCCCAGGTCAAGGCGTTGCTCGCCGCGGCCGAACCGCTCCAGGGCAAGTTCAACGGCGCCGGCCGAGCGGCGTTCGACCGCTTCAAGGCGCAGTCCGACCAGGTCGCGAACGAGCTGAACGCCGCGCTCGCAGCGGTCCTCAGCGGCATCGGTGGGATGGACACCGCGTTCGGCCAGGGCGACCAGCAGATGGCGGACGACGCCACACAGGCTGCCGGCACCGTGAACTTCGACGCAGCGCGCTTCGGCGCCGGTCACTGAGACGAGGGGGACCACCATGGCAGGCAACCAGGCAGACCGCCGCGACTACGACGTCGCCGCGTCGCAGAGCGCGCAGGACAACTTCAACCGGCTCGCCGCGCAGCTCGAGGCGCTCATCGACCAGCGGGACGGCGACGTCCGCGCTGCGATGAGCGACTACCAGGCCGACGGTGTGTCCGACGAGTACCAGGCGAAGGAACTGCGCTGGAAGAACGCGGCGACCGAGGTCCGCAGCATCATCGCGACCCTCCGCACTTCGCTGCAGTCGACCGACCAGACCGCGCAGCAGACCGTCCAGAAGGCCAAGAGCGCCGTCGACAGCATCGGCTGACGACCTGATTCCGGGCCGTCCCGCCGTCCAGGCGGGGTGGATCGAGGTGAGCCATGACCTACAGGGTGGACCCCGCAGGGGTGAAGAGCGTCCTGACGGACGTCGCGACGAAGAGCCAGCCCGTGATGGACGCGCTCGGCAAGATCGACGGTGCGGTCCAGACCGTCGCCACGGGGGCGCAGTCCGAGTTGATCAACGGTGCGCTGTCCCGGTTCTTCGACGCGATGTCGGCCGACGTCACCACGATCACGCGGCACGTGCCGGCGGCGATCGACGGTGCCGTCGCCGCGACGAACGCGGTCGTCGCGGGTGACGAGGAGATCGCCGCCACGATGGAGACGAACGCGGGCGTCGCCGCCACGAACGGCGACCTGTCGATCCTGGGGGTGCAGCAGTGAGCCTCATCGACCCGAGCAAGCTGCCCGGCGACAAGATCGACGCCGCTGCCGTGTCGTCCGGCGCATCGACGATCTCGACCCTCGGCACGACCATCACGACCGGCGGTGGTGACACCGTCCGGGCCTGGCAGGCGATCTCCGGGTCGTACCAGTCGGACGGTGCCGAGCACCTGTACTCGGTGATGACGCCGGTCGGCACCGCGACCACGAGTGTCGGCGACGGGCTCGGTTCCGTCGCGTCCGCACTGTCGACCTACGCCGAGACCGTCGGGCCGATCAAGACCGAACTCGACACGCTGAAGACCGAGGCCGAGGACTTCGTCCGCCGCGCGAAGAACTTCCAGCCGCGGATGCAGGACTCCGACGACGGCTACGTCATCGCGTCCCAGGCGGTCAGCACGATGGGTGTCAGCCTGATCACGGGCACCAAGGTCGAGATCACGTCGTGGGACCAGGACCCGGACATGGTCGACGAGAACAACCGGCTGATCCGCCGGGGTGCCGACCTGGCAGAGGAGTGGCTCGCGGCGCAGCAGACCTGCGCGAACGCGATCCTGGCCGCCGCCTGCCTGGCACCGCTCCCCGGCACGAGCACCGGCACCCCCGCGCAGATCATGGCCGCGGCGGAGGCGTCCCTGCCGTGGGCGGGCGAGAGCGACATCGACACCCCGTGGGGGTCGACCGGTGACCGCAAGGAGTCCTGCGGCGAGAAGGCCGCCGGGTTCCCCGCACACCTGGTGAAGGGTGTCGTCGTGGACGGACTCGGCGGCATGGCGAAGGGTCTCAGCTCCCTCCTGACCGGCTGGGACGGCACCGGCATCCCCTGGTACGCCGAGGCGATCGCCGGCGGCATCACCGGACGGTCCGACATGGTCGACGACGCCTTCGGGCGCGCCGGCCAGACGTACGGAGGCGCCTGGCTCGGGCTCGGGCACCTCGCCTCGGCGCTGACCCCGGTCGGCACCGTCGTCAACACACTCGGCAACAGCCCGCTCGGCGACTTCCTGCCGAAGGACACCCAGCAGTTCCTGTCCGACTGGGGGCACGACGACACCACCGCCCTCGCGGACACCGTCGGGGGACTCGTCGGGCTGAAGCTCCCCGACCAGTGGTGGGAGTCGTCCTCGTGGGACGGCTACAACATCGCGCAGTCGTGGGTCGACGACCCGGGCGGCACCGCGGGCGCGAGCGCGTTCAACATCGGCACGCTCTTCATCCCGGGCGCGGGCGAGGCCAGTGCCGGCGCGCACGCGACCGCTGCGGCTGCCGACGCGGCGGGTGACGTCGCGCGTGCCGGTGGGTTCGTGGACGACGCGGCCCGGGCAGCGCGCGGGGCCGACGAGTTCGTGAACGTGGGCCACGGTCTCACTGTGGGTGACCTGGTCGACGGCGTCCGCGGAGTCGATGCGGGTGACGTCGCGAAGGTGACGCGCGAGGGAGACCTGCCCACGACGGGCGTCGACCTGGTCGGCGACGCGGGCAAGGTCGACGTCTCGACGCCGCACGCGGACGCGCCGTCCGCCCCCGCTCCGCACGCCGAGGCTCCGCGGGCGGATGCGCCCTCCGCCTCCGCGTCGCACGCCGATGCCCCGTCGACTCCCGCGGCGCGTCCTGAGGCGCCGGCTCCGCACGTCGACCCTCCGAACGCCGGCCACCCGTCCGTCGAACGTGGCGAGACGCCGACTGCCGCGCACGACGAGACGCCGACTGCCGCGCACAGCGAGACTCCGGCCGGTGCACACGGTGACTCGCCCGTTGCACCGCACGGGGACACCCCGGCCGGCGCGCACGACGACACCCCGAGCCCCGCGCACGGCGACGACACCCCGCCAGCCCAGCACGGGGACGCTCCTGCCCCGCACGACACACCGCCGACGACGCACCTGGGGGACGACGGCGTCGAGCGGACGGTGCGCCAGTACGACTCCGGCAGCAAGGGGGCGTGGAACACCGACCTCTACCACAAGGCGATCGAGGCGAACACGCGCTACGAGATCGACGGCGGCAAGTGGGTCTACGAGACCGACGAGCACGCACGGGTCGTGCACGCCGAGGGTCACCTCGACCAAGTGGTCAAGGAGCTCGAGAACCGGTCTCGGCACGGTGGGCAGCAGACCGCAGCGGGAGGGGCGGACCGTTTGCGCGTCGACCACGGCGGCCACATCTTCGCGACGCTCTTCGGTGGCCCGGGTGAGGGCATCAACCTCACGGCACAGTGGAGCAAGGTCAACCTCGGAGCCTACAAGGCCCTCGAGAACCAGTGGGCGGCGGCGATCGACTCCGGCAGATCGGTCCGTGTCGAAGTGAACCTGACGTACCCGGACGGATTCCGGCCGTCGAGGTACGATGTGGAATACCAGATCGGTGACGGCCCGATTCGATCGGCCCGGTTCTCGAACGCCCCGACCCCATGAGCCGCCGTGTTGCGGCTCTGCACTCTGGAGAGATGTGACAGCGGAACAACAAACCCTCGAAGCGCGGATCGTGGCGGAAGCAGGTCGGCTGCTCGGCCCCCACGACGACTGGGTGACGGCTCGGTTCATCGTGGCCGAGGTGGGCTCGATGGGCACGATGGTCAGTCGATTCACCCGGGCAGACGGTTCTCTCGGATCCATGCGCGTCCGAGGGCAGTTCCAGGACCTCTGGGAACAACTCCGCGAGGTGATGGCTGATCCTGAACGGGGAGCTTGGTTCTCCGCCTCCCTCGATGTCGACCGGGCGTCCGGCAGTTCTTCGTTCTCGTACAACTGGGATGGCCGCGTCTGGTTCGACCGGCTGATCCCGGACCTCGACCCTTCGGACGTCGACCTGGCGCTGCCACTCGATGAGGCGTGGGGGGAAGAACTCGCCCGGCACCCGCGGTCGCCTGAGCACGTCCCTGCGTGGCTGCGGGCGCTCGTGGCAGGCGAGGTCACCGAGCGTCAGCCCGGGGACGGCGCTGCCGTCGAGCGGGCGATCGCTGCGGCGCCCACCTGGCCGCCGGCGCGCGCATCGCTGGCGTCGTCGGCACGCTGGTCCGAGGTGTTCGACGCCGTGTCAGAGGAGATCGTGCGGGCGCTCCGTGCGGACACGCCCGCGACGGAGCTCCTCCACAGCGAGGTCGACGACCGCGCACTCGAGCAGGTCGCAGCCGCTGCCACCGGGCCGCTGCTCCGACGGTTCGTCCACGACACCGCTTCGTGTGCCGCCCTCGCAGCCGAGCTGGACACCCCGAACGGCCCGGACCGCGCCGAGGACGACGTGACCGACGCGATCACCGACATCGTGGACTGGCAGATCGCACGGCGGTTCGACCAGTGACCGGCATGGAGAACCCGGACCTCGACGCCCGACTCGGTCGTGCCCTGGTCGACCCGTCAGCACTCGGTGAGTTCGTGGACAGCTTCGTCCCGAGTCCGCTCCTGGTGCCGATGCACATCGACGGCGAGACGGCCTTCCCGATCGTGACGCACCGGGACGACGGCCCTGCCCTGGCCGTGTTCACCGGGGAGCAGCACAGCCTGCAGATCGACCTGCCGACCGCCAACGACGTGGTGGTCCTGACGGGCGCACGGGTCATCGGGATCGCCGTCCCCGACAGCGGCATCCTGGTCAACCCGGGTCCGCGGGAACTGCACCTGCCGGCCGCCCTCGTGGCGCACGTGCACCCGCAGATCCCGGCCGAACTGCTGGCACCAGGGAAGACCCCCACGGAACAGTCCGAGCAGTCCGCACCGGCAGGGTCGATCGTCGCCACGCAGCAGGCTCAGTCGACGCTCGCCGGCAACGCGTACCGGTGGCTGGCACAGGGTGGCACCTTCGACTCGGCGGACTTCTTCGTGGGGTTCTGCGGGAGCGAACACACAGCGCGCGGCGCAGTCGTCTCCGCAGGACAGACCACCCCGGTGCAGGTGCCGGACCCGATGGTCGACGAGTTCCGCGTGCTCCGGCGTTCCGCGGCCGAACCGGAGAAGGGAACCTGGATCGGCGCCGAGCTCCACCTGACCTCGGCCGGATCGTTCTCGTACTCGTTCGTGTACGACGACCGGCTCGACTTCGGTGCTGCCGATCCCCGCGTTCCCCGGATCGACGCAGATCCGGTGCCGGGACTCGATGCCTGGCGCGCGGAGTTCGCCGCGCAGGGGCGCGGCGCGCGGTTCGTCCCGGAGTGGGCACGCTGACCGACCGCGACCGCGACCGCGTACCTGCGTTGCAGAGCCCCCAGCCCGGCCACGCCGGAGGATGACGCCGGTGTCTGCGGGGGTCGACGCCGTCGCGCGTTCGCTGACGCGGGCGCCGGGCTACGGCCCGAGGTCGAACTGACCTCGATCGCGCGTCGGCTCCGGTGGTTCCGGACCGAGTTCGAGCGCTTCCACCGCACCATCGGGTCCGACGCACGCCGGTTCCGCGCCTCGAAGGAGTCCCTCGCCCTGGAATACGGGCACCGTCCCGGGTCCGCAGCGCTCGAGCAGCGCCGCGAACCACGCCGGGTAGTCCGGATCCAGTTGGCGCGCCCGATCGTCGAGCGTCGGAGCGAGGCCGTCGGCGACCTGCTCCGGGGTCAGCGCGTGGTCGGGGTCGTTCGGGAACGGCATGGTCCAGTCCTCCGCACCGAGGTACAGCCCGACGCGCAGTGGGCGCCCCGCGGAACCATGCCCGGAGGCGACGAGCCAACAGCGCCACGTGCCGATGGCGTACTGCTCGGGGCGGTCACGGAGCGATGACCAGCCACGCTCGTGCTGGATGCGGACGCCGTCCAGGAACGTCCGGGCGGGGGGTCACGTCCATGGTCAGGTGCCTCCGGTCAGCGGTGGGATGGTGGGGAAGTCGAAACTCGGTACCGAGAACGACGGCACCGGCACGGGTGCTCCCGACACCGGGGAGCCCGGCGCTGGCGCTCCTGGGACCGTGAACGTGCTGACCGGAGCGGGCTCGCGGTCCGACGTCCCGCGCGCACCCGGCGGTTGCAGCCCCACGGCGCCGATCGCGACGAGCCCGATGGTCAGCCCGGCGAGCGCCAGCAGCCGGTAGCGGATGCCGAGACTCCGCAGGTACCGCTGCGGCGCGAACCGTCCAGCGCGCACGGCCTCGACGAACGCCGTCGCCGTGACGAGGGCGATCGGCCACGCCGACGCGGTGACGAGTCCCGCTGGTGCGCCGTCGGACGATCCGGTCGCGGCGACCACCAGCCCGAGCACCCCGGCCCCGAGCCCGGTCCAGAGCGCGAGTTCCTGGCGCAGGCTGCCGAAACGCCACCCGACGCCCCACAGCACCCGCCCGGTCCGGGCCCGTGCGGCACGGAGCACCCGGTCGTCCCCGGGCAGCGGCGCCGCGACGGACAGCAGCCCCGCGACGACCGCGGTGCCGAGCACCCACGCGCTGGCCAGCTCCCAGGCGGGACCGTCGACGCCGACCGCCACCCAGCGCACGGCGACACCGAACACGACCGACCCGGTCGCGACCATCGCGGCCCATCGGGCGACGACGGATCCGCGCCGGCTCAGCGTGGCGAGGTAGCTCGCCGGCAGCCGATCACGACGCCGTCGGTACCGCCGCAGCGCCGCCCAGACCGCGGCGGCGCCCCCGGCCGCGGCGATGGTCGCCGCTACGGCTCCGGGGAGACCGGGTCCTGCCAGCGCGACGGCCGCGACGACCACCGGGACGAGCGCGACAGCGGACGCTGCTCGACGCTCCCAGGTGACAGCCGCGTCGAGTAGTTCCCGCGACTCCTCGTCACCCGGGTTGGTGACGAGCAGGTCGAGCAACAACCCGGGCTGCTCGGCCACGGGTGCGTACTCGGCTCGGAGCGCCAGGAGTGCCGGGTGCTGCGGCGCCCGCTCGAGCCCCGCAGCGACGAACCCCCGCGCGAGTCCGGTGTTGCCGTGCACCCGTTCGCAGACGGCAGCGACCGTGTGCCAGTCCGGAGACCCCGGCTCCAGCTCGAGCGCCCGGTGGTACGCGTGCCGGACCTGCTCGATGCGGCGGCCACGCCCGTCGATGCTCGCCAGCGCGTGCTGTGCCCACACGCCGGCGACGTCGGGTGCCATGCCGACCAGCTGCGAGGTGATGGTCAGCGCCTCCGGGGCCCGGCCGGCCACGATGAGCACGGCCACCAGCCGCAGGTACGGGGGCAGCGTGTCGGGAGCGGCCTGCAGCGCGGACCGCGCGGCCTGCTCGGCCTGCAGCAGGTCGCCACGCGCCTGCAGCAGCGCGGCCCACTCCGTCAGCAGCGCAGCGTCGCCCGGAGCCGTACCGAGCGCGTCCTGCAGCAGTCGCTCGGCGGCGTCGAGTTGCCCGAGGGCCCGCAGCGACCCGGCCCGCGCGACGACCGACTCGGTGGCGTCAGAGGACACGCTTCTGCTTCAGGTACACCACCAGGTCGTCGTACCGGCCGTCGGCGTTCGCGAACGCGGCGACGTTCTTCGCGGTCACGAGCCACGAGCCCGTCGACGGTCGGACCTGGCCGAGGGCGTGCTGCACGTCCGCCATCACGAGCGGCTGGATCTCACCCGCGGCGACGGAGCGGGCCATCGCCTGTTCTGCTGCCGAGGTCACGAGGTGCGCCAGGTCGGCCCCGGAGAAGTCCTGCGTCGCCGCGACGACCTGTCCGAGGTCGATGCCGGCGATGGGGCGTCGTGCGAAGTGGTGGCGCAGGATCGCCTCGCGCGCGGGGGCGTCCGGCGGCAGCACGAGCGTCATCCGGTCGAGTCGTCCGGGGCGCAGGAACGCCGGGTCCACGTCCCACGGGCTGTTCGTCGCGGCGAGCACGAACAACCCGTCGTTCTCGGACCCGACGGAGTCGAGTTCGAGCAGCAGCTGGTTCACCATCTGCCGCAGTCCGCTCCAGCCGCTGCCGATGCTCGACCGTCGGGCGCCGAGCGCGTCGATCTCGTCGAAGAAGAGCACCGCCGGCGTCTGCGCCCGAGCCGCTTCGAAGACCGCGTGCAGGTTCTTCTCCGTGTTGCCGAGGTACGGGTCGAGCACCTGGTCGATCCGCGCGGTCACGAAGTGCGCGCCGAGTTCGCCGGCGATGGCCCGCGCCATGAAGGTCTTGCCGCACCCGGGTGGTCCGTAGAGCAGGAGCCCACCGCGCAGCGTCTGCCCGAAGGCCGCGGCGATCTCCGGGTGCCGCATCGGTTCCAGGAAGGACTCGCGGATGCGCTGCTTGACGTCCGCGAGTCCGCCGACGTCGTCGAGGGTGACGTCAGGCCGCTCGACCTCGACGTCGACGACGTGCTCGCCCTCGCCGTCGAGCCGGATCTTCTCCGGCACGTCCGACGGCACGGCCGACGGCCCGTCCGACGGCTCGTTCGGCGGTGTCGGCCCGTCCTGCGGGCGGCCGGCGGACTCGACGAAGGGCGGCGGGACGCTGCGTCCCAGCTCCGCCTCGGCACGTCGCCAGTCGAACGCCTCCTCGGGACGGCCGGGAGGCTCGGTGCCGGTGGCCGCGTCGCCGACGTCGGTGGGTCCGTGCGTCCGGAGCGCGGCGCTCGCGTCCGCGAGCACGTGCAGGGCGAGCGCGTTGCCGGGGTCCAGCTGCAGCACCACGGCGGCGTGCTGGAGTGCCTCGGCCGCCCGGCCGCGTTGCAGGAGCAGCTGCGCGACCTGGCCGCGCAGGGCGACGTCGTCGGGCGCTGCCTGCACAGCGGCGAAGAGGCTGGCGAAGAGCGGGTCGTCGGTCATCGCGGGCCACCGTCCTGTGTCGAGAGCGCGGCGTGCGCGTGGTCCGCGATCGCCTCGGCCAGTGCGGTGCCGACGGACCCGGCGTCGTCGTGCAGGGGGACGAAGACGTCGGTCCACCACCAGCCGCCACCCTCCGCCTCGGGCGGGAGCTCGGTGAGGTCGGGCAGCAGGCGACGGACCTCGGTGTCCGAGCGGACGCGGCGGGGGTGCTGCACGGTGGCGACGACCCGTCCGTCCGCGTCCGTGAAGCGTCCGACCAGTCCGCCGCGGACGAGTCGCAGGCCGATCCCGGCGTCCACCGCGGCGGCGGCGGGGCGGAACTCGGCGTCACCGACGAGCGTCGGACCGAGGATCGTGAGTTCACGGGGCACGGTGCTGCTCCTCCTGCGGGGTCCGTCCGGCGCCGAGGTCGCGGCCGGTCAGGCGTTCGAGGGCGTCGCGGCCCAGGTGGTCGACCACCGGGCGCAGGCGTTCCCACCCGGTGGCGTCCGGGCGCGAGGGGCCGTCGCGGAACCGCAGCACGAGCGACGGCACCCGCGGACGGCCGACCCGTTCGGCTCCGAACCGGTCGCGCATCTCGTCGACGTCGAGTCCGAGGCCCTTGACGGCGGGGGCGCCGAGCAGCATCGCCACGGGTTCGGGGTCCTGCTCCAGCGTCGGGCGCACGGTCAGGTCGGCCGAGCCGACGCGGGCGAACACCATCGCGACCAGCGGGAGCGCAGTGCGGCACAGGTCGCCGAGCAGCACGGTCGCGGCGTCGTGCGCGCGCTGGACCGCATCGCTGCCGGGGACCCCGACGCCGACCAGGCCGGAGACGACCTCCTCCACGCCGTGCTCGGTACGCCGCGCGGTGAGCGACCCGGCCAGCGGCGCCCGCTCGTCGCCGACGACCACCAACCGGGCGTCCTGCGGCATCCGTGCGCGTGCGGCAGCGGTGAGGGTGTCCTTGTCCCAGTCGGCCTCGACCGGTTCGTGCGAGCCCCAACCACTCGGGGTCGTGCCGGGCCCGAGCGCGGCGAACGTCTCCCACGCCCGACCCAGACGTGTGCCGGCGTCGGGGCGGTGGCGGATCGACGCCGACACCACGAACTGCACCTGCTCCGGTCGCGGGACCTCGAGGTACCGCGGGTCGACGGCGTCGGTGGTCCCCGGGGCGCGGAAGGCGTCGGCGAGTCCGAGCAGCGACGTGCCGGTCGACCCGTCGCGCAGCGCGCCGTTACCGGACCGGACGACCCAGCGTCCGTCGGCCGCGTCGAGGACCTGCCGGAACGGTTCGGTCAGGCGGGAGGTCTCCGGGGTCAGGAACACCACCCGGAGTCCGGCAGCCGAGGCCTGGACGACGAGGTCCGCGCGCATCGGGGTGAGCGCCACGAGCCGCCCGACGGTCTCGCTGACGACGTAGCCGTCGCCGGTCCCGTCCACCAGCGGGTGCTCGATCCCCATGCAACCGACCATACCGGGACGGCGGCGCGCAGCGCCGGGGCGGGGCCGCCTCGCAACCCGCTGCAACCCCCGCCGCCGTAGCGTCCCGCCCGAGGCGCGCAGACCGTGCGCCGTCGACACCGTCGTCGAGAGGGCACCACCATGACCATCGCAGCATCGCCGACCACCTACGCCGCACCGGGCGAGGACGGAGCGCTCGTCGCCTTCCGCTCCCGGTACGACCACTACATCGGTGGCGAGTACGTCCCGCCGACGGGTGGGCAGTACTTCGAGAACCCGACCCCGGTCACCGGGAAGACCTTCACCGAGGTCGCGCGGGGCGACTCCACGGACGTCGACAAGGCCGTCGCCGCCGCGTGGAAGGCCTTCCCCGCCTGGGGCAGGACGAGCGTCACCGAGCGCGCGAACATCCTGAACCGCATCGCGGACCGGATGGAGCAGAACCTCGAGATGCTCGCCGTCGCCGAGACGTGGGAGAACGGCAAGCCGATCCGCGAGACGCTCGGCGCGGACATCCCGCTCGCGATCGACCACTTCCGCTACTTCGCCGGCGCGATCCGCGCGCAGGAGGGCTCGACGGGGGAGATCGACCACGACACCGTCGCGTACCACTTCCACGAGCCGCTCGGGGTGGTCGCGCAGATCATCCCGTGGAACTTCCCGATCCTGATGGCGGTGTGGAAGCTCGCACCGGCACTCGCCGCCGGCAACTGCGTCGTGCTGAAGCCCGCCGAGCAGACGCCCGCGTCGATCCACGTGCTCCTCGGTCTGATCGAGGACCTGCTGCCCGCCGGGGTGGTCAACGTCGTGAACGGCTTCGGGTTCGAGGTCGGGGCTCCACTCGCGCAGCATCCGGACGTCCGCAAGGTCGCCTTCACGGGCGAGACCACGACCGGGCGCCTGATCATGCAGTACGCGTCGCAGAACCTGATCCCGGTGACGCTCGAGCTCGGCGGCAAGAGCCCGAACGTGTTCTTCGCCGACGTCGCCCAGGAGAAGGACGCCTTCTACGACAAGGCGCTCGAGGGCTTCGCCTTCTTCAACCTCAACCAGGGCGAGGTCTGCACGTGCCCGTCGCGTGCCTTGGTCGCGAAGGAGATCTACGACGGGTTCGTGGCCGACGGTCTGGACCGGGTGCGCGCGGTCAAGCAGGGCCACCCGCTGGACGTGTCGACGATGATCGGTGCCCAGGCGTCGAACGACCAGCTCGAGAAGATCCTGAGCTACATCGACATCGGCAAGCAGGAAGGCGCGAAGCTCCTCACGGGCGGTGAGCGCGCGGATCTCGGTGGTGAGCTGAGCGGCGGGTACTACGTCACCCCGACGGTGTTCGAGGGCGACAACAGCATGCGCATCTTCCAGGAGGAGATCTTCGGACCGGTCCTCTCCCTCACGCGCTTCAGCGGGTACGACGACGCGATCCGGATCGCCAACGACACCCTGTACGGACTCGGCGCGGGTGTCTGGAGCCGCGAGGCGACGACGCTCTACCGGGCGGGCCGCGACATCCAGGCCGGACGTGTCTGGTCGAACACCTACCACCAGTACCCGGCCGGTGCGGCGTTCGGCGGCTACAAGCAGTCTGGTGTCGGCCGCGAGAACCACAAGATGATGCTCGACCACTACCAGCAGACGAAAAACCTGCTCGTCTCGTACGCCGAGGGACCGATGGGGTTCTTCTGATGACGCATCTTCACGGCGAGGGAGCAGCGCCGGGAGGGGGATCCTCCTGATGACGCACCCCGGGACCACCGCCCGCGTCGCCGTCACGCCGGAGGCGGCCGAGCTCCTCCGCGCGCTCACGGCCCGGCACGGCCCGCTGATGTTCCACCAGTCCGGCGGCTGCTGCGACGGCTCGAGCCCGATGTGCTACCCCGTCGGGATGTTCCGCACCGGTCCCGGCGACGTCCTGCTCGGCACGCTCGACGTCCCCGAGCTCGACCCCGTGGAGGTCACAGCGCCCATCGAGGTGTACATGTCCCGAGCGCAGTTCGAGTACTGGAAGTACACCCACCTCACGATCGACGTCGTCGACGGGCGGGGTAGCGGGTTCTCGGTCGAGGTCCCCGAGGGCAAGCGGTTCCTCACCCGCTCACGGATGCTGACCGACGCCGAGCTCGAGGACCTGGGCCTGGTCCCGGCGGTGCGGCCGACGTAGGCTGACGGCACCGACCGCGACGGCGCGGCGGAGACCTGCGAGGGGAGGCACCGTGCCCGCTCCCGCAGGGCTCCGCCCGCTCGTCGCCGAGTCCTGGCGTCGCTCGGCCCGGGTGGACCCGGACGGCCTGCCGACGCTCGCGCTCGACGACGCCCAGCTCGACGCCATCCGCGGCCAGGGACCGATCGGCACCGCGCTCCCCGTGGTCCGTCGGCTCCTGCTCGACGACGTCCGTGCCGCCGAGTGCGTCGTCGCGCTGACCGACGCCACCGGGTGCATCGTGTGGGTGGACGGCGCACGCGCGGCCCGGCGCGCCGCCGAGGACATGGGCTTCACGGCCGGTGCCGACTGGGCCGAGGAGCACGCCGGCACCAGCGCCCCCGGGACGGCGCTCCGCCTCGGCCGCGGCGTGCAGATCCGCTCCGAGGAGCACTACGCCACCGCCGTGAAGGCGTTCTCCTGCACGGCCGTCCCGCTGCACGCGGCGGACGGCTCGGTCGTCGGCGCCCTCGACATCACGGGCGACGACCGTGCGGTCGAACGCCACACGCTGCCGCTCCTCACGGCGACAGCCGCCGCGGCCGAGGCGGAGATCGCCCTCACCGCCCTCCGGAACGCCACGCGGGCGACCTCGACGACCGTCCCGCGCGCAGACCGAGCAGACCGAGCAGACCGAGGCCGCCGCGGTGCCGCCTCGGCCGAACTGACGCTGCTCGGTTCCGACACCGCCACCCTCCGGACCGGCGACCGCGCCGTCCGGCTGTCCGAGCGGCACTCCGAGGTGCTCGCCGTCCTGGCGTCCACGCCCGGCGGTCTCGCCGCAGCCGACCTCGCGGTCGCGGTCTACGGCGACCGCCGTGCGGTCCCCACGCTCCGGGCTGAGGTCGTGCGCCTCCGCCGCGTCCTCGCGGACCACGCGCCGGGCGCGCACCTGTCGTCGCGGCCGTACCGCCTGACCGGGATCCGCACCGACGTCGAGACAGTGCTGTCCGCGCTCGACCGCGGGGCGCGCCTCCAGGCCGTCGACGGGTACGCCGGACCGGTCCTGCCGGGGTCGGCGTCGCCGGGGGTCGACGACCTGCGGGACGCGGTCCGGTCCCGGTTCCGCGAGTCGGTGCTGACCGACGGTGGGATCGACGCGTTGCAGGCGTGGTCGCGGACCGCGGACGGCGCCGCGGATCCGCAGGTGCTCCGCGCCCTGCTCGGGGTGCTGCCGCGGCGGTCGCCGCGGCGGGCCGGTCTCGTCGCGGCGATCGAGGCGCTCGACCGTCGCTGACGGGGACCGGGACACCGGCCGGGAGGCGCGCCCCGCGTCGACCGCGCGGCCGACGGGGTGCGCCTCCCGCAGCGGGCGCGATCCGGGTCAGGACCCGGAGGTCGGTGCGGGCGTCGCCTGGTCGCCCTGCTCCGGGGCGCTGGGCGGGGTCGGTGCGTCGGTCGGGGCGTCCTTCGGCGCCTTCCCGTCCTTCCTGGGCGCGGGCGGGGTGGGTGCGTCCTTGCCGGGCGCGGGCGGGGTGGGCGCGTCCTTCGGTGCCTTCGCGTCCTTGCCCGGCGCGGGCGGGGTCGGGGCGTCCTTGCCCGGCGCGGGCAGGGCGACGCAACCCGGGGCCGCCGGAGCGTCCTTGCCGTCCTTGCCGGCGGCGTCCTTCCCGGGCGACGGCGCTCCCTCGGGCCCGTCCTTCGGCGCTCCGGACGGGGCGCCGGTCGGCGCCCCGCTGGGTGCGCCGGTGGGGGCGGTGACGGTCGGGCCGCTGCCGGCACCGTCGGCCATCGCCGCGGTGACGCCCACCCCACCGAGGACGAGCACCGCGGCCGCGGCGGTGCCGATGCCGATCGCGCGGAGCCGGCGGTGGCGGCGCGGGGCCCGGTCGGTCGTGGTCTCGTCGTGCAGTTCGTCGTTCATGGTGTCTCCGGTTCTCCGTGGCGGACCGGGGTGGTCCGCCGACGAGGACGACGGTCGAGCTCGAATCTGAAGCAGGACTGAAGCACAGGGGTTCTCCAGCTGGCTCCATGCTCCGTGCTCAACGACGGACCGTACGGTGTCCGCCGTGAACGCACCCGCACGCATCCTCGTGGTCGAGGACGACGACGCCCTCCGCACCGCCGTCGTCTCGACCCTGCGCGCCGAGGGACACCTCGTCGCCGCGGCCCCCGACGGCCGGACGATCCTCGACGACCTCGACCGAGCCGTCCCGGACCTCGTCCTGCTCGACTGGATGCTGCCCGGGCCGAGCGGCATCCTCCTCGCCGCACGCATCCGGGCCCGGTCGGACGCCGCCGTCGTGATGATGACCGCGCGCGACGAGCTCGACGACCGACTCCGCGGGTTCGCCGAGGGTGCCGACGACTACGTGGTGAAGCCCTTCGCGATGGCCGAGCTCGTGGCCCGGGTGACGGCCGTGCTCCGCCGCCGTGGTCGTGTGCCGACGGTGATCGAGGTCGGCGACCTGGTGATCGACCCCGAGGGTGCCACGGTCCGACGGGACGGGGTGCTGCTCGACCTCACCGCGACCGAGTTCCGGTTGCTCTGCTTCCTGGCCGAGAGCCGCGGGCGGACGGTGTCGAAGGGCCAGATCACGACCCAGGTCTGGGGCTACGACGCGGTCGCGGCGAACCTGGTCGAGGTGCACCTCAGCGCGCTCCGCCGGAAGATGGAGGCGCACGGCCCGCGCCTGGTGCACACGGTCCGCGGACTCGGGTACCGGCTCGCGGTGGACCGGGGCGCCGCGTGACCGGGCCGCTGCCCACGTCCCCGCTGCGGACCACCTCGCTGCGGCTGCGCACCGTCGTCGCGATCATCGCCCTGCTGGCCGTGCTGCTCACCGGACTCGTCGTCGCGGTCGAGGCCGTCCTCGGCGCCCGGCTCCGGGCCCAGGTCGAGGACCGCCTGCGTGACCGGGCCTCGGCGGCGGCGGCCCTCGTCGGGGTGCTCGACGCCGACGACCTGGCCGACCGGCTCTCCGCGCAGGGGCTCTCAGTCCGTATCGTGCAGCCCGACGGCGCGGCGGTCGAGGCAGGACCGACGCCCGAGCAGCTCCGCTCCGGCCCGCCCGATCCGGCCGGGCTGCCCGGCCCCGCCGGCAAGCGGGCCGCAGGGTCGGAAGGCACGACCTCGGGCTCGGCCACCAGCACCGGTACGAGCACGACGTCGGGCGCCCGGATCACCGCGTCCTCGGTGTCCGACGACGACGGCGTGCTGACCCTCCGGTCGACGCTGGACGACGGCACCCGGATCACGCTGACCGCTGGCACCCGCGACGTCCAGGAGACCCTCACGCAGCTCGGCTGGGTGATGGGCGGCGCCTCGGCAGCGTTCCTGGGCGTCGCGGTGGTCGGCGTCGTGCTCGTCGTGCGTCGATCGCTCCGACCACTCGACGAGATGACCGACACCGCGCGGTCGATCGCCGGTGGGGACCGCGGGCGGCGACTCCGACCGTCCCGGACCGACACCGAGATCGGCCGGGTCGCGGTCGCCTTCGACGAGATGCTCGACGCCGTCGAGGGTGCGGAGACACAGGCCCTCGCAGCCGAGGAGCGGGTCCGCTCGTTCCTGTCCGACGCCGCGCACGAGCTCCGGACCCCGGTCGCGGGGGTGCGCGCGGCGGCCGACACCCTCGTGCGCAGCGGGGACGACGACGCCGCCACCCGAGAGGTCCTCGCCGTGCACGTCGTCCGCCAGGCCGACCGGGCAGCGCGGCTCGTCGACGACATGCTCACGATGGCCCGGCTGGACCGGGGCATCGCGCTCGAACGCCGGACCACCGACCTGGTGCCGTGGGTCCGCGCAGAGGTGGAGCGGCTCCGGCTCCGGCTGCCCGCCGTCACCCTGGACCTCCGCGCGCCGGACGACCCGGTGCACGCCGAGGTCGACCCGGACCGGCTCGCGCAGGTGCTCGGCAACCTGGTCGACAACGCGGCCCGTGCCACCGGGGGATCCGGCACGATCACGGTCACCCTCGCCCGCGACGACGCCGTCGCGGTCCTCCGCGTCGAGGACGACGGACCGGGCGTCCCCGAGGCCGACCGCGAGCGGGTGTTCGACCGGCTCGTCCGGCTCGAGGCCGCACGCGACGTCCGCTCCGGCGGCGCCGGACTCGGGCTGCCGATCGCCCGCGGGATCGCCGTCGCGCACGGCGGGACACTCGCGCACGCGTCCGGGACGGGAGCGCTCGGCGGCGCGGTGTTCGAGCTGCGCCTTCCGGCGGTCGCCGTCGGGCCGACGACGGACCGGGCGGAGGGGCACGTGCTGCTAGCCTGAAGTCCTCGCGAGTGTGGTGGAACGGTAGACACGGGGCACTCAAAATGCTCTGCCTCACGGCGTGCGGGTTCGAGTCCCGCCACTCGTACAAGGACGGCTCACGGCGCGCGGGCTGCGCCGACCCGGGGGTCCCGCCACTCGTACAAGGACGGCTCACGGCGCGCGGGCTGCGCCGACCCGGGGGTCCCGCCACTCGTACGGACAGCCCGGCCCCGAAGGGCCGGGAGGGCCTGACGGACCGGTCTTGCTCCGTCTAGTAGGCTCTCCGACGTGAGTGACACAGAAGCAACCCCAGCAGCACCGCGTCGCGTCGTCGTCGCCGAGGACGAGTCGCTCATCCGTCTCGACATCGTCGAGATCCTCCGCGACAACGGGTTCGACGTGGTCGGCGAGGCCGGCGACGGCGAGACCGCCGTCCAGCTCGCGACCGACCTCCGCCCGGACCTCGTCGTCATGGACGTCAAGATGCCGCAGCTCGACGGCATCTCCGCGGCCGAGAAGCTCTCCAAGAACCACATCGCTCCGGTGGTCCTCCTCACGGCGTTCAGCCAGAAGGACCTCGTCGAGCGTGCGACCGAGGCCGGTGCCCTCGCCTACGTCGTGAAGCCCTTCACCCCGAACGACCTGCTGCCCGCGATCGAGATCGCCCTCTCACGCCACCAGCAGATCATCACGCTCGAGGCCGAGGTCGCCGACCTGGTCGAGCGCTTCGAGACCCGCAAGCTCGTCGACCGCGCCAAGGGACTGCTGAACGAGAAGATGGGCCTCACCGAGCCCGAGGCGTTCCGCTGGATCCAGAAGGCCTCGATGGACCGCCGCCTTACCATGCACGACGTCGCCAAGGCGATCATCGAGCAGCTCAGCGCCAAGAAGTAACGAGCACCCGCTCGCTCACGCGGGAGCGCCGCCGGACATCGTCCGGCGGCGCTCCTGCGTTCCCGGGCGGACGCCCGGCTCACAGTCGATGGAGCAGTCCCGGTCGAGTCGAGGCGCAGGACCCGACGAGGAGTGCTCCAACGACGCAACCCGACGCGCAGCACAGCGCAGCACTGCACCGGACCGGAGGCGCGTCCCGGCCCCGCCGCCGGGCCGACCACCTGGCAAGGTGGGGGCATGGACGACGTGGTGATCCGTGCCTCCCGGCTGGAGGACATGGCGGCGGTGGCCGACCTGCGGTGGCGGTGGAGCGTGGACGAGACCGGTCGGGCGCCGACGGCGACGCCCGGCGAGTACCGCGAGGCGACCGCGACGTTCGCGCGCGAGCACGCGGCGTCGCACCGGTGCGTCGTGGCGGAACGGGGTGGCGTCGTGCTCGGGATGGCGTGGCTGGCGCTGAACACCAGGCCGCCGGTGCCGCACCGGCCTCGCGGGCGAGTCGCCGCGGAGCTGCAGAGCGTCTACGTCCACCCGGACCTGCGCGGTGCGGGCGTCGCCGGCGCCCTCGTCGCCGCGCTGCTCGACCTCGCCGACGAGGCCGGAGCCGAGCGGGTCGTGGTCCACTCGAGCGCGATGGGGGAGCCGCTCTACCGGCGGCTCGGATTCGGTGACGCCCGGCTGCTGCTGCAGCGCCCGCCCGAGGACTGACCCGCCGGCGCCGGACGGGACTAGCGCCGCTCGCGGATCATGTTCGTGATGCGCACGGTCGAGCACCGACGGCCCTCGTCGTCGGTCAGGACGATCTCGTGCGTGGTCAGCGTGCCGCCGAGGTGGATCGCCGTGCAGGTGCCGGTGACGCGGCCGCTCGTGGCGCTCCGTGAGTGCGACGCGCTCAGCTCGATCCCCACGGCGTAGCGGCCGGGGCCGGCGTGCACGTTCGCGGCCATCGAACCGAGGCTCTCGGCGAGGACGACGTACGCGCCCCCGTGCAGGAGCCCGACGGGCTGGCGGTTGCCCTCGACCGGGATGGAACCGACGGCACGCTCGGCGGTCAGCTCGGTGATGACCATGCCCATCTTCTCGGCGAGTTCGCCCATGCCCCGGTCGGCCAGTCGGGGGTCCACCCCGGTGTCGGCGAGGGCTCCGGTGGTGGTCGCTTCGTCGGTCACGCGCGCAGGACTCCCGTGTCGGATGGCGTCGGTAGGCTGTCCGGGTGTCGGACTCCGCAAAGCCTACCCTCATGGTCATCGACGGCCACTCGCTCGCCTTCCGGGCCTTCTACGCGCTCCCGGTCGACAGCTTCGTGAACCGCGAGGGGCAGCACACGAACGCCATCCACGGCTTCATCTCGATGCTGCTCATGCTCCTCCAGCGCGAGAAGCCCACGCACCTCGCCGTCGCGTTCGACATCTCCCGCTTCTCGTTCCGCACGCGCGAGTACGAGGACTACAAGGGCACCCGCTCCGAGACCCCGGCCGAGTTCAAGGGCCAGATCCCGCTCCTGCAGCAGGCGCTCGAGGCGATGGGCATCACGACGGTCACGAAGGAGGACTACGAGGCCGACGACATCCTCGCCACCCTCGCCCGCCAGGGCTCGGAGCAGGGGTACCAGGTCTACGTCGTGTCCGGTGACCGCGACTCGATCCAGCTCGTGAACGACGACGTCACGCTGCTCTACCCGTCCGTCCGCGGGGTCTCCGAACTCACCCGCTACGACCGCGACAAAGTGTACGAGCGCTACGGCATCGAGCCGCACCAGTACCCGGACATCGCGGCACTCGTCGGCGAGACCAGCGACAACCTGATCGGCATCGACAAGGTCGGCGAGAAGACCGCCGTCAAGTGGATCACCGCGTACGGCTCGCTCGACGGCGTGCTCGAGCACGCGGACGAGATCAAGGGCGTCGTCGGCAACAACCTGCGCGAGCAGAAGGACCGGGCGATCCGGAACCGCAAGCTGAACCGGCTCGTGAACGACGTCGAGCTGCCGGTCGGCCCCGGCGACGTGGCGCTCCGACCGCTCGACGAGCAGGCGGTCCGTGACCTCTTCGCGAAGCTGCAGTTCCGCACGCTGCTCGACCGGGTGTTCAAGGTCGCCGGCACGGGCGAGCCGTCCGACGTCGCGGAGTCGGCGGGCTCCGTCGACAGCGGTGCACCGACCCCGCCGCCCGTCACGACCGTCATCGACGAGGAACTCGGGTACTGGCTCGACCGCAAGGCCGCGAACGACGCCGAGAACGGGTTCGGCGTCGCGGTCGAGGTCATCGACGGCCGACTGAGCGCCATCGGCATCGCGACGCACGACGACGCGGTGCTCGTCCCCGGCGGCAGCGGCACGAAGGACTACGAGCAGCTCGCGGCCTGGTTCGCCTCGGACGCGCCCAAGCACTTCCACGACGCCAAGGCCGCGATCAAGGCCCTCGCGACGGTCGGGTTCACGGTGCGGGGGATCGCGGGCGACGCGCGCTTGACCGGGTGGCTCGCCCAGCCGGGCAAGCAGGGCCAGCCGCTGTCCGACCTCGTGTACCAGGAGCTCGGCGAGGAACTGCCGACCGCCGACCCGAACCAGCTCGTCCCCGAGACCGACCCGGTGAACGTCGGCGTGCACGCCTGGTACGTCCTCCGTGTCGACACCGCTCTGCGCGCCCGCGTCGACGAGTCCTCGCTCCGCGTGCTCGACACCATCGAGCTGCCGCTCGTGCCGGTGCTCGCCGGTATGGAGACCACCGGCGTCGCGATCGACCGTCCCGTCCTCACCGGGCTGTCGCACGACCTGGGGGAGCGCGCCGCGGAGCTCGCGCAGCAGGCGTTCGCCGAGATCGGGCACGAGGTCAACCTCGGCTCGCCGAAGCAGCTGCAGGAGGTGCTCTTCACCGAGCTCGCGATGCCGAAGACGCGGAAGACCAAGACCGGCTTCTCGACCGACGCCGCGAGCCTCGCCGACCTGCAGGAGCAGCACCCGCACCCGTTCCTCGGGCTGCTGCTCCAGCACCGTGACGCGACGAAGCTCCGGCAGATCGTGGACACGCTCGACGCCGCGGTCGTCGACGGCCGCATCCACACGAGCTACGAGCAGACCGGCAGCAGCACCGGCCGGATCTCGTCGACCGACCCGAACCTGCAGAACATCCCCGTCAAGACCGCGGTCGGCCGCCGGGTCCGCTCGGCCTTCGCGGTCGCCGAGCCGTACACGACCCTGGTCACGGCCGACTACTCGCAGATCGAGATGCGGATCATGGCACACCTGTCCGGTGACCCCGGACTGATCCAGGCCTTCAACGAAGGCGAGGACCTGCACCGCTTCGTCGGTGCGCGGGTCTTCGGGGTCGAGCCGGCCGACGTCAGCGCCGAGATGCGCACGAAGGTCAAGGCGATGTCGTACGGCCTCGCGTACGGCCTGAGCCCGTTCGGCCTGTCGAAGCAGCTCCGCATCGACCAGTCCGAGGCGCGCACGCTCATGAACGAGTACTTCGCCCGCTTCGGCGCCGTGCGCGACTACCTGCGCGGGGTCGTGGAGCAGGCCCGCGAGGACGGCTACACCGAGACGATCTTCGGCCGCCGCCGGCCGTTCCCCGACCTGAAGAGCCCGAACCGGGTCCTCCGCGAGAACGCCGAGCGCGCCGCGCTGAACGCGCCGATCCAGGGGTCCGCGGCGGACATCATGAAGATCGCGATGCTCGGGGTCGACGCCGACCTGCGGGACGGCGGGCTCGAGTCGCATCTGCTGCTGCAGGTGCACGACGAGCTCATCCTCGAGGTCGCCCCCGGCGAGCAGGAGCGCGTCGAGGAGATCCTGCGCACCCGGATGGGCGGCGCAGCCGAGCTCAGCGTCCCCCTGGACGTCTCCGTCGGCGTCGGCCCGAACTGGGAGGCCGCGGCGCACTGACGCGGGTCGGGCGCGGCCCGTCGGGCCCGCCCTGCTCCGTCTGCCGCGGCGACGAGCGGACGGGAGGCACGGTGCCGGCTGGCACCGTGCCTCCCGTCCGTCCGTGGTGCTGCGCCGTCCGTGGTGAGTGTTCCTGCCCATCGCACGTGACCTGGGATGGTGAACCGCGCGGAGGAGGCCGAAAGGAACGGCACCCCTCGCGCGGATCGACCTGCCACGTGCGGAACGGCACCCCCTGCGCGGATCGGCGCCCGGCGTGTGACCGTGCCCTGAGTAGGGTCGGGGCATGACCGAAGACCGTCCCGTCCGTCAGCCCTCCGCCGTCGACCGGGTCGCCGAGGACTGGGTGACCACCCTCGTCGACCTCGACCCCACCGTCGCCACGTACATCGGCGTCCCCGGACGCACCGGGGCCTACGGCGACACCTCGCCCGCCGGCGCGGACGCCCTCGCGGACGCCGCCCGCGCCGCACGCCGTGCCCTCGACGCCGCCGACGCGACCGACGACGTCGACCGGGTGACGAAGACCGACCTGGGTGCCGAGCTCGACCTCGTCGTCGAGTCCCACGAGCGGAAGCTCCACCTACGCGACCTGAACGTCATCGCGAGCCCCGCGCAGGAGCTCCGGGACGTGCTCGACCTCATGCCGACCGCGACCACCGACGACTGGCAGGACGTCGCCGGGCGCCTGCACGCGCTGCCCGACGCCCTCGAGGGCTACCGCGAGACGCTGCTCCAGGGCACCCGCGAGCAGGTGACGCCCGCACGCCGCCAGGTCGCCCTCATCGCCGAGCAGGCAGCGCGCAACGGCGCCGAGGACGGCTTCTTCCGGCAGCTCGTCGACGGGGCCGCGCTCGAGGGCGGGGAGCCCCTGCCCGAGGCGCTCCGCACCGAGCTCAGCCGCGGTGCCGAGGTCGCGGCCGCCGCCTACCGGTCGCTCGGCGGGTTCCTCGAGCACGAGCTCCTGCCGCTCGCCACCCCGGTGGACGCGGTCGGACGCGAGGACTACGCGCTGCACTCCCGTCGGTTCCTCGGCGCGGTCGTGGACCTCGACGAGACGTACGAGTGGGGGATCGAGGAGCTCGCCCGCATGCGCGACGAGCAGGAGCGCATCGCCGACCGCATCGAGTCCGGCGCCTCGGTCGCGCGGGCCATCGAGGTGCTCGACGCCGACCCGGCCCGGATCCTGCACGGCACGGACGCCCTGCAGCGCTGGATGCAGGAGACGAGCGACGCGTCGATCGCCGCGATGGACGGGAAGTACTTCGACATCGCCGACCCGATCAAGCGCCTGGAGTGCCGGATCGCCCCCACGCAGGAGGGCGGCATCTACTACACCGGCCCCTCCGACGACTTCTCGCGGGCCGGCCGCATGTGGTGGTCCGTCCCGCAGGGCGTCACCGAGTTCGGGACCTGGCGCGAGAAGACCACGGTCTACCACGAGGGCGTCCCCGGCCACCACCTGCAGATCAGTCAGGCCGTCTACAACCGCGGCGAGCTGAACACCTGGCGCCGGCAGCTCGCCGGTCCGTCCGGGCACGTCGAGGGCTGGGCGCTGTACGCCGAGCGCCTGATGGAGCAGCTCGGCTTCCTCGACGACGACGGCGACCGCCTCGGCATGCTCGACGGCCAGCGGATGCGCGCGGCCCGTGTCGTGCTCGACATCGGCGTGCACCTGCAGAAGACGAACCCCGACGGCGGGGGCTGGACCTGGGAGTACGCGCTCGACTTCATGGGGCAGAACGTCAACATGGCGCCCGAGTTCGTGCAGTTCGAGGTCGCGCGCTACTTCGGCTGGCCCGGGCAGGCCCCGTCGTACAAGGTGGGCCAGCGCGTCTGGGAGTCGATCCGCGACGAGCTCGCGGCGCGCGAGGGTGCCGCGTTCGACCTGAAGGCCTTCCACCACCGCGCGCTCGCGCTCGGTGGTGTCGGCCTGGACACGCTGCGGACCGCGCTGCTCGGCTGACGCCGGTGGCGGACGGACTGGAGGATCGTGGCGGCGCCGCCACGATCCTCCAGTCCGCCCCTCGGCCGGTCCGAGCGACGACACGCCCGGTTGTGGGGCCCCGCGACCAGTGGTTAGACTTGGGCGGCGCAATCCGCGCCAACCAATCACTGCCATGACGGCTCGTACCGACGATCGGTGCGGACCAGGGGGTCGCTCCCTCGCCGTCACGGCCCGACTCATGTCCGTTCGGAGCAATCTCTACATGACAACCACCACGACCAAGGCTCCCAAGCAGGTCGCCATCAACGACATCGGCTCGGCTGATGACTTCCTGGCCGAGGTCGAGAAGACCCTCAAGTTCTTCAACGACGGCGATCTGATCTCCGGAACCGTCGTGAAGATCGACCGCGACGAGGTCCTCCTCGACGTCGGCTACAAGACCGAGGGTGTCATCCCCTCGCGCGAACTCTCGATCAAGCACGACGTCGACCCCAACGAGGTCGTCGAGGTCGGCGACGAGGTCGAGGCCCTGGTCCTCCAGAAGGAGGACAAGGAAGGTCGCCTGATCCTGTCGAAGAAGCGTGCGCAGTACGAGCGTGCGTGGGGCGACGTCGAGAAGATCAAGGAGTCCGACGGCGTCGTGACCGGCACGGTCATCGAGGTCGTCAAGGGCGGCCTGATCGTCGACATCGGTCTCCGCGGCTTCCTCCCCGCCTCGCTCATCGAGCTGCGTCGCGTCCGCGACCTGACCCCGTACCTGGGCCAGGAGCTCGAGGCGAAGATCCTCGAGCTCGACAAGAACCGCAACAACGTCGTGCTCTCGCGCCGCGCCCTGCTCGAGCAGACGCAGTCCGAGTCGCGCACCACGTTCCTCAACAACCTCCACAAGGGCCAGGTCCGCAAGGGCATCGTGTCGTCGATCGTCAACTTCGGTGCGTTCGTCGACCTGGGCGGCGTCGACGGTCTCGTCCACGTCTCCGAGCTCTCCTGGAAGCACATCGAGCACGCCAGCGAGGTCGTCGAGGTCGGTCAGGAAGTCACCGTCGAGATCCTCGAGGTGGACCTGGACCGCGAGCGCGTGTCGCTCTCGCTCAAGGCCACGCAGGAGGACCCGTGGCAGGTCTTCGCCCGCACCCACGCGATCGGTCAGATCGCGCCGGGCAAGGTCACGAAGCTCGTGCCGTTCGGTGCTTTCGTCCGTGTCGCGGACGGCATCGAGGGCCTCGTCCACATCTCGGAGCTCTCGAACAAGCACGTCGAGCTCGCCGAGCAGGTCGTCTCCGTCGGTGACGAGGTCTTCGTCAAGATCATCGACATCGACCTCGACCGTCGCCGCATCTCGCTCAGCCTCAAGCAGGCGAACGAGGGCGTGGACCCGGAGGGCACCGAGTTCGACCCGGCGCTCTACGGCATGCCGACCGAGTACGACGACCAGGGCAACTACAAGTACCCGGACGGCTTCGACCCGGAGACGAACGAGTGGCTCGAGGGCTACGACGCCCAGCGCACCGAGTGGGAGGGCCAGTACGCGGCCGCCCAGTCGCGCTGGGAGGCCCACAAGGCGCAGGTCGCGAAGACCATCGCCGACGAGGCGCAGGGCAACTTCGACCTGCCGGCCAGCGCGTCGACCTCGTCGTCCTTCACGAGCGAGTCGAACGGTCAGGGCACCCTGGCCGACGACGCCTCGCTCGCGGCGCTCCGCGAGAAGCTCAGCTCGAGCAACTGATCGAGCGGGTCACACCGTCCCGGAAGCCCGGCACCCCCACGGGGGTGCCGGGCTTCCGGCGTTCCGGGCTTCCGGCGTTCCGGGGCCGCGCGTCGCTAGCCTGGTCGGGTGCGCATCATCGGTCTCACGGGCGGCATCGCCGCGGGCAAGTCCACCGTCTCCCGTCGATGGGCGGAGCACGGCGCCGTCGTGGTCGATGCGGACCGCCTGGCGCGGGACGCGGTGGCTCCGGGGAGCCCGGGGCTGGCGCAGGTCGCCGAACGGTTCGGCCCCGGCGTGATCGCCGCGGACGGGTCGCTCGACCGCCCGGCACTCGGGGCCGTGGTGTTCGCCGACCCGGTGGCACGGCGGGACCTCGAGGCGATCACCCACCCGGAGGTCTGGCGCCTCGCGCAGCGGGCGTTCGACGCGGCCGAGGCGGCGGACCCGGACACAGTGGTGGTGTACGACGTGCCGCTCCTCGCCGAGGCGCGGGGGAGGCGCCCGCTGCGGTTCGACGCCGTGGTCGTCGTGGACGCGCCCGCTGCACAGCGCATCGAGCGGCTCGTGGCTCACCGGGGGATGGCCAGGGACGAGGCCGAGCGACGGGTGGCGTCGCAGGCCAGCGATGCGGAGCGCCTGGCCCTGGCCGACCACGTCGTCGACGCCACGGGGACGCTCGAGGCGACGATCCGGTCCGCCGACGCGGTCTGGGAGCAGCTCACCCACTGACCGCTCGCGTCCGCGCCGGTCTCGCTCGGTTCCGCCCGTGGCGAGCAGCGCGGTCGGTGTCAGCGGTCCCTACTACCGTAGACGCCATGGCAGTGTCGATCGAGCCCACCCGGGCGATCCGTCCGTTCGAGGTCATCAGCGAGTACTCGCCGAGCGGTGACCAGCCCGCCGCGATCGCGGAGCTCGCCGGACGCATCAACGCCGGTGAGACCGACGTCGTGCTGCTCGGCGCGACGGGTACCGGCAAGTCGGCGACGACCGCCTGGCTCATCGAGCAGGTGCAGCGGCCGACGCTCGTGCTCGCGCACAACAAGACCCTCGCCGCCCAGCTCGCGAACGAGTTCCGCGGGCTGCTGCCGAACAACGCCGTCGAGTACTTCGTCTCGTACTACGACTACTACCAGCCCGAGGCCTACGTCCCGCAGACGGACACCTTCATCGAGAAGGACTCCTCCGTCAACGCCGAGGTCGAGCGGCTCCGGCACTCCACCACGAACTCGCTCCTCAGCCGCCGTGACGTCGTGGTCGTCTCCACCGTCTCGTGCATCTACGGCCTCGGCACGCCGGAGCAGTACATGAACGCCTCGGTCGCGCTGCACGTGGGACAGACCATCTCGCGCGACCAGCTCGTCCGGAAGTTCGTCGGGATGCAGTACCAGCGGAACGACGTGGACTTCGCGCGTGGCACCTTCCGCGTGCGCGGGGACACGATCGAGATCATCCCGATGTACGAAGAGCACGCGATCCGCATCGAGATGTTCGGGGACGAGGTCGAGGCGCTGTCGTCCCTGCACCCGCTCACCGGCAGCGTGATCGACGACCTGCCCGCCGTGTCGATCTTCCCGGCGTCCCACTACGTCGCGGACACCGACGTCATGCACCGCGCGATCGAGCGGATCAAGGACGAACTGGCCGAGCGGCTTGCCGAGCTCGAGGGACAGGGCAAGCTGCTCGAGGCCCAGCGTCTGCGGATGCGCACGACGTTCGACATCGAGATGATGGAGCAGATCGGCTTCTGCTCGGGCATCGAGAACTACTCGCGGCACATGGACGGTCGTGACGCCGGCGAAGCCCCCCACTGCCTGCTCGACTACTTCCCGGACGACTTCCTCATCGTCATCGACGAGTCGCACGTCACCGTGCCGCAGATCGGCGCGATGTACGAGGGCGACGCCTCGCGCAAGCGGACGCTCGTCGAGCACGGCTTCCGCCTGCCGAGCGCGCTGGACAACCGTCCGCTGACGTTCGAGGAGTTCCTCGACCGCGTCGGGCAGAAGGTCTACCTGTCGGCCACCCCGGGCAAGTACGAGCTCGGCATCACCGACAGCGTCGTCGAGCAGATCATCCGCCCGACCGGCCTCGTCGACCCGGAGATCGTCGTGAAGCCGAGCGACGGGCAGATCGACGACCTGCTCGAGGAGATCAAGCAGCGCGTCGAGAAGGACGAGCGGGTGCTCGTCACGACGCTCACCAAGCGCATGGCCGAGGAGCTCACCGACTTCCTCGGGAACGCCGGCGTCCGGGTGCGGTACCTGCACTCCGACGTCGACACCCTCAAGCGCGTCGAGCTGCTCACCGAGCTGCGCCAGGGCGTGTACGACGTCCTCGTCGGCATCAACCTGCTGCGTGAGGGCCTCGACCTGCCCGAGGTCTCGCTCGTCGCGATCCTGGACGCCGACAAGGAAGGCTTCCTCCGCTCGTCGACCTCGCTCATCCAGACCATCGGCCGCGCGGCACGCAACGTCTCGGGCCAGGTGCTCATGTACGCCGACAAGATGACCGACTCCATGCAGCAGGCCATCGAGGAGACCGACCGTCGCCGCGAGAAGCAGGTTGCGTACAACCTCGAGCACGGCATCGACCCGCAGCCGCTCCGCAAGAAGATCGCCGACATCACCGAGATCCTGGCGCGCGAGAACGACGACACCAAGGCGCTGCTCGAGGGACGTCCGGCGGCCGACGGCCGGAAGTCGCCGACGCCGAACCTCAAGCGCGAGGGCATCGCGGGCGAGGGTGCGACCCAGCTCGAGGCGACGATCGCCGACCTCAACGATCAGATGCTGCAGGCCGCCGCCGAGCTGAAGTTCGAGCTCGCCGCGCGGCTCCGCGACGAGGTCCAGGACCTCAAGAAGGCGCTCCGGCAGATGGAGTCCGCCGGCCATGTCCGCTGAGGTCGTGTCCGCTGACGCCGTGGCCGACCGGGCTCCGAGCCGGCGCACGGTCGTCGTCACGGGCGCCAGCGCCGGGCTCGGGTACCACGCGGCGGAGCAGCTCGCGGCGAAGGGGCACCGGGTCGTCCTGGCGGTGCGGAACCCGGAGCGCGGCGCTGCTGCCGAGCGGAGCATCCGACGGCACGTCGACGGCGCCGACCTCGCGATCCTGCACCTCGACCTCGCCGACCTGACGAGCGTCCGTGCGGCGGCCGAGCGGCTCGCTGACCTCGGGCCGGTGCACGCGCTGCTGAACAACGCGGGGGTCGTCGGGTCGGCCGAGCGGCAGGAGACCGCGCAGGGGTTCGAGCTGCAGGTCGGCACGAACCACCTCGGGCACTTCGCCTGGACCGCCCTGACCCTGCCGCTGCTCGACCAGCACGCCGGTCGGGTCGTGCACCTCGGGTCGATCGCGCACCGTTTCGCGACCCTCGACCCCCGGAACCCGCTCGCGACCGGCCGGTACGAGGGACACCGGCAGTACGCCCGGAGCAAGCTCGCGGTGATGCTGTTCGGTTTCGAGCTGGCCCAGCGGCTCGCCGACGCCGGGTCCTCCGTGGCGAGCGTGGTGGCCCACCCCGGGCTCGCGCTCGACGCCGCCGCCCCGCCACGGCCCGACGTTGCGCCGACCCGTTCGGAGCCGGCTTGGATGCGGGCGGGCTCCGGCTGGGTCGCCCAGGGCAAGGACGCCGGGGCGTGGCCGCTCGTGCACGCCGCCGTCGGCGACGGGGTCCGCTCGGGGGAGTACTGGGGCCCCGGCGGCCCGCTGCAGTTCGCCGGCGCACCGGCCGTCGTGCCCGCTCGGATCCGGGCGCACGACCGCACCGCCGCAGCACGGCTGTGGACCGCGAGCGAGCGGGCCACGGGTGTCGCGTTCGCTCTCGACGCACTCGTCTGATCCGATCCGGACCGCCACGCCCGGACGGATGTCGGTGCGGCTTCGTACAATCGTCTGCGATGACCATCACCTCTGACCGCGGTACCTCGACCTCGGGCCGGAACGCCTTCGGCGAGCCCGCAGACCTCCACCTCCCCGGCGGCACGGCACCGCACAGCACCTCGACGCTCAGCGTCCGGGGTGCTCGCGTGCACAACCTCCGCGACGTCGACCTCGAGATCCCGCGCGACTCCCTCGTCGTCTTCACCGGGCTCTCCGGATCGGGCAAGTCCTCGCTCGCGTTCGACACGATCTTCGCCGAGGGACAGCGCCGCTACGTCGAGTCGCTCTCCGCGTACGCGCGGCAGTTCCTCGGGCAGGTGGACCGACCCGACGTTGACTTCATCGAGGGGCTGTCGCCCGCGGTGTCGATCGACCAGAAGTCGACGAACCGCAACCCCCGGTCGACGGTCGGCACCATCACCGAGGTCTACGACTACATGCGTCTGCTCTGGGCGCGCATCGGCGTCCCGCACTGCCCCGTCTGCGGCGAGGTGATCAGCAAGCAGAGCGTGCAGCAGATCGCCGACCAGCTCATGGAGTTCGAGTCGGGGACCCGCTTCCAGGTGCTCGCGCCGGTCATCTCGAAGAAGAAGGGCGAGTTCGTCGACCTCTTCCAGGAGCTCGCGGCCTCCGGCTACGCCCGTGCGATCGTCGACGGCGAGCGGATCCAGCTGAGCGACCCGCCGAAGCTCAAGAAGCAGGTCAAGCACGACATCTCGGTGATCATCGACCGGCTCGTGGCGAGCGACGACATCCTCGGTCGGCTCACCGACTCGCTCGAGACCGCCCTGCGGCTGACGAGCGGCACGGTGGCGATCGACCTCGTCGACCACGAGGGCCCCGGCGCGGTCCGGACCTACTCCGAGAACCTCTCCTGCCCGAACAACCACCCGCTCGCGCTGACCGAGATCGAGCCCCGCACGTTCTCGTTCAACGCCCCGTTCGGGGCCTGCCCGGAGTGCTCCGGCCTCGGCACGCGCATGTCGGTCGACCCGGACCTCGTCCTCGGTGACCCCGAGGCGTCCCTCCGCGACGGCGTGCTGCTGCCGTGGACCGGGACGAGCGGGCTGTACTCGTACTTCGAGAAGCTCCTCGCCGGTCTCGGCAAGGACCTCGGGTTCTCGCTCGACACCCCGTGGAGCCAGCTCGACCCGTCGGTGCAGGCGGCGATCCTGACCGGCAAGGACTTCCAGGTCTCGGTGTCGTGGAAGAACCGCTTCGGGCGCGAGATGCGGTACACGAGTGGGTTCGAGGGCGTCATGCCCTACATCGAGCGCAAGTTCGCCGAGGCCGAGTCGGACTCGCAGCGGCAGCGCTTCCAGGGCTACCTGCGCGAGGTCCCGTGCCCGGTGTGCGACGGCACGCGGCTCAAGCCCGAGGTCCTGGCGGTCACGGTCGACGGCCGGAGCATCGCGGACGTCACCGACATGTCGCTCGACGACGCGTACGCCTTCATGGAGACCCTGACGCTCACCGAGCGCGAGGCCCACATCGCCGCCGCGGTCCTGCGCGAGATCCGGGCGCGCCTCGAGTTCCTGCTCGAGGTCGGCCTGAACTACCTGACGCTGGCCCGCGGTGCCGGCGGGCTGTCCGGTGGCGAAGCGCAGCGCATCCGTCTCGCGACGCAGATCGGCTCGGGCCTGACGGGCGTGCTCTACGTGCTCGACGAGCCGAGCATCGGGCTGCACCAGCGCGACAACCGGCGGCTGATCGACACCCTCGTCAAGCTCAAGGACCTCGGCAACACGCTCATCGTCGTCGAGCACGACGAGGACACCATCCGCACCGCCGACTGGGTCGTCGACATCGGACCGGGTGCGGGCGTGAACGGCGGCGTCGTCGTGCACTCCGGGTCCTACGAGGGCATCATCGAGAACCGCGACTCGATCACGGGCGACTACCTCGCCGGCCGTCGTGCCATCGAGGTCCCGGCCGAGCGCCGGAAGGTCAACCCGAAGCGCGTGATCAGCGTGCAGGGGGCGCGGGCGAACAACCTCAAGCAGGTGGACGTCGACTTCCCGCTCGGCGTGTTCACCGCGGTCACCGGCGTCAGCGGTTCGGGCAAGTCGACGCTCGTCAACGACATCCTGTACAAGGTGCTCGCCAACCAGCTCAACGGCGCCCGGCACATCGCCGGCAAGCACACCCGCGTCAAGGGGCTCGACCAGCTGGACAAGGTCGTGCACGTCGACCAGGCGCCGATCGGCCGCACCCCGCGGTCGAACCCGGCGACGTACACCGGCGTGTTCGACCGGATCCGGCAGCTCTTCGCCGAGACGCCCGAGGCGAAGGCCCGCGGGTACCAGCCCGGGCGCTTCAGCTTCAACGTCAAGGGCGGCCGCTGCGAGAACTGCTCCGGCGACGGCACGATCAAGATCGAGATGAACTTCCTCCCCGACGTCTACGTCGCGTGCGAGGTCTGCGGTGGTGCCCGGTACAACCGCGAGACGCTGCAGGTGCACTACAAGGGCAAGGACATCTCCGAGGTGCTCGACATGCCCATCAGCGAGGCGGCCGAGTTCTTCGAGCCGATCTCGGCGATCCACCGGTACATGGCGACCCTCGTCGACGTCGGCCTGGGCTACGTCCGGCTCGGCCAGAGCGCCACGACCCTGTCCGGGGGCGAGGCGCAGCGCGTCAAGCTCGCGACCGAGCTGCAGCGCCGTTCGAACGGCCGCACGGTCTACGTGCTCGACGAGCCGACCACGGGTCTCCACTTTGAGGACGTCCGGAAGCTGCTGCTCGTGCTGCAGAGCCTGGTCGACAAGGGCAACACCGTCATCACGATCGAGCACAACCTCGACGTCATCAAGTCGGCCGACTGGCTCGTCGACATGGGTCCGGAGGGCGGCGCCGGTGGTGGCACGGTCCTGGCGGTCGGCACGCCCGAGCACGTCGCGGACGTCCCCGAGAGCCACACCGGGGTGTTCCTCCGCGAGATCTTCGACGCGCAGGACGCCCGGGTCGGCAAGCAGCAGGCCGTCGGCGCCCGCACGGCGAAGCAGAAGGCGGGTGCGCGCTAGGTGGCGAACACCGTCCCCTGGCGGCCGAAGGCGTCGGAGATCCCGACCGACCCGGGCGTCTACCGGTGGCGCGACGAAGCCGGTCGGGTGCTCTACGTCGGCAAGGCGAAGAACCTCCGCGCGCGGCTGAGCAACTACTTCGCCCCGCTGCCGACCCTGCACGAGCGGACGCGCCGGATGGTGCTCACCGCCCGCAGCGTCGAGTGGACGACGGTCGGCTCCGAGATCGAGGCCCTCCAGCTCGAGTACACGTGGATCAAGGAGTTCGACCCGCCGTTCAACGTCAAGTTCCGGGACGACAAGTCGTACCCGTACATGGCGATCACCCTGGGCGAGGAGTCGCCGCGGGTGATGGTGACGCGGAACCGGAAGATCAAGGGCGCGAAGTACTTCGGGCCCTACCCGAAGATCTGGGCGGTCCACGACACCATCGACCTGATGATCAAGGTGTTCCCGATCCGCACCTGCTCCGACTCGTCGTACAAGCGGGCGATGCAGACCGGCAAGCCGTGCTTCCCCGGGCAGATCGGGAAGTGCGGCGGCCCGTGCTCGCAGAAGGTGACGATCGCCGAGCACCGCGCGATCGTCGAGCAGTTCGTCCGCTTCATGGCGAGCTACGACCGCCGGGTGATCACCGAGCTGAAGCAGCGGATGGCGGCCTCGGCGGACGCCATGCAGTACGAGCAGGCCGCGCGCTACCGCGACCAGGTCGGAGCGCTCGAGGCCGTCCTCGAGAAGTCGGCCGTGGTGCTCCGAGACTCGGTGGACCTCGACCTGTTCGGCGTCGCCGAGGACGAGCTCGCCGCCGCCGTGCAGCTGTTCTCGGTCCGCGGCGGTCGCATCCGCGGTGTCCGGGGCTGGGTCGTCGACAAGGAGCTCGACATCAGCACCGGCGACCTCGTCGAGCAGATCGTCCAGGGTCAGTACGCGACGAGCGAGGAACCCCCGCGCGAGGTCGTCGTGCCGGAGTTGCCAGAGGACGCCGAGGCCCTCGAGCAGTGGCTCAGCGCACGTCGGGGTGGCCGCGGCACCAAGCTCAGCACCGCCCAGCGCGGCGACCGGGCCGGGCTCGCCCGGACGGCCGCCCAGAACGCGGCGCAGGCGCTCATGCTCTACAAGACGAAGCGGAGCGCGGACTACACCACCCGGTCGGCCGCGCTGGCGGACATCCAGGAGGCCCTCGGCATGACCGAGGCGCCGCTCCGGATGGAGTGCTACGACATCTCGCACCTGCAGGGCACGAACGTCGTGGCGTCGATGGTCGTCTTCGAGGACGGGCTGCCGCGCAAGGACCAGTACCGCCGGTACACGATCGCCGAGACGACCGACGACACGGACAGCATGTACCAGGTGCTCTCCCGTCGACTCGCGCGGCTCGACGAGGACGCCTCGGTGCCCGACGTCCCGGACGCGACGAGTGACGACGTCGTCGAGGGCACGAAGCCGACGAAGCGCTTCGCCTACCGTCCGCAGCTGCTGATCGTCGACGGCGGGCAGCCGCAGGTGCAGGCGGCGAAGCGGGCGATGGACGAGGCCGGTGTGCACGACATCGCCCTGGTCGGCATCGCGAAGCGCCTCGAAGAACTCTGGCTGCCGGACGACGACTTCCCGGTGATCATGCCGCGCAACTCCGAGGCCCTGTTCCTCATCCAGCGCATCCGTGACGAGGCCCACCGGTTCGCGATCACGCACCAGCGGACCCGCCGGAAGCGCGACGTCCGGTCCCAGCTGTCCGAGGTGCCGGGGCTCGGCCCCACGCGGGTGAACGCGTTGCTCAAGCACTTCGGGTCGGTGTCGCGGCTGCGCGAGGCGACGGCGGAGCAGATCGCCGAGGTGAACGGGGTCGGCCCGGCGACCGCGGCCGCGGTCGTCACGAAGCTGGCGCAGACCCCGGCCAGCGCACTGACCGCCAGCGCCGCCAGCCCGGCCAGCCCGTCCGGCCCGTCCGGCCCGGCCGGCCCGGGCAGCGCAGTCGAACCCAGCAGTCCGACGAGCACCCCGACCGGACCGGTCCAGGTACCGACGGTCTCCGAGGACGGCCCCCTGCGCCCGGCCTGACCGCGGGCCCAGCAGGCCGGGTCCCGACCCGGAGAGCCGACCAGCTGCAACCGACCGGACGCGGCTGATCCGATCACCGACCAGCACCGCCGACCCGGACAGCCGACCCGGACAGCCGACCCAGCGGGCCGGGCGATAGCCTGGACCCGCAGCCGACACACCCCGGGCGCGCCGCCCGGACCGCGACGACGGAGCCCCCGACCATGAGCGACAGCAACGCCGAGCACGAGCACGACAGCAGCCACCGTCACGAGCACGACAGCCCCGAGCAGGGCCACGACGGCCCCGCCACCCCCGCCCGGACGACCCAGCAGCACGACATCCTCATCGTGACGGGCATGTCCGGCGCCGGACGCTCGACCGTCGGCAAGGCCCTCGAGGACCTCGGCTGGTACGTCGTCGACAACCTCCCGACCCAGATGCTCGGCCCACTCACCGAGCTCGCCGACCGGGCGGGGGAGAAGATCCCGAAGATCGCGACCGTCGTCGACGTCCGCGGCGGCCGGTTCTTCACCGACCCCGAGCAGGCCGTCGCCCAGGTCCGCGCGAGCGCCTCGGCCCGCGTGCGGGTGCTCTTCCTCGAGGCCACCGACGCCGTGCTCGTCCGCCGCTTCGAGCAGGTCCGCCGGCCGCACCCGCTGCAGGAGGACGGCACGCTCCTCGACGGCATCGGCCGCGAGCGGACCCGGTTGTCGGCCCTGCGCGACGCCGCCGACGTGATCATCGACACCTCGGACCTGAACATCCACCAACTCGCGAACACCGTCACCGAGCGCTTCGCGGAGGACCACTTCGTCGGCGTGCAGGTGACGCTGATGAGCTTCGGTTTCAAGTACGGCCTGCCCGCCGACGCCGACATGGTGGCCGACGTCCGCTTCATCCCGAACCCGTACTGGGTGCCCGAGCTGCGCCCCCACACCGGCCTCGACGCCCCGGTCTCGGACTACGTGCTCGCGCAGCCGGGAGCCCGCTCGTTCGTCGAGCGGTACGCGGCCGTGCTGGAGCCTGTCCTAGCGGGATACCAGCGCGAGAACAAAAGACACGCTACGATCGCCATCGGCTGTACCGGCGGCAAGCACCGTTCGGTCGCCGTCGTCGCCGAGTTGGCGAACCTCCTCCGCAGCATGCCCGACGTCGCCGTGCGTGTGCAGAACCGAGACCTCGGCCGGGAGTGACCGCCCCTCCGGCCGTCGCTCACGAGCGTGTCGTGCTCAGGAGCCCTCCGGTGCTCACCAGTGCGCGGGCCTGCGGACCCCACCAGAAGAAACGTTAGGAATGATGCTGTGCCGTTGACTGCCGAGGTCAAGGACGAACTGGCCAGGGTCGTCGTGAACCGCAACACGGTCCGCGCCGCCGAACTCGCCACGATCCTCCGGTTCGCGGGTGGCCTGCACGTCATCTCCGGCCGGATCGCCGTCGAGGTCGAGCTCGACACCCGGATCATCGTCCACCGCGTCCGCAAGGACCTCGCCGAGCTCTACGGCGTCCGCTCCGAGGCGAGCGTCGGCTCGTCCGCCTCGTCGCGTCGGGGCACCCGCTACCTGGTCCGCGTGCTCGAGGCGGGGGAGACCCTCGCGCGCCAGACCGGTCTGATGGACGCCCGTCGCCGTCCGGTCCGCGGCCTGCCGAACCGGCTCACCACCGGCAACCGCGAAGACCTCGCCGCCATCTGGCGCGGTGCGTTCCTCGCCTCCGGCACGCTCACCGACCCGGGCCGCGCGGCCGCGCTCGAGGTCACTTGCCCCGGCAACGAGGCCGCGATGGCCCTCGTCGGTGCCGCGTCGCGCCTCGGCATCGCCGCGAAGGGCCGCGAGGTCCGCGGCGTGCACCGCGTCGTCATCCGCGACGGCGAGGCCATCGGGCAGATGCTGACCGTCATGGGCGCCGCCCGCACGAACGCCGACTGGGAGGAGATGCGCCAGCGCCGCGAGGTCCGTGCGACCGCGAACCGCCTGGTCAACTTCGACGACGCGAACCTCCGCCGCTCCGCGCAGGCCGCGGTCGCCGCGTGCGCCCGCGTCGAGCGCGCGCTCGAGATCCTCGGCGACGAGGTCCCCGACCACCTCAAGTACGCCGGCTCGCTCCGCCTCGAGCACCGCGACGCGTCGCTCGACGAGCTCGGTCAGCACGCGGAGCCGCCGATGACGAAGGACGCGATCGCGGGGCGCATCCGCCGCCTCCTCGCGATGGCGGACAAGCGCGCCTCCGACCTGGGCATCCCGGGCACCGAGGCGAGCGTCCCCGAGGAGCTCGAGGGCGCCTGATCGCGGGTCTGACGACCCACCGGACGGGAGGCACGGTGCCAGCTGGCACCGTGCCTCCCGTCCGTCGTCGGGGCGCGTCCGCGGACGGCCGCGCGACCGTCCGGACGGACCGTCATCCGGCGCGGGTCCGCAGTGTCCGACTGCTAGGGTCGTTACGGCGACGTTACGGGGCGTATCGTCCACCACACGTGGGCCCGAAGGGCCCATGACTCCGAAAGCAGCGCCCCCGGGGCGCTCCACACCCACCAGGAGATCCATTGACCGTCAAGATCGGCATCAACGGCTTCGGCCGCATCGGCCGTAACTTCTTCCGGGCCGCCCTCGCGAAGGGCTCCGACCTCGAGATCGTGGCGGTGAACGACCTCACCGACAACGCGGCGCTCGCGAACCTGCTGAAGTTCGACTCCGTCACCGGTCGCCTCGGCGTCTCCGTCGAGCTCGACGGCGACAGCATCGTCGTCGACGGCAAGCCGATCAAGGTCCTCGCGGAGCGCGACCCCGCCAACCTCCCCTGGGGCGAGCTGGGTGTCGACGTCGTCATCGAGTCGACCGGGTTCTTCACCAAGGCCGCCGACGCGCAGAAGCACATCGACGCGGGCGCCAAGAAGGTCATCATCTCCGCCCCGGCCACGGGTGACGACGTCACCATCGTGCTCGGCGTGAACGAGGACCAGTACGACCCGGCGAACCACCACATCATCTCGAACGCGTCCTGCACCACGAACAGCCTCGCGCCGCTCGCCAAGGTGTTCCACGACAAGTTCGGCATCGAGCGTGGCCTGATGACGACGGTGCACGCCTACACCGCCGACCAGAACCTGCAGGACGGCCCGCACAAGGACCCGCGTCGTGCCCGTGCCGCCGCCCTGAACATCGTCCCGACCTCCACGGGTGCGGCCAAGGCCATCGGCCTGGTCATGCCGGAGCTCGCCGGCAAGCTCGACGGCTACGCGCTCCGCGTGCCGGTGCCCACCGGTTCGATCACCGACCTGACCCTCGAGACCAAGTCCGAGGTCACCGTCGACGAGATCAACGCCGCCTACAAGGAGGCCGCCGAGGGCCCGCTCAAGGGCATCCTGCTCTACAGCGAGGACCCGCTGGTGTCGACCGACATCACCACGGACCCGCACTCCTCGATCTACGACTCCGGCCTGACCAAGGTCATCGGCGGCCTCGTGAAGATCACCTCGTGGTACGACAACGAGTGGGGCTACTCGAACCGCCTCGTCGACCTCACCGAGTACGTGGGCGAGCGACTCTCGGCATGAGCCTCCGCACCCTCGAGGACCTCGGCGACCTCGCCGGCAAGCGCGTCGTCGTCCGCTGCGACCTGAACGTCCCGCTCAAGGACGGCAAGATCACGGACGACGGCCGCGTGCGGGCGTCGCTGGGCACGCTGAACACCCTGGTGAACGCCGGAGCGCGGGTCATCGTGATCTCGCACCTCGGTCGTCCCGACGGGTCGCCGGCGCCGGAGTACTCGCTCGCTCCCGTGGGGCAGCGGCTCTCCGAGCTGCTCGGGAAAGAGGTCACGTTCGTCGGCGAGACCGTCGGCGACGACGCGACCGCGGCCGCCGAGGCCCTCGGGGACGGCGACGTCCTGCTGCTCGAGAACCTCCGGTTCAACCCGGAGGAGACCTCGAAGGACGCCTCCGATCGCCAGCGCTTCGCCAAGCGGATCGCCGCCCTGGGCGACGCCTTCGTGTCGGACGGCTTCGGTGTCGTGCACCGCAAGCAGGCCTCGGTCTACGAGCTCGCCGCGGCGCTGCCCAGCGCCGCCGGCTCGCTCATCGAGTCCGAGCTGACGGTGCTCGAGCGCCTGACGAAGGACCCCGAGCGGCCGTACACGGTCGTCCTCGGCGGGTCGAAGGTCAGCGACAAGCTCGGGGTCATCGACCACCTGCTCCCGCAGGTCGACACGCTCTGCATCGGCGGCGGCATGCTCTTCACGTTCCTCGCGGCCCAGGGCCACGGGGTCGCGAAGTCGCTGCTCGAGCAGGACCAGCTCGGCACCGTGCGCTCGTACCTGGCGAAGGCCGACGAGCTCGGCGTGACGATCGACCTGCCGACCGACGTCGTCGTGGCCTCGGGCTTCGCGGCGGACGCCGAGCACGAGACGGTCGCGGCCGACGCGATCGAGTCGACTGCGTTCGGCGCGGACGGCATCGGGCTCGACATCGGTCCGGAGACGGCCGCCCGGTTCGCGGAGGCGGTGTCCGGGTCGAAGACGGTGTTCTGGAACGGTCCGATGGGCGTGTTCGAGTTCCCGGCCTTCGCGGCCGGCACGAAGACCGTCGCGCAGGCGCTCACCGAGGTCGACGGCCTCGGGGTCGTCGGCGGCGGTGACTCGGCAGCAGCCGTGCGGTCGCTCGGTTTCGCCGACGACCGGTTCGGCCACATCTCGACCGGTGGCGGTGCGAGCCTCGAGTTCCTCGAGGGCAAGTCGCTGCCCGGTCTCGAAGCACTGGGGTGGTCCCGATGAGCCGTACGCCCTTCATCGCCGGCAACTGGAAGATGAACTTGGACCACCTCCAAGCCATCGCCACGGTGCAGAAGCTCGCCTGGACGCTGAAGGACGCGCGCCACGACCACGACGACGTCGAGGTCGCGGTGTTCCCGCCCTTCACCGACCTGCGCAGCGTGCAGACGCTGATCTCGGCCGACAAGCTCGAGATCCGCTTCGGTGCCCAGGACCTGTCCCAGTACGACTCCGGTGCCTACACCGGTGACGTCTCGGGGGCGTTCCTCAAGGCACTCGACGCGCAGTACGTCATCGTCGGGCACTCCGAGCGTCGCACGATGCACGGGGAGACCGACGAGGTCGTCGCCGCCAAGACCGCCGCCGCCGTCAAGCACGGCATCGTCCCGGTCGTCTGCGTCGGCGAGACCGGCGAGGAGCGCGAGCAGCGCGGCGCGGGCGTCGTCCCGGTCGAGCAGCTGAACGTGGTCCTTCGCGCGGTGCAGCCGTCCGAGATCGTCGTGGCGTACGAGCCGGTCTGGGCCATCGGCTCCGGCCAGGCCGCCACGCCCGAGCAGGCGCAGGACGACTGCGCCGCGCTCCGTCGGGCCATCGCTGCGGCGTGGGGCGACGAGGCCGCTGCGGCCACGCGCGTGCTCTACGGCGGTTCGGTGAAGTCGGGCAACATCGCGGGCTTCCTCCGCGAGCCCGACATCGACGGTGCGCTCGTCGGCGGCGCGTCGCTCGACGTGCAGGAGTTCGCGGCGATCGCGCGCTTCCGTCAGCACGTCGGGCTCTAGTCCCACTTCGCTCCCAGGCCGGTCACGTCCGCGTGGCCGGCCTGGTCAGCGTCCGGTACCGGGCCAGACCGGTGCCTGTCGGCTCCGGTGCCGGGCCACACCGGTGCCGGTGGCCCCGGTCACTCCGGCAGCCCGGTACACTTGCATGGCTGACTGACACGAAAGGTACGTCGTGGCGATTCTCTCCGTCGTGCTGCAGGTCCTGCTCGCGATCACGAGCCTCCTGCTCACGCTCCTCATCCTGCTGCACAAGGGCCGCGGTGGCGGCCTCTCCGACATGTTCGGCGGCGGCGTGACGAGCAACCTCGGGGCGTCCGGCGTCGCCGAGCGCAACCTCAACCGCATCACGGTGATCCTCGGTCTGATCTGGATCGTGTCGATCATCGTGCTCGGTCTCATCAACAAGTTCACAGCGGGGAGCTGAACATGGCAAGCGGAGGCAGTGCAATCCGGGGCTCGCGCGTCGGAGCCGGGCCCATGGGGGAGCAGGACCGCGGGGTCCAGGCCGAGCGCGTGGCCGTCTCGTACTGGGACGCCCTCGGGAACGAGGTCGTCCGGTACTTCTCGGCGACCCTGCCCGACGAGGAGATCCCCGAGACGGTCGACTCGCCGTCCACCGGGCTCCCGGCCGGTCGCGACAAGGAGAACCCTCCGGTCGTCGCGAAGACCGAGCCGTACAAGACCCACCTGGCGTACGTCAAGGAACGTCGCACCGAAGAAGAGGCAGCGCAGCTCCTCGAGGACGCGCTGCAGCAGCTCCGGCAGCGTCGCGGCACCGCGAAGTAGCCCCACGGTCGTCCGAAGGCCCCCGTACCGATCCGGTACGGGGGCCTTCGTCGTTCCCGTCGCTGCTCGCGTCGCAGGACGGGCGCGGGGGCTTCGCCGTTCGCGAATGTGCACGACATGCCGCCGGTCGCTCGTCGACCGGGCAGGAGTCGTCGCCGCGCGGTGCCGAGCGTGACAGAAGGGGCCCGCTCGCGGGGTAGCGAGCGGGCCTCTTCCGGGGGTGCGCCTAGTACGTCGACGCGATGAGGTTCTCGGGCACGTCGCGCGCGGCGTCCTGGTCGACGAAGAACACCGTGCGCTTCCGACCCTGCACGCCGCCGACCGGGACCTCATCCGCCGCGGCGCCGGCGAGGGCGAGCCCCAGGACCGAGGCCTTCTCGGCGCCGGACAGGATGACCCACACACGCTGCGAGGCGTTGATCACCGGGAAGGACAGCGTCAGACGCTGCGGCGGCGGCTTGGGGGAGTCGTCGACGGTCAGCACGGCACGGTCGGTGACGGCGAGCTGCGGGAACTCCGGGAAGAGCGAGGCGGTGTGGCCGTCGGGGCCGACGCCGAGCAGCGTGATGTCGAACCGGGGTGCGACGGCGCCCTCGGGTGCGGCGTCCTGCAGCTCGCGCTCGTACTGGGAGGCTGCCTCGTCGATGGAGAGCCCGGCGTCCGAGGCGCCCATCGGGTGGACGTTCTCGGTGGGGATCCCGACGTGGTCGAGGAAGTCGGTCTGTGTGCCGGTGACGTTGCGGTCGGCGTCGCCCTCGGGGACCCAGCGCTCGTCGACCCACCAGACGTGCACCTTCGACCAGTCGACGCTCTCGCGCGCCGGCGACTGGCTGATCGCGGCGAGGACCAGGGAGGACACGGAGCCACCGCTGATCGCGATGTCCGCGCGCTCCTGCTCGTCGAGCACGTCGATGATCTTCGTGAGGAAGCGAGCGGCGACGGATGCGCCGAGGGCCTGCTTGTCCGGGTGCACCAGCACCCGTCGTTCGTTGGTCACGTGACTCCCGTGTTCGTGGCGGCCCGGCGCGCGAGCAGGACCGGGTCGGCCGGACCGCCACCGGGGTGACGGTCCGGCCTGGGTGGCGCTAGCCCGCGATCGACTCGCGGAGTTGCGGCACCCCGTGCTTGACGACGTCCCCGAAGAGGACGTCCGGGTCGAGTCTACGGAGTTCCTCGGCCAGGCAGTCGCGCAGGTTGCGGCGCGGCAGCGACAGGTCGTGCGTCGGCTGTCCGGGCATCGACAGGGTCGCGACGTCCACCAGGGAGCGCTCGAGGTCGATCGTGCCGGACTCGCGCTCGAGCTTCACGCCGTGGATGCCGCTCGAGCCGGTCGCGCGGGGCGACGTGACGACTCGGACGGGCACCTCGAGGCGCAGCTGCAGCCAGGCGGCGAGCATGATCGTCGACGGGCTGTCGCTCGCACCGGAGACCTCGACGCCGGTGATGGGCTCGTACGGCGGCTGGTCGAGCGCTGCGGCGAGCTGGTTCCGCCAGAGCGTCAGCCGGGTCCACGCGAAGTCGGTGTCACCGGGGACGTAGGACTCGCCGAGCGCGGCGATCGCCTCGTTCGGGTCCTTCTGGGCGGCGGCGTCGGTGATGCGGCGCTGCGCGATCCGACCGAGTGCGGACTCGGACGGCTTCGACGGTGCGGCGTCGGGCCACCAGGCGACGACGGGGGCGTCCGGCAGGAGCAGCCCGGTGACCAGGCTCTCCTCGTCGGTCGCGGTCTCGCCGTACGCGCGGAGGACGATGACCTCGCTGGCGCCCGCGTCGCTCCCGACGCGGATCTGCGCGTCGAGGCGACCGGGGGACTTCGTGTCCCCGGCGTTCTTCGACACGATGATGACGCGCATCGGGTGCTCGCGCGACGCCTCGTTCGCGGCCGAGATCGCCTCTTCCTCGTGCCCGAGGGCGGTCGAGACGATGAGGGTCAGCACGCGGCCGAGGGCGACGGCGCCGCCCTCCTCGCGGATGTGCACCAGGGTCTTCTGGATCTTCGAGACCGTGGTGTCGGGCAGGTCGATCTTCATGGACGCCTCCAGGTCCGGCCGTCGCGGGCGAGCAGGTCGTCGGCCGAGGCCGGACCCCACGTGCCGGGACGGTACTGCTCGGGCTGGCCCTGCGTGGCCCAGAACTCCTCGATCGGGTCGAGGATCTTCCAGGAGAGCTCGACCTCCTGGTGCCGGGGGAACAGGGGCGGGTCGCCGAGGAGCACGTCGAGGATGAGTCGCTCGTACGCCTCGGGGGACGCCTCGGTGAACGCGTGGCCGTAGCCGAAGTCCATCGTCACGTCGCGCACCTGCGTGCCGACGCCGGGGACCTTCGAACCGAAGCGGAGCGTGACGCCCTCGTCCGGCTGCACGCGGATGACGAGTGCGTTCTGGCCGAGGGGGGACTGCGGGATGCCGAAGACGTCCTCGGGGACGCGCTTGAACACGATCGCGATCTCGGTGACGCGGCGGCCGAGACGCTTGCCCGCGCGCAGGTAGAACGGGACGCCCTGCCAGCGACGGGTCGCGATGTCGAGCTTGATCGCCGCGAAGGTCTCGGTCGTGGACTCGGGGTCCATGCCCGCTTCCTCGAGGAACCCGAGCACCTTCTCGCCGCCCTGCCAGCCGCCGGCGTACTGTCCGCGGGCCGTCGCGGTGGCGAGGTCCTCCGGCAGGCGCACCGCGGAGAGCACCTTCTCCTTCTCGGCGCGGAGGTGACCGGCCTTGAACGAGACGGGCTCCTCCATCGCCGTGAGGGCGAGGAGCTGCAGCAGGTGGTTCTGGATGACGTCGCGCGCCGCGCCGATGCCGTCGTAGTACGCGGCACGACCGGCGACGCCGATGTCCTCGGCCATCGTGATCTGCACGTGGTCGACGTAGTTCGAGTTCCAGATGGGTTCGTACATCTGGTTCGCGAACCGGAGCGTCAGCAGGTTCTGGACGGTCTCCTTGCCGAGGTAGTGGTCGATGCGGAACACGTCGTCTGGCGCGAACACGCTCTCGACGATCGCGTTGAGCTCGCGTGCGGTGCGGAGGTCCGAACCGAACGGCTTCTCGACGACGACCCGGCTCCAGGAGCCCTCCCGCTGCTCGGTCAGCCCGGACAGCTTCAGCTGCTCGGTGACGACCGGGAACATCTTCGGCGGGATGGACAGGTAGAACGCGTGGTTCCCGAGGGTGCCGCGCTCCTCGTCGAGCGTGTCGACGGTGCGCTTGAGCTCCCGGAACGCCTCGGGGTCGTCGAACGATCCCTGGACGAAGCGGATGCCCTGCTCGAGCTGGCGCCACACGTCCTCGTCGAACGGGGTGCGGGAGTGTTCCTTGACCGCGTCGTGGACGAGCTGGGAGAAGTCTTGGTCCTCCCAGTCGCGGCGGGCGAACCCGACCAGCGCGAACCCGGGCGGCAGGAGCCCCCGGTTCGCCAGGTCGTAGACCGCGGGCATCAGCTTCTTGCGGGACAGGTCGCCCGTCACGCCGAAGATGATGAGGGTGCTGGGACCCGCGATCCGGTTCAGACGACGATCGGTCGTCAACCGGAGCGGGTTGTGCTCCGGGGTGACAGCCACCGGTGACATGAGTCGGTGAACTCCTTGTGAGTCGAACGGAGACGGCGGAGCGCAACGCTGCGGGGGCAGCGGCGACTCCGCCGTCGTGGTGGTCTGGGCCGGCCGGGAGGCGCCTGGCGGCTCCGGCGGGCAGGTCCTGACCGGTGGGTGCCCGCGTCCGGCGACGGTGGTCCCGTCACCGGACGCGGGCTCCGGTGGTGCCTACTTGCTGTTCTCGAGCGCGGTCTTCACCGTGTCGACGAGCTCGCCCCAGGAGACGTTGAACTTGTCGACGCCCTCCTTCTCGAGCAGCGCCACGACGTCGTCGTAGTCGACACCAGCGGCGGCGATCTGGTCCATGACCTGCTGTGCGTCGTCGTACGAGCCGGCGATCGCGTCGCCGTGGATCTCGCCGTGGTCGAACGTGGCGTCGAGCGTCTTGCCCGGCATGGTGTTGACCGTGTTCGGCGCGGCGAGCTCGGTCACGTACAGGGTGTCGGGCAGCGACGGGTCCTTGACACCGGTCGAGGCCCAGAGCGGACGCTGCGTGTTCGCACCGGCCTCGAGCAGGCCCAGGGCACGCTCGGTGGCGAACGCCTCGGTCCAGACCTGGTAGGCGAGCTGCGCGTTGGCGATGCCGGCCTTCGACTTGAGGGCCTTCGCCTCGTCGGTGCCGACGGCGTCCAGGCGCTTGTCGATCTCGGAGTCGACGCGCGACACGAAGAACGACGCGACCGAGTGGATCTTCGAGAGGTCGTGGCCGGCGGCCTTGGCCTTCTCGAGGCCACCGAGGTAGGCGTCGATGACGGCGCGGTAGCGCTCGAGCGAGAAGATCAGGGTGACGTTCACCGAGATGCCGGCACCGATGACCTCGGTGATGGCCTCGAGGCCCTCGACGGTCGCGGGGATCTTGATGAGGACGTTCTCGCGGCCGACCTTCTCGAACAGGAACTTCGCCTGCTCGATGGTCTTCGCGGTCTCGTGCGCGAGGCCCGGCTCGACCTCGATCGAGACGCGGCCGTCGAAGCCCTTGGTCTCGTCGTAGATCGGCTTGAAGACGTCGGACGCGTTCGCGACGTCCTGGGTGGTGATCTCGAAGATCGCGTCGGTCACGTCGGTGCCCGCGGCGGCGAGCTCCTTGACCTGCGCGTCGTAACGCTCGCCCTTGGCGAGGGCCGACGCGAAGATCGTCGGGTTCGTCGTGACGCCGACGACGTTCTTCTGCTCGATCAGCTCGGAGAGCTTGCCGGTCTCGAGGAGCTCCCGCGAGAGGTCGTCGAGCCAGATGCTGACGCCGACCTCGGAGAGGGCGGCGGTGGGGGTGTTCTCAGCCATGGTGTTCCACTTCTTCTTTCGTCGGCCCGGAGGCCGTGGACTGTGGGCCGGGAGGCGCGGGGCGGGACCCGCCACGAGCCTCCCGGCAGCAGGGCCGGATCCGGCGTACCGGATCCGGCCCTGGAGGGTCAGGAAGCTGCGATCGATTCCTTGGCGGCGGCCACGACGTGCTCCGTCGTGAAGCCGAACTCCGCGAAGAGCCGCTGGTAGTCGGCCGACGCACCGAAGTGCTCGATCGAGACGCTGCGGCCCTTGTCGCCGACGATGTCCCGCCAGCTCATCGCGATGCCGGCCTCGACCGAGACGCGCGCGGTGACGGCCTTCGGCAGGACCTGCTCGCGGTAGTTCTCCGACTGCTCGAAGAACCACTCGAGGGACGGCGCGCTCACGACGCGGGCGTTGATGCCCTCGCCCTTGAGCTGCTCGCGCGCGTCGACGGCGATCTGGACCTCGGAGCCGGTCGCGATGAGGATCACGTCCGGGGTGCCGTTCGGCGCCTCGGCCAGGACGTACGCGCCCTTGCCGACGTTCTTCGCCGAGGCGAAGGTGTCGCCGGAGGCCTCGCCCTCACCGCGCTCGAACACGGGGAGGTTCTGACGGCTCAGCGCGATGCCGGCCGGGCGATCCTTGTGCTTGAGCATCTCGAGCCAGGCGTAGGAGACCTCGTTCGCGTCGGCCGGGCGGACGACGTCGAGACCCGGGATCGCACGGAGGGCGGTGAGCTGCTCGATCGGCTGGTGCGTCGGGCCGTCCTCGCCGAGGGCGATGGAGTCGTGCGTCCAGACGTAGATCGCCGGTGCGCCCATGAGCGCGGCGAGACGGACCGCCGGACGCATGTAGTCGCTGAAGATCAGGAAGGTGCCGCCGAAGGGGCGGGTGTTCCCGTGCAGGACGATGCCGGACAGGATCGAGCCCATCGCGTGCTCGCGGATGCCGAAGTGCAGCACGCGGCCGTACGGGTCGGTGCTCCAGGTCTTCGTGCTCGCCTCGGCCGGACCGAAGGACTTCGCGCCCTCGATCGTGGTGAGGTTCGACTCGGCGAGGTCCGCCGAACCGCCCCAGAACTCGGGCATGAGCGGCGCGATGGCGTTGATGACCTTGCCGGAGGCGGCGCGGGTCGAGACGTCCTTCTCGGTGGAGAAGACCGGCAGGGCCTCCTCGAGGCCCTCGGGGAGCTCGCCGGCGTTGATGCGGTCGAGCATCGCCTTCTTCTCCGGGTTGGCCGCGGCCCACGCGTCGAAGGTCTTGGTCCACTCGGCGTGCTCGGCCTGGCCCTTGGCGACGGCGCCGCGCGTGTACTCGAGGACCTCGGGGTCGACGTGGAAGGTCTGCTCGGGGTCGAAGCCGAGGACCTCCTTGAGGCCCTTCAGCTCCTCGCCACCCAGGGCGGAGCCGTGGATCTTGCCGGAGTTCTGCTTGGTCGGCGACGGCCAACCGATGATCGTCTTGAGGACGATGAGCGACGGCTTGGTCGTCTCGGCCTTGGCGGCCTCGACGGCGCGGTAGAGCTCCTCGACGTCCTCGGAGTACTCGCCGGTCTTCTTCCAGTCGACGTGCTGGACGTGCCAGCCGAGCGACTCGTAGCGGGCGGCGACGTCCTCGGAGAACGCGATGTCGGTGTCGTCCTCGATCGAGATCTGGTTCGAGTCGTAGAACACGACCAGGCGACCGAGCTGCTGGCGGCCGGCGAGGCTCGCGGCCTCGTTCGTGACGCCCTCCTGCATGTCACCGTCACCGGCGATCACGTAGGTGAAGTGGTCGAACGGCGACTCGCCGTCGGCGGTCTCCGGGTCGAACAGGCCGCGCTCGAAGCGCTGCGCGTAGCCGAAGCCCACGGCCGAGGCGAGACCCTGGCCGAGCGGTCCGGTGGTGATCTCGACGCCGTCGGTGTGGCCGTACTCCGGGTGACCCGGGGTCTTCGAGCCCCACTTGCGCAGGTGCTGCAGGTCCTCGAGCTCGAGGCCGTAGCCGTGCAGGTAGAACTGCACGTACTGCAGGATCGAGGCGTGGCCCGCCGACAGGATGAAGCGGTCGCGGCCGATCCAGGTGGAGTCGCTGGGGTCGCGACGCATCACCTTCTGGAAGAGCAGGTGGGCGACGGGCGCGAGGCTCATCGCGGTGCCGGGGTGACCGTTGCCGGCGGCCTCGACCGAGTCGGCGGCGAGGACGCGCGCCGTGTCGACGGCCTTCTTGTCGATGGCGTCCCAGGTGAATTCAGCCACTTGGATGTTGACCCTTCGTTGTTGCGACATGTGCGAGGGCTCGTGCCATCGCACGGACATGATCGCCGTCCCGGGGCCGGGTGTCGTGCTGCCGTCCGAACGGCGGCCGACCGGCTCGGTACGGCCGACGTCTTCGGGGCGCGCACTACGGGAGGCCCCTCCAGCATAGTGACCACGCACTCAGAAGGTGTCCAGGTGACGCGGCCACCGTGTCGGTGCGCCGCAGTGGCTCTGGCGGTCCGGCGGGGCGGGGCATCATCGCGGCGCCGTGATGGCCTAAACTAAGCAGGACCCGTGTGCATTCCGGGTCGACGCACGCCCCGACGACGACGGAGCCGTCCACCGAGTGTGCGAGCTGACGCGAACAGACTGAGGTTCCCTTGCCGACTGCCACCGTGACCCGGCCCGACACCGATCGACCCCGCTCGACGCTGTCCCGCAAGGTCCGTGCGTACGTCTCGCTGACCAAGCCGCGCGTCATGGAGCTCCTGCTCGTCACGACCGCGCCGACGATGTTCCTCGCCGAGCGCGGCGTCCCCGACCTGTGGCTCGTGTTCTGGACGATGCTCGGCGGGGCGATGTCCGCCGGGTCCGCGTCGGCCTTCAACTGCTACATCGACCGCGACATCGACCGGCTGATGAAGCGCACGAGCTCCCGTCCGCTCGTCACCGGCGAGCTGTCGGACCGCGAAGCGCTCGTGTTCTCGTGGGTGCTCGCCGTGCTGTCGACGGCGGTCCTCGGCTTCCTCGTGAACTGGCTCGCGGCCGCCCTCAGCGTCGTCGCGATCCTCATCTACGTCTGCGTCTACACGCTGTGGCTCAAGCGCCGCACGCCGCAGAACATCGTCTGGGGCGGGTCCGCCGGCTGCATGCCCGTGCTCATCGGCTGGGCCGGGGTCACCGGCTCGCTGACGTGGACGCCGATCATCCTCTTCATGGTGATCTTCCTCTGGACGCCGCCGCACTACTGGCCGCTGTCGATGAAGTACCGCGACGACTACGACGCGGCCGCCGTGCCGATGCTCGCGGTGGTCCGGGGCCGCACGGTCGTCGGCCTGCAGGTCGTCCTGTACGCCTGGGCGACGCTCGTCTGCTCGCTGCTGCTGATCCCGGTCGCCGGCATGGGGCCGCTCTACACGGTCGTCGCGCTGGCCGGCGGCACCTGGTTCGTCGTCGAGTCGCACCGCCTGTACTCGCGGGCGATCCAGCACGTCGAGCACGTGCAGCCGATGCGCGTCTTCCACAGCTCGATCACCTACCTGACGCTGCTGTTCATCGCGGTGGGCATCGACCCCCTGCTGCCGCAGGTCTTCACCTTCTCGCTGTAGCGGCGGGCGCCCGGGGCTCCCGGGAGACGGTCGTCGCGTTCCGCGAGACGCCCGCCTGCGCCCGAGACGCCCTCCTGTGCACGAGACGCCGCCGGTTCCGGCGGCGTCTCGTGCGTTCGGGGGCGTCTCGCGTCGGCGGTGCGCGGCGACGGACTGGAGGCACGGGGCGGGCCGGTGCCGTGCCTCCCGTCCGGTGGGTGGGTGCGTCGGTCCGGCGGCACGCGCCGGGGTGACGGCGTGACGGCGTGACGGTCGATCGTCGCCGTCGTGGGTCACCGCCGCTGTCGTCCGACCGCGGACGTGACGCTCCGTCGGTCGGCGCGGTGGCGATCCCGGTCGTCCGGCGGCAGCGACGCAGCCGCGACGCGCCCGGGACGACGGAATCCCGCGGACCGAGGGCCCGCGGGGTTCCGGTGGTGGGCCGGGTCAGGCGTGCAGCGGTTCCCGCGCGGCCTGGCGTCCGGCGGTGCCCCGCGTCGACAGGACCACGACGGTCACCGCACCGACCAGGAGTCCGGCGAGGACCATGTGCGTCCCGACGAGCCCGACCGGCAGGCCCGTGCGGGCCTGGGTGAGGCCGACCGCGATCTGGACGAACTCGACCACGAGGAGCAGGAGCGCCCAGGTGCTCGGCAGGCGCAGGCGGACCGCGCCGACGACGAGCACGAGCGTCAGGGCGAACAGGGCGTAGGCCGGGATCGCGTGCAGGTGCTCCATGAGGGCGGGGTCGAACCCCGTGCGGTGCAGACGGCCGCCGTCCACGGCCTCGTCCGCGCCGGCGTGCGGGCCGGAGCCGGTGGTCAGGATCCCGACGAGCACGGTCACGGCGACCGCCGCGACGGTGCCGCTGACGACACCGCGGTACCAGCCCGGGACGAGTCGGTCGGCGGTACGGGGCCCCCGCATCGCGCGGTAGACCATCGTCGCGGTGATCGCCACGAGGGTCGCGGAGACGACGAAGTGCAGGCCGACGACGAAGGGGTTGAGGTTCGTCAGGACGCTGAGGCCGCCGATCACGGCCTGGACCGGGATGGCCACACCCTGTGCGAACGCGAGCCAGAACAGCTCCGGGCGGGTACGGCGCATCCGGACGACCGCCAGGAACGCGGCGATCGCGACGACGACGAGCACGAAGGTGAGGAGCCGGTTCCCGAACTCGATGACGCCGTGGATGCCCATCTCGGGCGTCGACACGAGCGACTCGGCGGTGCACTTCGGCCACGTGGGGCACCCGAGGCCGGAGGCGGTCAGGCGCACGAGCCCACCGGTGCCGATGAGCACCACCTCGACGACGAAGGAGGCCCAGGCCAGCCAGATCACGCGGCGGTCGACCGACCGGGGGAGGGACCACCACCGTGCGGTGCCGCCGTCCGGTGCGACGCTCTGCTCGACGGTGGGTCCGACGCGAGTCACGAGGGTGGTGCCTTCCTGTTGTTCGGTGCGGCGAACCTGTAGGATTCGAGGGTTCAGCAGCAGTCAAGTCTAGGCAGGCGCCGGCTCCGAATGGGCCGTGATCGCGGATCGGTCGGACGACTGCGTGGAACCATTGTCGTTGCGAGGCAGCAACAGCGTGGCCGACCTGCACGTGACGAGCGTGTCGGAGGTCTGCGGTGGAATGGCGTCCGGACGCCACGGGTTCACCCGGAGACGCTGCCGTGCGAGAAGGAAACGAGGAGACCATGTCCGACGTGCTCATCGACCGTCCCGAGCTCGAAGGGCTCGGCCAATACGAGTTCGGCTGGTCCGACTCCGACACCGCCGGTGCGTCCGCGCGCCGTGGCCTCTCCGAGGAGGTCGTCACCGACATCTCCACCCGCAAGGGCGAGCCCGAGTGGATGCAGAAGCTCCGCCTCAAGGCCCTGACGCTCTTCGACCGCAAGCCGATGCCCTCGTGGGGCGCCGACCTGTCGGACATCGACTTCGACAACATCAAGTACTTCGTCAAGTCCACGGAGAAGCAGGCCCAGACCTGGGAAGAGCTGCCCGAGGACATCCGCAACACCTACGAGCGCCTGGGCATCCCCGAGGCCGAGCGCCAGCGCCTGGTCGCCGGCGTCGCCGCGCAGTACGAGTCCGAGGTCGTCTACCACCAGATCCGCGAGGACCTGGAGCAGCAGGGCGTCATCTTCATGGACACCGACACGGCGCTCCGCGAGCACCCGGAGTTCTTCGAGGAGTACTTCGGCTCCGTGATCCCCGCCGGCGACAACAAGTTCGCCGCGCTCAACACGGCGGTCTGGTCCGGCGGCTCGTTCGTCTACGTCCCGAAGGGCGTGCACGTCGAGATCCCGCTGCAGGCCTACTTCCGGATCAACACCGAGAACATGGGGCAGTTCGAGCGGACGCTGATCATCGCGGACGAGGACTCCTACGTCCACTACATCGAGGGCTGCACGGCGCCGATCTACAAGTCGGACTCGCTGCACTCCGCCGTGGTCGAGATCATCGTCAAGAAGAACGCCCGCGTCCGGTACACGACCATCCAGAACTGGTCGAGCAACGTCTACAACCTCGTCACCAAGCGTGCGATCGCGCACGAGGGCGCCACGATGGAGTGGATCGACGGCAACATCGGCTCCAAGGTCACGATGAAGTACCCGTCGATCTACCTCGCGGGCGAGCACGCCAAGGGCGAGACCCTGTCGGTGGCCTTCGCGGGTCCCGGGCAGCACCAGGACGCCGGCGCGAAGATGATCCACATGGCGCCCTACACGACGTCGTCGATCGTCTCGAAGTCGATCGCCCGTGGCGGCGGTCGTGCGGGCTACCGCGGCGAGGTCCGGGTGGACCCGGCGGCCCACCACGCGGCGAACACCGTGCGCTGTGACGCGCTCCTCGTCGACACCGTCAGTCGGAGCGACACCTACCCGGCCATCGACATCCGCGTCGACGACGTGCAGCTCGGGCACGAGGCCACGGTGTCCCGTGTCAGCGAGGAGCAGCTCTTCTACCTGATGTCCCGCGGCATGCCCGAGGACGAGGCGATGGCGATGATCGTCCGCGGCTTCATCGAGCCGATCGCCCGCGAGCTCCCGATGGAGTACGCGCTCGAACTCAACAAGCTCATCGAGATGAGCATGGAAGGATCCGTCGGCTAGTGAGCAGCTCCACGCCCACCCCCCGCATCGACCAGCCGGTCGCCCCCGCGCCCGGCTCGGAGCAGCACGGTGCGAAGGCCCACTCGGACGGCGGCTGGGACGCCCCGGACGCCGCCGCGAAGAAGGTCCCCGTCCAGACCCGCTCGGAGCGCCCGCAGTCGGGTGACCTCGACGCGTTCGCCCCGGTCACCGGTCGCGAGGTCAACTGGAAGTTCGCGCCGATCGCCAAGCTCCAGCCGCTGCTCGACGGCGGACTCGACGGCTCCGCCTACCCGTTCCTCGCCCGTCAGACCGAGGGCGCGGACGTCGAGTGGGGTCGCAGCGACGACCCGGCCGTCGGGACCGCGGGTCTGCCCGAGGACCGCGCCGCGGCCGCCGCGTGGACCGCGCGCGACGCGGTGCTCAAGGTCACCGTCAAGGCGACCGAGGCACACGAGTCCATCTCGATCACCCGCTCGGACTTCGGCACGCAGGCCCGCGCGGCGCACACGGTCATCACGGCCGAGCAGCACGCGCAGGGCATCGTCGTCATCGACAACCGTGGCTCGGCGCTGCTCAGCGAGAACGTCGAGATCGTCGTCCGCGACGGTGCGCGCCTGACCGTCGTCAGCCTGCAGGACTGGGACGACGACGCGGTGCACGTGTCGACGCAGTTCGCCGAGGTGGGGCGGGACGCCTTCCTCAAGCACGTCGTGGTCTCGCTCGGCGGCGACGTCGTCCGGGTCAACCCGTCCACGCACCTCGGCGCGCAGGGCGCGGACACCGAGATGTACGGCGTGTACTTCGCCGACGCCGGGCAGTACATCGAGCAACAGGTCTACGTGAACCACGACGCGCCGAACACGCGCGGCCGGGTCAACTACAAGGGCGCGCTGCAGGGCGAGGGCGCGCACACGGTCTGGATCGGCGACGTGCTCATCGGCCGCGCCGGCGACGGCACCGACTCGTACGAGCAGAACCGCAACCTCGTGCTCACCGACGGCACGCGCGCGGACAGCATCCCGAACCTCGAGATCGAGACCGGCAACATCGAGGGCGCCGGCCACGCCAGCGCCACCGGTCGGTTCGACGACGAGCAGCTGTTCTACCTGCAGGCCCGCGGCATCCCCGAGGAAGAGGCCCGTCGCCTCGTCGTCCTGGGCTTCCTGGTGGAGGTCATCCAGAAGATCGGCTCACCCGAGCTCGAGGAGCGCCTCATCGCCGCGGTGGAGCAGGAGCTCGCCGAGGGCCGCACCGCGGTGGCCGCGCCCGCCGACGAGCAGGCAGACGCCTGATGGCCGAGAAGGTCTGCGCCGAGTCGGAGATCGCCGTCGACAGCCCGATGCGGGTCGTCGTCGACGGGACGGCCGTCGCGATCGTGAAGGACTCCGCGGGCACCGTGCACGCGATCGGCGACACCTGCACGCACGGGGACATCTCCCTGGCCGAGGGCTTCGTCGAGGGCGACACGCTCGAGTGCTGGGCGCACGGCTCCCGGTTCTCGCTCGCGACGGGGAAGCCGCAGAACTTCCCGGCCTACGAGCCCGTCCCGGTCTTCCGGGTCGAGGTCCGGGACGGCGACGTGTACGTCGACGTCCACGACCCCGTGCCCGTCGACTGAGCCCCGGCTCCTCCCACTCTTCCCGCGCGGCTGACGCCGCACCCCAGCTGCAACCGAAGGAACACACGCAATGTCCACTCTGGAAATCCGCGACCTGCAGGTCTCGATCGACACCGACCAGGGCACCAAGGAGATCCTGAAGGGTGTCGACCTCACCATCAACGAGGGCGAGATCCACGCGATCATGGGGCCGAACGGCTCCGGCAAGTCGACCCTGGCGTACACGATCGCCGGGCACCCGCGCTACAACGTCACGGGTGGCTCGATCACGCTCGACGGCGAGGACGTCCTGTCGATGAGCGTCGACGAGCGCGCCCGCGCCGGCATGTTCCTCGCGATGCAGTACCCGGTCGAGATCCCGGGCGTCACGGTGTCGAACTTCCTGCGCACCGCCAAGACCGCGATCGACGGCGAGGCCCCGGCCCTGCGCGGCTGGGTCAAGGACCTGCGTCAGTCGATGGCCGACCTCAAGATGGACAGCTCGTTCGCCGAGCGCAACGTCAACGAGGGCTTCTCGGGCGGCGAGAAGAAGCGCCACGAGATCATGCAGCTCGAGCTCCTCAAGCCGAAGTTCGCGGTGCTCGACGAGACCGACTCCGGCCTCGACGTCGACGCGCTGAAGATCGTCTCGGAGGGCGTCAACCGCGCGAAGGCCGCGACCGGCCTCGGCGTGCTGCTCATCACGCACTACACGCGCATCCTCCGCTACATCAAGCCGGACTTCGTGCACGTGTTCGTCGCGGGCAAGGTCGCGGAGCAGGGCGGCCCCGAGCTCGCCGAGCGCCTCGAGAACGAGGGCTACGACCGCTACGTCCAGGCAGCTGCGGCGGGCAACTGATGATCACCGCACTCTCCCCGGAGAAGTTCGACGAGGTCGTCGAGGGCCTCAAGGAGGTCCAGGACCCGGAACTCGGCGTGAACATCGTCGACCTCGGTCTGATCTACGACCTCGCCATGGACGACGAGGCGAACGCGCTCGTGATCAGCATGACGCTGACGAGCGCGGGCTGCCCGCTGACCGACGTCATCGAGGGTGACACGGCCAACGCGCTCGACGGCATCGTCGACGCGTTCCGCATCAACTGGGTGTGGATGCCGCCGTGGGGTCCGGAGCGGATCACCGACGACGGGCGCGAGATGATGCGCGCGCTCGGCTTCTCGATCTAGTCGCGACCACCTGCAGGACGGGCGCGCCCCGCTCTACGGCGACGCGAAGCGGCGCGCGGGGCGCGCCGACCGAGCCTGCGAGGGAGGGCGGTGCCAGCTGGCACCGTGCCTCCCGTCCGTCGTCCGGGCGCCGCGCTCGGACCCGTCCCGTCGAATGGGCCACATCTGGCCCGTTCGGCGCCCCCGGCCGACCGGATGTGCCCGTCCGGCGAAGCGCTCGCGGCCTGTCGTGCCCGCTCGCCGAGGCGGTCACTCCGACGAGAGAGCGTGCTGACGCGCGTGCGCGTCCGACCCGGACACGCAACAGGGCCCCGCACCGTCCGGTGCGGGGCCCTGCTACGTGTGGGGGGCGCCGGAGGTCAGCGGCGGCCGACCAGCTTCCACGCCAGGGGCAGCACGCCAGCGGCGATCAGGGCCTTGGCGACACCGCCGACGATGAACGGGTACAGGCCGGCGGCCAGCACCGACTGCAGGTCGTTCGGCGCGCCGAGCTGGCCGAGGACGACCGCGAGCCAGGGCAGGCCGAAGACGAAGGGAACGGCGCTGGCGATGAGCATCGCAGCGCCCGCGCGCAGGAAGTGCTTGTCCCAGTCGCGCTCGGCGAGCCAGCCGACCACCCCGGCCGCGACGACGAAGCCGATCACGTAGCCGAAGCTCGGAGAGACGAGCGCCGCGAAGCCCCCGGTGTGCTCGGCGAACACGGGGAGACCGAGAAGGCCGACGACCGCGTAGAGCAGGAGCGAGAGCGTGCCGCGGCGTGCACCGAGGGTGGCACCGACGAGGACGACGGCGAGCGTCTGTCCGGTGATCGGCACCGGCCACATCGGGACCTGCACCTGCGCCATCGCGGCGGTGAACAGGGCACCGCCGGCCACGAGGGCGACGTTGGTGGCGAGGCCGTGCGTGCGGAGGCGGTCGGCGAGGACTGCGCGGCGAGCGAACCCGGTGGCGTTCGTCATGGATTCTCCTAGAATGGACTGCTGGTCCCGTTCGGGACCATCGGTCCCGTCAGCGTAGCGGTGCACCTCCCGCACACACCGTTGTGCACATCCACCAACTGATTGGACGTCCTCTGTGCTTGCCGTGCACGAACTCGAGATCCGCGTCGGGGCCCGCCTCCTCATGCAGGACGTGTCCTTCCGCGTCGAGAAGGGCGACAAGATCGGTCTCGTCGGCCGGAACGGCGCGGGCAAGACCACGATGACCAAGGCCCTCGCGGGGGAGACGCAGCCCACCGGCGGCAAGATCGACCGCTCGGGCGAGATCGGCTACCTGCCGCAGGACCCTCGTTCCGGCAACCCCGAGGACACCGCGCGCAAGCGCATCCTCGACGCCCGCGGGCTCGGCGAGCTCGTGGAGGGGATCCGCCAGGCGACGCTCGACATGGCGAGCGAGGACCCGGACGTCGCCGAGAAGGCCATGCGTCGCTACAGCCGGCTCGACGACCAGTTCAACGCCCTCGGCGGGTACGCGGCCGAGGCCGAGGCGGCGTCGATCGCGTCGAACCTCAAGCTGCCGGACCGCATCCTCGACCAGCCGCTCAAGACGCTCTCCGGTGGACAGCGCCGCCGCATCGAGCTCGCCCGCATCCTGTTCTCGGACGCGGACACGATGATCCTCGACGAGCCGACGAACCACCTCGACGCCGACTCGATCGTCTGGCTCCGTGAGCACCTGAAGACCTACCCGGGCGGCGTCATCGTGATCTCGCACGACGTCGAGCTCGTCGACGAGGTCGTCAACCGTGTCTTCTACCTCGACGCGAACCGGCAGTGCATCGACGTCTACAACATGGGGTGGAAGCTCTACCAGCGCCAGCGTGCCGCCGACGAGGAGCGCCGCCGCAAGGAGCGCGCGAACGCCGAGAAGAAGGCCGCGACGCTCAAGGACCAGGCCGCCCGGTTCGGTGCGAAGGCCACGAAGGCCGCGGCGGCGCACCAGATGGTCGCCCGGGCCGAGAAGCTCCTGGCCGGACTCGAGGACGAGCGCGCCGTCGACCGCGTGGCGAAGCTCCGATTCCCGACGCCCGCCGCCTGCGGCCGGACGCCGCTCATGGCCGAGGGGCTCTCGAAGTCGTACGGCTCGCTCGAGATCTTCGCCGGCCTCGACCTGGCGATCGACCGCGGCTCGCGGGTCGTCATCCTCGGTTTCAACGGCGCGGGCAAGACGACGCTGCTGCGCATCCTGGCTGGCGCGGACCAGCCGGACACGGGCGAGATCCTGCCGGGTCACGGCCTGCGCATCGGGTACTACGCCCAGGAGCACGAGAACATCGACGTGAACCGCACGGTGATCGAGAACATGGTGTCGGCGTCGCCGAACCTGACCGAGACCGAGGCGCGCCGCGTGCTCGGCTCGTTCCTGTTCACCGGCGACGACGGCTACAAGAAGGCCGGGGTCCTGTCCGGTGGCGAGAAGACCCGCCTGTCGCTCGCGATGATCGTCGTGTCCGGCGCGAACGTGCTGCTGCTCGACGAGCCCACGAACAACCTCGACCCCGCTTCGCGCGAGGAGATCCTCGGTGCGCTGGCCGGGTACGAGGGTGCCGTCGTCCTGGTGTCGCACGACGCCGGTGCGGTCGAGGCGCTGAACCCCGAGCGGGTCCTGCTGCTGCCGGACGGCACCGAGGACCACTGGAACAAGGACTACGCGGAGCTCATCGAGCTCGCGTAGGACCGTCGGGCGTCAGCGGCCGGCGCCGAGCAGCTGGTCCTCGACCTCGTCGTCGGACTTCGGCTTGGCGTCCTTCTGCCGCTGCCGCTCGAGCGCGCGCTCACGCTCGTCGGGGTCGTCCTGGTTGAGGTTCCGGTACTCCTGCACCATCACGTAGGCCAGGAACCCGAAGCCACCAGCGGCGAACAGGAACCACTGGATGAAGTAGCTGAGGTGCAGCCCGGTGTCGGCGGACGGGCGGTCCCAGCCGAGCGGGGCCGCCTGGGCCGGCGCGGGGGACTCGGACGCGAGCTGCCCGTAGGCACCGGTCCAGATCGGCACGTCCACCTTGTCGGCGACGTCGGGCAGCGTGACCGACTGCACCTGGTCGGTGTGGGACGGGTCCGACCGGCCGGGGATGCGCGGTTCGCTCTGCTGCAGCCGTGCGGTCACGGTGACCTCGCCGCTCGGGGGAGCGGGGACGTGGTCCGGGGCGTCCTGCCGGTTGCCGGTCGGGACCCACCCACGGTCGACCACGAAGGCGCGTCCGTCGGCGGTGACGAGCGGCGTCAGCACCTCGAACCCGGGCTGCCCGTTGTGCACGCGGTTGCGGACGAGGAGCTGCTCGTCGACGTCGTACCGGCCGGTGACCTGCACCCGGAGCCAGGTGTCGCCGTCGTCCCAGCTGCCCGCGCGCGGGAGCGCCTCGTCCAGGGGGACGGGGGTGTGGTCGTAGTTCGCGGCGATCTGCTCGTTCTGCCGGACCGCCTCGTTCCGCCGGTCCCACTGCCACATGCCGAACAGGGTGCAGACGATCGCGAACGCGACGGCGATCGCGAAGTAGCCGAGCCACCGGCGGCTGCGGACGAACCGCCAGCCGACGGTCGGCCCGTCGGCAGCAGTGCTGTCGGCAGCGGTGTCGGTGCTGCCGGACGAGCCTGCACGGCTGCGCTCCGCTTGACGCTGCAGCTTGGCAGCGTGCTTCCGGCCGTACCGGCTGCTCGGGTCGAACGGGTCGGTCATCGTCCGGTGCCGGTGGAGCGCACCCCGACGTCGTTCTTCGGCGCGTCCTCACGCGTCCGGACGTCCTCGAGCCGCTCGACCTCTTCCTGCATGCCCGTCACCCGCACCGGGAAGGACCGCGAACGGAGGTAGTCGGCGAGGAAGTCGCAGTGCTCGTCGCACGCGGCCCAGATCTTGACCCGGTCGGTGGCGTGGATGCGCGGGTTCCGCCAGTTGATGCGCCACTCGGCGGTCTCACTGCAGCCGGCCCGTGAGCACACCGGAGTCGAGCCCGGCTCGGTGAAGAGGTCGAAGGTCGCGCCCATCAGCGCCGGGCCTTCGACCGCGCGGTCCAGACGCGGGAGCGGTCGCCGTTCCGTTGCCACTCTTCCTGCGCGTGCTGCGCCTGTTCACGCAGGCGCTCCTGCTCGGCGCGGTAGGCCTCAGCCCGGGCGTCCTCCTGCTGCTCGCGGAGGCGGGGGTCGACGGCGTCGTAGAGCTCGATGGCACCGGCGGGCGTCACGATGTCGCTCTCTGCCTGGCTGCCGGCGTTCGCCAGGATCACGGCGACCCAGGGGATGACGGCCGCGGCGACGATCGGGATGACCGCCAGCCACGTGTGCCACGCGGACCAGATGAGGACGGCGCCGACGAAGCACACCACGCGGAACGCCATCTGCCAGACGTACTTGGACAGGCGGTGCGCCCGGTCCAGCTCCGGGGAGTCCGGGAGCGTCGTGATGCTCTGCATCGCGGTGGTACGCGACTTCGTGCGCTGCGACTTCATACGGTGTTCTTCCTCTTCCCGGTGACCAGCCTAAGCCCGCACCACCGACAGTGGGCCAGCCGCGCGGGGGACAACTGCGGGTACCGGCTCCGGTACGCTCGTCCGGGCGTGTCCGGCGGGTCCGACCGACCGGACGCCCGGTACCACCACACGAACGGAGCGACCATGAGCACCCCCCGAACCGTCCTGATCACCGGCGGCAACCGCGGCATCGGCCACGCGCTGGCGGAGCGCTTCGTCGCAGAGGGCCACCGCGTCGCCGTGACCTCCCGGAGCGGCACGGGCGGACCCGAGGGCGCGCTCACCGTCGCCGCGGACATCACCGACTCCGCCTCGGTCGACGCCGCGTTCACGCAGGTCGAGGCCGAGCTCGGCCCGGTCGAGGTCCTCGTCGCGAACGCCGGGATCACGAACGACCAGCTCCTGCTCCGCATGTCGGAGGAGGACTTCACGAGCGTCGTCGACACGAACCTGACGGGCACCTTCCGCGTCGTCAAGCGCGCCACGAAGGGGATGATGAAGGCGAAGTTCGGCCGCATCGTCCTCATGTCGAGCGTCGTCGGTGCGTACGGCCAGGTCGGCCAGGTCAACTACGCCTCGTCGAAGGCGGCGCTCGTCGGCATGGCGCGGTCGATCACCCGCGAGCTCGGGTCCCGCGGCATCACGGCGAACGTCGTCGCGCCCGGGTTCATCCAGACGGACATGACGGCCGCGCTCCCCGAGGAGCTGCAGGCCGAGTTCAAGAAGCAGATCCCGGCGGCGCGCTACGGCACCGTCGAGGACGTCGCGGCGGCCACGCTGTTCCTCGCCGGCGACGGCGCCGGGTACGTCTCCGGAGCGGTCATCCCGGTCGACGGCGGTCTCGGGATGGGCCACTAGGCCGTCCCGCGGGCCGGGTCAGCCCCGCAGGCCCAGCGTCGCGAGCACGGCGGACAGGTCGCGGTCCACGACCGCCACGTCCGCCCGTGCGCGCACGAGCGGCTTCGCGTCGAACGCCACGCCCAGCGCCGCGACGCCGAGCATGACGAGGTCGTTCGCGCCGTCGCCGACCGCCACGGTCCGCGAGAGGGGCACGTCGTCCTCGGCGGCCCACGCCCGCAGGGTCTCGGCCTTCGCCGCCGCGTCCACGACGTCGCCGGACACCCGGCCGGTCAGGGCGCCGTCGACGACCTCGAGCCGGTTGGCCCGGCAGTGGTCCAGCCCGAGCCGTGCGGCGAACGGGTCGAGGACCTCGTGGAACCCGCCGGACACGACGCCCACGGTCCCGCCGGCGGCGTGCACGCCGCGGACGAGTCCGTCGGCGCCCCGCGTCACGCGGACCGCCTGCTGCGCGCGCGTGCAGACGTCGGCCGGGAGGCCCGCCAGGGTCGCGACCCGCTCCCGGAGGCTCTCGGCGAAGTCGATCTCCCCGCGCATGGCGCGCTCCGTCACCGCCTGCACCTGTGGCCGGGTCCCGGCGTGGTCGGCGAGGAGCTCGATGACCTCGTCCTCGAGGAGGGTGGAATCGGCATCGAGGACGACGAGGAAGCGGGGCACGGACCAACGGTACCGACTGCCGGAGGCGCGGCCGACGTCCGTGACGTCAGCCGCGCCTCCAGGCCGGTGGTGCCACGTCGACGACGTGACCCGCTACGCCTCGACGCGGACGCCCTTGCCGACGACCGTGATCCCGGACTCCGTCACCGTGAAGCCGCGGGCCTCGTCGGTCTCGCGGTCCACGCCGACCTGCGCGCCCGGCGCGATGACGACGTCCTTGTCCAGGATCGCGTGGTTGACGATCGCGCCGGCGCCGATGGACGCACGCTCGAAGACGATCGAGTCGAGGACCTTCGCACCGGAGTCGATCCCGCACCAGGGACCGATGACGCTGCGCTCGACCTGCGCGCCCGAGAGCAGGCAACCGAGCGAGACGATCGAGTCGACCGTGGAGCCGGTGTTGCCGTTGCCGTCGCGGACGAACTTCGCCGGGGGCAGGTTCGTCTGCTGGTTGAAGATCGGCCAGTCCTGGTTGTACAGGTTGAAGACCGGGACGGGCGCGATCAGGTCCATGTGCGCGTCGAAGAACGAGTCGATCGTCCCCACGTCGCGCCAGTAGTACCGGTCGCGTTCGTTCGAACCGGGCACGTCGTTGCGCTGCAGGTCGTAGACACCGGCGTCGCCGCGGGACACGAAGTCCGGGACGATGTCGCCGCCCATGTCGTGCGCGCTCGTCTCGATCTGCCCGTCGCGGAGCACCGCGTCGACGAGGGCGTCGGCGTTGAAGACGTAGTTGCCCATCGACGCCAGGATCTCGCCGGGGGAGTCGGCCAGCCCGACGGCGTCCTTCGGCTTCTCGAGGAACGCGTCGATCTTGGTCGGGTCGTCCTCGTCGACCTGGATCACGCCGAACTGGTCGGCGAGGCCGATCGGCTGGCGGATCGCCGCGACCGTGGCACTGCGGCCGGAATTGATGTGGGCCTCGATCATCTGCGAGAAGTCCATGCGGTAGACGTGGTCGGCACCGACCACGACGACGATGTCCGGGCGCTCGTCGCGGAGCAGGTTGAGCGACTGCAGGATCGCGTCGGCGGACCCGGCGAACCAGCGCTTGCCGAGTCGCTGCTGCGCGGGCACCGAGGCGACGTACGAGCCGAGGAGCCCCTCCATGCGCCAGGTCTCCGCGACGTGGCGGTCGAGGCTGTGCGACTTGTACTGCGTCAGGACGACGATCTTCTGCAACCCGGAGTTGACCAGGTTGGAGAGCGCGAAGTCGATGAGTCGGAAGTTCCCGCCGAACGGGACTGCGGGCTTCGCGCGGTCGGCGGTGAGCGGCATGAGCCGCTTGCCCTCGCCACCGGCGAGGACGATGCCGAATACCTTCTTTGGTGCCATGTGGTTCACAGTAGGCGTCCGGACAGCGAACCCGTTACGTTGAACCAGTGCGAGTCGATCTGCTGACCAGGGAGTATCCGCCGGAGGTCTACGGCGGAGCGGGTGTCCACGTTGCCGAACTCACCGCAGCGCTGCGGTCGGGGACGGACACGGACGTCCGCGTGCGGGCCTTCGGGGCCTTCCGCGACGAGACCGATGTCTGGGCGTACCGCACGCCCGCCGGCCTGGAGCAGGCGAACGGCGCGCTGCAGGCCCTCGGCACGGACGTCGCGATCGCGGCCGACGTCGCCGGTGCGGACCTCGTGCACTCGCACACCTGGTACGCGAACGCCGCCGGACGGATCGCGCAGCTCACCCACGGCATCCCGCACGTGGTCACCGCCCACAGCCTCGAGCCGCTCCGCCCGTGGAAGGCCGAGCAGCTCGGCGGCGGCTACCGGCTCTCGAGCTGGATGGAGCGCGAGGCGTTCGAGAACGCCGACGGCGTGATCGCCGTGTCGAAGGCCATGCGGGCCGACATCCTGCGCTCGTACCCGTCGATCGACCCGGCGAAGGTGCGGGTCGTCTACAACGGCATCGACATCGAGGAGTGGAAGCCGACCGTCGACGAGGACGCCGTCCGCGCGCTCGGCATCGACCCGTCGAAGCGCTCCGTGGTGTTCGTCGGCCGGATCACGCGGCAGAAGGGCCTGCCGTACCTGCTCCGCGCGGTGGCCTCGCTCCCCGAGGACGTCCAGATCGTGCTGTGCGCCGGCGCCCCGGACACTCCCGAGATCATGGCCGAGGTCACCGGGCTCGTCGAGTCGCTCCGCGAGACGCGGCAGGGCGTGGTCTGGATCGACCGGATGCTCTCCCACCGCGAGGTTGTGAACGTGCTGTCGTCCGGCACCGTGTTCGTCTGCCCCTCGATCTACGAGCCGCTCGGCATCGTGAACCTCGAGGCGATGGCGTGCGGCATCCCGGTCGTCGGCACGAAGACCGGCGGCATCCCCGAGGTCGTCGCGGACGGTCTGACCGGGCGCATCGTGCCCATCGACCAGGCGCAGGACGGCACGGGCACCCCGAACGACCCCGACCGCTTCGTCGCCGACCTCGCCGCGACCCTGGACGAGGTGCTCGCCGACGAGGGCCTGGCGAAGCTCATGGGCCGCGCCGGACGCCTCCGCGTGGAGTCCGAGTTCACGTGGGACGCGATCGCCCACCGGACACGGCAGGTCTACGACGAGGTGCTCGCGCAGAACCCGTAGGCTGGAGCACATGCCCTCGGTCGTGCGCTTGTCAGACGTCTCCGTGGTCCGCAACGGGGCCACCATCCTCGACGGGATCTCGTGGGAGGTGCAGGACGACGAACGCTGGGTGGTGCTCGGCGCGAACGGTGCCGGCAAGACCACGCTGCTGCAGGTCGCGGGCGCGCAGACGTTCCCCACGTCGGGGTCCGTCGAGGTGCTCGGGACCGACCTGGGCGGCGCCGACCTCTTCGACCTCCGTCCGCGCATCGGCTTCGCGTCCACCGCGCTCGCCCGGCGCATCCCGGTGACCGAGAAGGTCGTCGACGTCGTGCTCACCGCGGCGTACTCGGTCACGGGTCGCTGGAACGAGGAGTACGAGGAGCTCGACGTCCGCCGCGCCCAGCGCGTGCTCGAGGAGTGGGGCCTCGGTGCCTTCACGGAGCGCACCTTCGGCGAGCTGAGCGACGGCGAGCAGAAGCGCGTGCAGATCGCCCGTGCCGTCATGACCGACCCCGAGGTCCTGTTCCTGGACGAGCCGGCCGCGTCGCTCGACCTCGGTGCCCGCGAGAGCCTGGTCCGGACGCTCGGCGGCTACGCGCAGAGCAGCGACTCGCCCGCCATCGTCGTGGTCACCCACCACGTCGAGGAGATCCCCGCGGGCTTCACCCACGCCCTGGTGCTCGCGGACGGCCACGTCCAGGCGTCCGGCGCGATCGACGAGGTGCTCACCGACGCCACCCTGACCGAGGCGTTCGGCGTCGCGCTCACCGTGACCGAGGACGCCGGCCGCTGGACGGCACGCGCGGCCTGACCTGCTCCTGTTCCGGCCCGTCTTCTGGTATCGTGGACGGCTGGCGCACGCCGCAGACTTCCCGTGCGGTGCTCACTCGAGTGCCCGCACATTCCCACCATCTCCAACCGAGGAATCTCCATGAAGACCGACATCCACCCCGAGTACAACGCCATCGTCTTCCGCGACCTGGCCTCCGGTGAGACGTTCCTGACGCGTTCGACCGCGACCAGCGACAAGACCATCGAGCTCGACGGTGCGACCTACCCGGTCATCGACGTCGAGATCTCGTCCGCGTCGCACCCGTTCTACACGGGCAAGCAGCGCATCCTCGACTCGGCCGGTCGCGTCGAGAAGTTCAACCAGCGCTTCAAGGGCTTCAGCAAGTAGGTCCCGAACGCCTGACGGGCGGTCCTCCTCCGGGAGGGCCGCCCGTTCTGCGTGTGCGGGCGGGCGCTCGCGGGCGCGCGACGGGAGGGCGAGCGATGGGAGGGCTGGGCACGTTTCGGGCCCAGCGACACGTCACGGGGTCGCGAGCGCGCGAGCTGTCGCTCAGCGCGTGAGGACGGACGGGAGGCGCGGGGCGGGGCGGCACCGTGCCTCCAGGCCGGTGGGTGGCCGCGTGGCGGACGCGGGCGGACAGGCGGCGCGGCCCGGCCGGCGCGCGTCCCGGCTGCGCGGCCCGGCGCGGTCAGGCGCGCGCGACCGCCGCCGCGGCCAGCGCCACGATCTCCTCGCCGGCGCGCACGCCCGCGGCGTGCGTCACGGTGCAGTGCGGCGCGGTCCACCCGACGGCGTGGAGCTCGCCGTGCGCCGGCCGGAGCGCGACGTCCGCCCACGCGAGCATGTCCCGGTCGAGCAGCGAGTCGCCCGCGGCGACGGTGGTCGTGGCGCTGACACGCGCGGCGACCTCGGCGAGGGCACGTTCCTTCCGGATCGCTCGGGGCACCGCGTACAGCTTGCGGCCCTGGAGCGACACGACCCACCCGAGCAGGTCGAGCGCGGCGACGAGGTCCTGCAGCGCGGCGTCGGGAAGCGCCGCGCGGTCGACGACGGCGTAGACGAACAGCTCCTCGGCGCGGTGGTTCCGGAGCAGGGCGCCGGTGGGCAGGAGGCCCAGGAAGCGTTCCTCGGCCTCGGGGAGCGGCGCCGACGAGGACGCGATGTCCGACCGGAGGGACTCCGCCCAGTCGGCGTCCGGCGTGCCGCCGTGCAGGATGACGGCCCCGTTCGTGGTGACCGCCCAGCCGTCCGTGGGCAGGGGCAGGCGGATCCGCCGGTACTGCGCCACGGTCCGGGTCGTCACCGGCACCACGGTCGCGCGCGCGCCGAGGGCGCCGAGGGCGTCCTCGGCGGGACGGGTCATGAAGGACAGGGGCGCGCCCTGGTACACCTCGGCGACGACGAGCGGCGGTGCCTGGTCGTCCGGGCCCTCGAGCAGCAGGGCGGCCGCGGAGTAGACGAGCGTGCGGTCGAGGTCGAACCCGACGACGGCGCTCACGGCGTGGCCGCCGTGACGGGCTGCTCGACGACCCGGCTGCCGAGTGGGTGGATGAGCCCCACGCAGCTGTACGCCAGGTCCGGCCGGGTCACGACGGGCACGCCGCGTTCGCGAGCGAGCGCGACGACGTGCGCGACGTCGACGTCCTCGGGGTCGCGGACGAGCACCTGCCACGGGACGCGGCGGAGGAGCACGCGGGTCGTCTCGCCGACACCGGGTTTGACGAGGTGCAGGTCCTCGATGCCGTACTCGGCGCCGATCGCCTCGACGGTGCGCATGCCCCGCCAGTCCACGGCGCGGTCGGCGGCCGGGGCCGCGGTGGGGGCCTGCGCCGCGTCGGTTGCCAGCGCGGCGATCACCCGGGGGCGGACGGCGTCGAACCGGTCCTCGATCGCGGCCACGAACGCCCGCGAGTGGTCGCGGTCGCCCAGGTGCCGGTACTGCTTCGCACCGTGCAGCGTGCCGAGCGGCGTCACCGACCGGTTGAACACCGTGCGCGAGACCAGGCCGGACACCGTCGAGTTGAGGCAGGCCGACGGCACGAGGTAGTCGTCCCGGGTGCCGTGCAGCGGGGTGCACCCGGCCGGGTCGGCCAGCACGGCGAGGTCGTCCCGGAACCGGACGCCGTCGGTCTCCGCGAACCGGTCGAGCGCGGCCGTGAGCTCCCGGGTGATCGCGCCCTTGCCGGTCCAGCCGTCGACGAAGACGACCTGGTCGGGGTCGTGGTGGGCGGCGAGCCACCGGAGCGCGGTCTCGTCGATGCCGACGCCGCGGACGATGCTCGCCGTGACGTGGGGGAGCAGCACGCCGTGGTACCGGGCAGCCCAGCGGCGGACGAGGATCCCGATCGGGGTCCCGGCCCGGGCGAGGGACACGAGCACCGGACGCCCCCGGTCGTGCAGGACGAGCTCGGTCACGATGCCGACCGCCTCGGCCACGCGGTCGGCCGAGCGGTGCAGCGCGTCCTCGTAGAGCCGCTCGTAGGCGGGCGACGGCACGTACTCGACGGGCAGCGACTCGGCGTAGTTGGCGCCCTCGAGCTGGATCGCGCGCTCCCGGTCGGCGGTGTCGGCCTCGAGTGCGACGTCGGCCAGGTCCTGCAGCAGCCACGTGACGTCGTCGGGCTCGTACGACCCGAACGACGGCCCGGTCAGTGGACGCGGCCCGGCGTCGGCTGGGGAGCCGCCGGACCGGTCGAGCGCCGACTCGACGAGGACCACCCGGGGTGTCACCGCGGCCAGGGCGGCGAGGAGGCCGTCGTCGCCGTCGAGCAGCGCGCGGTCCGTCCCCGGCTCGGGCAGCACGACGATCGCGTCGAAGCCGCGGACGTTGTAGGCGAACCGCTCACCCGGACCGTCGACGGTCCGTTCGCGCGACCGGAACCGGATCCCGGAGCGCACCGGCCACGCGGGGTCGTCGAGCACGGCGACGGGGGAGCGGGTGGTGGTCGAGGACGTCACGTCCAGCCCGGTGCGCCGGAGCGCGTCCGCCACGACGAGCGGCGTGTGCATGTGCTCCTCGGCGCCGAGCACGAGCACGCGTCCGGGGGCGGCCCCGAGCAGGGGCCGGAGGTCGGCGGCGGTGCCCTCGACGTCGGTGCGCGGCAGGCGGGTGCGGCTCGCGGGGACGCCGGTGCGGTCCGTCGCGGTCGGCGCGGCGCGCAGGGTGGTCACCTCGGCGGCCGGCCGGGAGGCACGGGGTGCGTCCGTCGGGTCGTCCCCTGTCCCGACGTGGCTGGCGCTGTCGGCGCTGACGGCGCCGGGGCTGAGGTCGACGGCGTGGGCCGCGATGAGGTCGGCGGCCGCCTGCGGCAGGCCGTCGGGTAGCGAGACCGCGCCCCGCCCGAGCGCGACGACCGTCACGGGCGCGCCGAGCTCGTCACCGAGGGCGTCGGTGGCCGCGACGTCCGCCGGGGTCCGGAGGTCGACCAGGGTCGCCACCACCCAGCGTCGCTGCGGTGCGAGGGCGTGGAGCGCGCGGATGGTCGCTCGGGCGGTCGCGCCCGTGCTCAGCTCGTCGTCCACGAGGACGACCGTGCCGTCGCCGGGGAGCCAGTCCGGGTCCTCCGGCAGCAGTCGGTGGGCGGTCGCGTGCGAGTGGGCCTCGTCGAAGCCCGCCGCGGCGACGGCACCCTCGGGGTCGTGCCGCGTCGAGTGGAGGGACCGCGCGCCGAGGGTCTCGGCGACCATCGCGCCGAGGGCGGTGGCGGTCTCCGCGAAGCCGAGCACGAGGACGTCCGGGTGGTCCGGGCGGTGGACGGCGAGGTCGGTGCGGAGCGTGGTCGCGGCGCGGTGCCGGTCGGCGCGGTCCCGTTCCCCGTCCGTGGTGGCCGTCGGCAGCAGGGCCGTGAGGCGACCGATCGTCGCGTCGTCGACCCGGTGTCCGTCGTCGAGGACGTCGGCGACGCGGGCGCCCAGGACCTCGCCGGCGGCGAGGGCCACGGCCGGCACCGTGGGGACGTGCTTGGCGAGGACGGTCGAGACGAGCAGGTGCGCGCGCTTCGGGTTCCGTCGGAGGGCGACGCGCACGAGCTCGCCGAGCGGGACGGTTGCGGTCCTGTCGGGGGCGTCGGTGTCCTTCGGCGCGTCGCTGAGCACGACCCCGAGGTCGGCGGGCGTGGGCAGGGTCACGGCAGGCTCCGTTCCAGCAGGTCGACGAAGGTCACGTCGGGTGCGGCCACCCCGAACGCACGGGCCCGGAGCAGCGTCCGCTCGGCCCACTCGTGGTGGGGCTTCATCTCGTTCATCTTGTTGCCGTAGCGCGAGGCCGCGGCGCCGCCCGAGGTGTTCGCGAGCACGTCCTCGGCGTCGGAGAACTCCTCGTCGCTGACGACCGACATCGCGTGCACGAGGGGCACGTGCCGGGGATGGATCACCGTCTTGCCGGTCAGGCCGTTCGCGCGGTCGAGCGTGACCTCGCGCAGCAGCCCGTCGAAGCCCTCGAGCAGCAGCTGCCGGCGGAGGGCGAGGTCGCCCGCCTGCTCGAACGGCGTCGACCGGAGTTGCGTCCGGAAGACCCGGTCCGAGTCGGGGTAGTGCTCCCACACCGGGCCGGCGACCACGAACCCGTCGCCCGAGCGACCGAGGACGTTCACGACCTCGCCGATCACGGACGCCAGCACCTGCACGTCGTACACCGTGAGGTGCGACGGCCGCCGGAGCCCGTAGACGCTCGACAGGTCGGTCGCGCCGATGCGCACCGCGAGGACGTCGCGCCGCCTGTCGACCAGCACGTCGCGGATCGCGGTGAGGGCGTCGGTGCGGGTCTCGCGGTGGATGATCGACGGCGACTCCAGGATGGGCATCACCACGAGCCGGTGGTCGTCCGGGCGCCCGGCGTTGCAGTCGTCCAGGACCCGGAACCAGCGGTCCCCGACGCCGTCCTGCGCCTCGAACTTCGGCAGCACGATGCCGGTCAGGACGTCGAGCGCCTCTGGTCCGACCCGGTCGGCGAAGCGCGCCAGGTGCTCGGCGTCACGGACGCGGACGAACAGCTGCGGGAGCGTGTCGGGGTCCTCCGACCGCGCGAGCTCGCGGAGCGCGGCGTCGATGTTGTCCTCGGCGCGGGGCAGGTCCGCGTCGGCGACCGAGTCCTCGAGGCAGAGCACGATGGAGGCGGCCCCGAGCTCCCGCTGCCGGCGGACGTCACGGACCAGGTCCGGACGGATCCCCGGTGTGTACAGCGTCGCGCCGAGGGCGACCGCGCGGAGGGTGGTGTCGCTGCTCCGGGTGACGTCCTCGGGCGGCTGCCGGAAGAACGCCCGGTGCCCGTCCGGATCACTCCGTTCGAGCTCGGCGAAGTGGCGCACGGGTCAGGCTCCGATCGACGGTGCGGAGAGGGTGAACCCGAAGGCGGCGAAGACCTCGCCGTCGTGCGGGGCCCGGGGGAACGGTTCGGCGCGGAGTTCGAGCTCCCCGTCGACGACCGACAGCGCGAGGATCGTCGTCGTGTCACCGGTGCCGGGATCGACCGCGAGGGTGGTGCCGTCGTGCAGGGCGACGGTCATCCGCTCGGCGCTCCTCGCGATGAACAGCGCACGGCGCAGACTGCGGACGTGCCGGAGCGCGACGAGGGCGACCCCGTCGTCGAACCCGACGAGCGGCCGGTTGCCCGGGGTCCCGACGGCCCGCCCGGCGGTGGCGCCGTCGACGGTCGCCGCGCCGACGACGTGGTCGGTGCTCTCCCAGACCGTGCTCGTGCAACCCGCGACGACGAGGCTCGCGACGGCAGAACGCCGACGGTCGACGCGGACGACGGGCGTCCCGGCGTCGAGGACCTGCACGTCGCGCGGGTCCGGAGCCGGGAACGGACGGACCCGTCGAGCGCGGGCTGCGAGCCGGGCGGCGACGCGCGCCGAGGGGCCGGTCGACGTCGGGATCGGGGTGGACTGCGGCCGCGGAGAGGACGACGTGACGGAAACGGCGGGGGTGGTCCGCGCCGTGGGGCCGGACAGGGTCAGCCCGATCCCCGGGGCCGGGGTGCCGCCGTTCGTCGGTCCTGCGATCGGTGGCGTCGCCGCAGCGCGCTGCGTGCCGGCCGTGTCCCGCGGCACCGGTCGGACCCGCCGCCGGAGGTACGGGTGCGCCGAGGTCATCGCCGCCGACCGATGCCGTGGTCGTTCCGGAGCCCGGTGAGCCCCGTCGTGTAGCCCTGGCCCACCGCGCGGAACTTCCAGTCCGTCCGGTGCCGGTACAGCTCGCCGAGGATCACGGCGTCGATGGTGTGGTTGCGGTCCGACGGCAGCGCGAAGGAGACCAGTTCGCGGCCGTCCGGCGCGCTGACGCGGATCGACATCGAGCGCACCGAGCCGAGGTCGCCGGGGGAGCGGCGGTCCGGGTCGAGGTACACCGCGAAGACGATCTTGTCGACGACGTCCGGCACCGACACGAGGTCGACGTCGATCTCCTCGTCGTCGGACTCGTCGAGGTACGTGACGGAGGCGTCGGCGCTCTCGAGCTGGTTGAAGAAGACGAGGTCCTCGTCGGAGAGCACGAGTCCGTCCGCGCCGCACACCAGGGCGACGGGCACGAGCTCGGCCGACGGACCACGGCTGACGATCTGGTCCCACGCGATGCCGACGACGACCGCCGTCAGGCCGGGGTTCTCGGCCGTCAGCGCAGCGTTCGCCCCGGGGACGAGCCGCCCGCTCACGAGTCCGCTCCGCGGAGTCGCAACCCCGGATCGCCGTCACCGAGACGCTCCCGCAGGAACCGGCCGTGGGTGGAGAGCTCGGCGATGGCGCCGCTCCGGATCTGTTCGTGCATGTCCTCCACCGTCTCCGCGACGACGTCGAGCTGGTCGGCGAGTGTCCGGGTGGCGTCGCTGTCGTCGCGCCGGTCCGCCGCGGGCAGCGAGCGGTACGTGCGGACGGGTGTGGGCAGGTAGTCGTCGACGACGGCCTGGAACAGGTAGCGCTGCTCCGTCGAGGCGCCGCGGGCGACGGGCGTGTCGGCGGCCTCGCGCAGGAGGTCCTCGACGTGGCGGATCCGCGAGGCGATCACCGTCGGCAGGTCGGCTCCCGCGGCACGGACGAACGCGCGCAGGTCGTCGAGCCCGGCGGCGACGGCACGGTCGTCCGCCGAGCCGCCGGCACCGCGGACGTCGATCCGGGCCGCGGCGGCCGCAGCCGCTTCGTCGGGCGTCGGCGTCCGGCGCCCATCGTCGTGCCGGTGGTCGGCACGGTCGTCGTCCCGGCCGAAGAGCGCCCGGAAGCGGTCACGCACGGCGCGGGGCCGCGGAGGTCATCGGGCGACCGACCGGGGGTCGTCGTCGCTCTGCCGCGCACGCTCCAGGTAGGGCTTCGCCCGCTGGATGCCCGCCTCGAGCGCGCTCACGGTCGACGACATGTTCTTCGCCGCCTCGGAGCGGAACGAGTCGATGGCGTCCATCGTCTGGAACACGTTGTCGAACGCGCGCTGCAGGGTCTCCACGCTGACGCCGGAGTTCGTCGCCTGCTGGTGGATCCGCGTGGTCTGGTCGCGGAGCATCTCGCTCGTCTGCAGGATCATCGCGTTCGTGGTGTTGTTCACGGCGTCGATCTGGTCGAGCACCATGCGCTGGTTCGCGAGCGCCTGAGCGACGACGACCGCGGTGCGGAGGGCCGCGACGGTCGTGGTGCGCGCTCGCTCGACACCCTTGATGAGCTCAATGTTGTTCTTGCGGACGAGGTCCATGGCGAGGTACCCCTGCACCGAGACCGCGAGCTGCGTGAGGATGTCCTGGTGCCGCTGGCGCACCGGGAACAGCACGTCGGACTCGAGCTTCTGCGCCTCGTCCACGCGGCCGGCGTTCCGCAGCGACTCGACCTTCGTGACGGCCGCCTGGTCGAGCGCCTTCGCGAAGACGGCGTACTCGCTCAGCTGCTGCATGGTCTCCCACAGCTGGACCTTCTCGTCGGCGAGCGTTGCGTTGTCCTTGCGGAGCTCGTCCTGGCCGGCCATGAGCGACTTGATGATGCGGTCGAGCTGCGTCTGCGCGGACTCGTAGCGCTGGAAGTACTTCGCGAGCTTGTTGCCGCCGGGGATCATCCCGAGGATCTTCCGGCCGGTGCTGAGGTCGGCCTGGTTCGGGGTCAGGTCCTCGACGGTCGAGCGCAGGTCGCCGAGGGTCGTCGCGACCTTCACCTGTGCGCTGTCGCCCGTCCGGCGGGCCCCCGCGACCGAGGACTGCGACCGCTCGAGCATCCGCGACGAGAACCCGCCGGACCGGGCGATCTCGCTGCCCGCGATCTGGTTGATGCCGTCGACCTTCTCGCCGAACGCCGGGGAGCGCGGGTCGAGCGCGGCGACCTCGTCGACGAACTCGCGCGCCTGCGCCGCGATCTGCGCCTGCCGCTCGGCGTCGACCGGGACCATGCCGGGGGCGTCGTCGGGCGTGATCGTCTCCGCCGCGTCGGCCGGCCGCAGGACGAGGGCGTCCTCGGACGAGTCAGCGGGCTCCGGCGGTGCGAGGGGTCCGGGCATCGGTGTCTCCTGGGTCGTTCGAAGGGGTCGCGGGGTCGCGGGTCGCGGGGAGCGGCTCAGCCGAGCTGGACGCCGAAGTCGGTGGCGATGCCGGCGAGGCCGGTCGTGTAGCCCTGGCCGACGGCGCGGAACTTCCACTCGGCACCGTTGCGGTACAGCTCGGAGAAGATCATCGCCGTCTCGGGCGCCGCGTCCTCGGACAGGTCGTAGCGGACGATCTCGTTGCCGTCCTGGTCGAGCACGCGGGAGTACGCACTCCGGACCTGGCCGAAGTTCTGCCGCCGGGCCTCGCCCTGGTCGATCGACACCGCGATGACCACGCGGACGACGTCGGCGGGGAGCGCCTGCAGGTCGACGGTGATCTGCTCGTCGTCTCCGTCGCCCTGACCGGTGCGGTTGTCGCCCTGGTGCGCCACGGCACCGTCGACGCTGCGCGGCTGGTTGTAGAAGATGAAGTCGGCGTCCGAGCGGACCTTGCCCGACTCGCCGAGCAGCAGCGCCGACGCGTCGAGGTCGAACTGCTCGCCCGAGGTCGTGCGCGGGTCCCAGCCGAGGCCGACCGTCGCGACGGTCAGCCCAGGGCTCGTCTTCGTGAGGGAGAGGTTGTTGCCCTTGGCGAGGGAGAGTCCAGCCATGATCGGGTCCTTCCAGGTGGTGCGGTCGGTGCGGGTGCGGAGGTCAGTCGAGGACGACGCCGAAGTCGGTGGCGACGCCCCGGAGTCCGGTGGCGTAGCCCTGGCCGACGGCGCGGAACTTCCACTCACCGTTGTACCGGTAGATCTCCGCGAAGATCATGCCGGTCTCCGACGCGGCGTCCTCGGTGAGGTCGAAGCGCACGACCTCGTTGCCGGTCTCGTCGTTCACGACCCGGCAGAAGGCGCCGCGGACCTGCCCGAAGTTCTGCCGACGGGCGTCCGCCTGGTCGATCGTCACGACGATGACGACCCGCTCGACGTCGGCGGCGACGGCGTCGAGATCGACGAGGATCTGCTCGTCGTCGCCCTCGCCCTCGCCGGTGCGGTTGTCGCCCTGGTGGACGACCGAGCCGTCGTTCGACTGCAGCTGGTTGTAGAAGATGAAGTCGTCGTTCGAGCGCACCCGGCCGTTCGCGCCGACGAGCAGCGCGGAGGCGTCGAGGTCGAACTGCTCACCGGCGGTCGTGCGCGGGTCCCAGCCGAGACCGATCATCGCGCGCCGGAGACCCGGGTCGGTCTTGGTGAGCGAGAGGTTGTTGCCCTTGGACAGCGAGAGGGTCGCCACGGAGGTCTCCTGTTCCTTGATCAGAGGGCCGCGGCCGCGGGGGCGACCAGGTCCTGGACGGTGCGGCCGTTCGCCCGCTCGCCGATCGCGCTGAACGACCAGCCAGCCGAGCCGCGGGTCACCTTCGCCATCACCATGGCGGTGTGCGGACCGGACTCGGTGAGCTCGTAGCGCACGACCTCGGGTGCACCGGCGGTGGAGTCGTCGACGACCCGGCAGAACGCGTTCTTGACGCTGTCGAAGGTCTGGCGGCTGTAGCTGCTGATCACGAACACGATCTGCGCGACGGCGGGGTGCACGGCGCTCAGGTCGATGCGGATCGTCTCGTCGTCGCCCTCACCGGCGCCGGTGAGGTTGTCGCCGGTGTGCTGGGCGGAGCCGTCCTTGCTGCGGAGCTGGTTGAACCAGACGTAGTCGATCGGCGTGCCCTGGGCGTCGAAGAAGATCGCCGAGGCGTCGAGGTCGACCTCGGCCTCCTTGCGGCCGCCGAACAGCCCGCGCTTCGCGGCGACGGCGTCCCACCCGAGGCCGAGGCGCACGCGCGTCAGTGCGCTGCCGTCCTGTTTCGTGAGGGAGAGCGACTGGCCCTTCTGGAGGCTGAGTCCCATGGTGTGACCTTTCGTTGGAGCAGTTCGGTGTCGTCCGCGCGGGACCAGTGTCGTCGCGCGGATCAGTGGACGAGCTGGGCGGGTTCCGCCGGCTGCTCGGCCGCGGCCTTGCGGCGGTTCCGGACGACGGAGGAGATGAAGGCGGCGAGGATGAAGACGACGCCGATCAGGCCCGTGACCACCTCGTTGACCTCGGTCGTGATCGTGACGAGCAGGATCACGGCGAGGGCGCCGATCGCCCAGTGCGCGCCGTGGTCGAGGTACTCGAACTCGTCGAGCGTGCCCTGGCGGACGAGGAACACCGTGAGCGAGCGGACGAACATCGCGCCGATGAGGCCGAGGCCCAGGGCGATGATGATCGGGTCCGCGGTGATCGCGAACGCGCCGATCACGCCGTCGAACGAGAACGACGCGTCGATCACCTCGAGGTACAGGAACAGCAGGAACGCCGCACGGCCGGCGACGTGCCCGAGGCGGCGCTTCTTCACGATGCGGTCGGCCTCGGCCACCATGTGGTCGGTGCTCTCGAGCGCATCACCCTCGTCCTCCGGGTCGTCGACGTCGAAGAGCCCGCCGAGTCCGGTGACGAGGAAGTAGGTCACGAGTCCGGCGATGCCGGCGATGAGCACGACGCTCTGGTGGTCGCCCGAGGACACCGCGAAGACGGCGAGCAGCACGAGGGCGACGACGACGTTGACCATCGGGAGCTTGCCGATCACGTGCAGCGGGCGCTCGAGCCACTTGAGCCACAGGATGTCGCGGTCCTCGAACATGAAGTCGAGGAAGATCATCAGCAGGAACATCCCGCCGAAGGCCGCGATCTGCGGGTGCGCCTCGTGCAGCAGGTAGGCGTACGTGCCGGGCTCGTCGATCGGGCCCTTCTCGAGCGCGAGCTGGACGGCCTCGACCGGGTTCAGCTGCGCGGTGATGCCGACGATGAGGAGCGGGAAGAGCACACGCATGCCGAACACCGCGATGACGATGCCCACGGTGAGGAACATCTTCTGCCAGAACGGGCTCATCCGCTCGAGGATGCGCGCGTTCACGACGGCGTTGTCGAAGCTCAGGCTGATCTCGAGCACACCGAGGATGAGCGTGATCACGACGGCGGTCCAGCTGCCGTAGATCAGCGCCGTGGCGAGGGCGAGGACGGTGATCACGAGGGACCACCCGAAGGTCTTCAGGAACACGTGCGGCGGTCTCCCGGTCGGTGCGTCGTCGAGCAGGGGCTGAGGACGTTCGCAGTCGAACGAGCCCCCGCGGCGATGCTACATGCTCGGCGCCGTCCCGCGGTGGGGCCAGCGGCCGTCTGCGGTGAACGCCGGATCGCGCTGCTTCCGCATGTACTCCTGGAACGAGGACGCCTGATCGGCGCACCAGCCGACCTGTTTGCGGTGGAGCTCCTCGGCCGAGACGCCGAGCTCCTCCGGGTACTTCGCGGCGATGGCCTGCGCGACCCGACCCGCGGCGACGGCGTCGGCCCCGGCGTCGTGCGCGTCGTCGAGCTGCACGCCGTAGAGCGCCGACGCGGCCTCGAGCGTGCGCTTGCCCTTGCGGTACGTGTCGAGCGCCTTGTCGATCACGAGCGGGTCGACGACGTTGCCGACAACGGGGGAGGGCAGGCCGTGCCGTCGGGCCTCGCGGTCGAGCACCGTGAGGTCGTACGGGGCGTTGTAGATGACGAGCGGGATGCCGCGGGCGAACACGGCCTCGACCGCGGCGATGACCTCGGCCACCACCTCGCCGGCGGGGCGGCCCTCGGCCTGCGCCCGCTCGGTGGTGTAGCCGTGCACCGCGGCGGCGCCCTCGGGGATCGCGATGCCCGGGTCAGCCACCCAGGCGCCCTCGACGATGGACCGCCCGGTCATGTCGATGAGCCCGACGTGCGCGGTGACGATGCGGGCGGTCTCGACGTCGACGCCCGTTGTCTCGAGGTCGAACACGCCGAGTGCGTGCCACCAGGGGCGACCGGAGAGGTCCTGCACCGGGGCGTCCGGAGCGGACGTGTCGGTCACTGCTGCGGAGTACGTCACGTCAGGAGGCTAGCCGGACGCACCGACACGACCGACGCGACCCGCCCGCCGGACCCGACCCGTGCCTCCAGGCCGGTCCGCTCGCTACTGCGTGACCGGCCGTCCGACGTGCAGCCAGTAGAACGACTGCGTCCCCATCGTCAGCGTGACGTTCCCCTCGTCGTCGAACGACGGGAACGACCCACCGCCGAACAGGTCGTACAGCGGCCGCCCCGCGAACTCCGGCGCCGACACCGTGACCGACGTCGGGTTCGTGGCGAACGAGAACACGCACAGGACGTCCTCGGCGCTCGGCCCGAACTGCTGCCCGGAGCCCTCCCACGAGCGGACGAACGCGAGCACCGACTCGTTGTCGGTGTCCTGCACGTGCAGGCTGCCCATCCCGAACACCGGGTGCGCCTTGCGGACGTGGATCACGTTCCGCACCCAGTGCAGCAGCGAGCGGGACTGCGCGAGCTGCGCCTCGACGTTCACCTGCGCGTAGTTGTAGACGAGCGACTGGACGACCGGCAGGTAGAGCTTGCCCGGGTCGGCGGTCGAGAACCCGGCGTTCCGGTCCGGTGTCCACTGCATGGGCGTGCGCGAGGAGTCGCGGTCGGGCAGCCAGATGTTGTCGCCCATGCCGATCTCGTCGCCGTAGTACAGGAACGGCGAGCCCGGCAGCGAGAACAGCAGCGCGTGGATGAGCTCGAGTTCCGCGCGGGAGTTGTCGAGCAGCGGCGCGAGGCGACGGCGGATGCCGATGTTCGAACGCATCCGCGGGTCGTAGCCGTACCAGCCGTACATCGCCTGGCGGTACTCCTCGCTGACCATCTCGAGGGTCAGCTCGTCGTGGTTCCGGAGGAACACGCCCCACGCGGCCTTCTCCGGGACGTCGAGCGTCTCGGACAGGATCGCCTTGAGCTCGGCGGCGTGCTGCGCGCGCAGCGAGTAGAAGATGCGCGGCATGACCGGGAAGTCGAACGCCATGTGGCACTCGGGCTCCTCGTCGGTGCCGAAGAACGCGGCGGTCTCGCGGGGCCACTGGTTCGCCTCGGCCAGGAGTACGCGGCCGGGGTACTCGTCGTCGACCATCGCGCGGAGCTTCTTGATGAACTCGTGCGTCTCCGGTTCGCCCTCGCCGTTGCCGTCCTCGGACTGGAACAGGTACGGGATGGCGTCGAGCCGGAGCCCGTCCACGCCCATGTCGAGCCAGTGCCGGACGACGTCGTAGACGGCCTCGACCACCGCGGGGTTCTCGTAGTTGAGGTCGGGCTGGTGCGAGAAGAACCGGTGGAAGAAGAACTGTCGACGGACCGGGTCGAACGTCCAGTTCGACTCCTCGGTGTCCACGAAGATGATGCGGATGTTCTGGTAGTGCTCGTCGGTGTCGCGCCAGACGTAGAAGTCGCCGTAGGGGCCGTCCGGGTCCTCGCGGGACTGCTGGAACCACTCGTGCTGGTCGCTCGTGTGGTTGAGGACCATGTCGATGACGATGCGCATGTTCCGCTCGTGCGCCTTCGTCACGAGTTCGCGGAAGTCGTCGAGGGTGCCGAACTCCGGCAGGATCGCCTTGTAGTCCTGGATGTCGTACCCGCCGTCGCGCATCGGCGACTGGAAGAACGGCGGCAGCCACAGGGCGTCGACGCCGAGCCACTGCAGGTAGTCGAGCTTGCCGATGACGCCCTGGATGTCACCGATCCCGTCGCCGTTCGAGTCGACGAACGAGCGGATCATGCACTCGTAGAAGACCGAGCGCTTGTGCCACTGCGGGTCGAGCGTGAGTCCGGGCAGCTGGATAGGGGCCGTGAACGTCAACCGTGCTCCTCGTCGAAGGTCGGCGGGCCGGCGGCGTGGCCCGTCCCCGCCACAGTAGGCGCGCGGCCCTGCGACTGTCCGCGGGTTGCGCGGGTTGCGCGGGTCGCGTTCGGTCGCGTTCCGTCGCGTGCGGTTCGCCGGCCTGGAGGCACGGGGCGCGTCGCCGGGGCGGGCTGCGGCCCGGTGCGTGGTCCGCTTCGTCGGGGTGGGCTGCGGTCCGGGGCGTGGTCCGCTTCGTAGACTGGCCGGGATGCGAGCGCCCGTGATCTCCCCGTACCAGTCGCTGACGGCGTCGACGCCCGTCGTGCACCGCTCCGTCGTGGTCGACGGCCGCACCACGCACTACTGGGAGTACGGGCCGGCCGACGCGCAGGAGACGGTCCTGGCCGTCCACGGGTTCCGCGGCGACCACCACGGCCTCGAGACGATCGCCGCCCACCTGGTCGGCAAGCGGGTGCTCGTGCCGGACCTGCCCGGCTTCGGGATCTCGGACCCGCTGCCCGTGTCGGACATCGACGGCTACGTCGGTTGGCTCACCGGCTTCCACCGAGCCCTCGGGCTGACGCGGGACACCGTCGTGCTCGGCCACTCCTTCGGCTCGATCGTCACCGCGGCCGCCGTCGCCGCCGGGCTCGGTACGCGGCTGCTCGTCCTCGTGAACCCCATCGCCGCGCCGGCGCTCCAGGGGCCGCGTGCCGTCGCCACCGGCATCGCGATCGGGTACTACCGCGCGGGGGCCCTGCTGCCGCGGCCGCTCGGGCTCGGGCTGCTCCGGAACCGTGCGATCGTCCGGGCGATGAGCGTCGCGATGCTGAAGAGCCACGACCGCGACCTCCGCCGCTGGGTGCACGAGCAGCACGACCGGTACTTCTCGGCGTTCGCGGACCGCACGAGCGTGCTCGAGGCGTTCCGCACCTCGGTCACGCACGACGTGTCGGAGTACGCCGACCGCATCGACGTGCCCGTCCTGCTCGTCGCAGCGGAGCACGACGACATCACCGCGGTGCCCGAGCAGCGGGCCCTCGCGGCCCGGCTGCGGGACGCCGAGCTCGTGGTGGTCCCGGGCGTCGGACACCTCGTGCACTACGAGACCCCGGGCGCGGCGGCGGACGCCGTGCTCCGGCGGATGGCCGACCGACCGCGTCGCGCGGGGCACCCGCGGCGGACCGGGTCCGGCCGGGCGGACGGGGCGACCTCGTGACGCGCCTGCGGATCGGCATCGACTGCCGGTACGTCCGCATCGGGCGGCACGACGGCATCAGCCGCTTCACCGCCGGCATCGCGGCGCACCTGCCCGACCGGCACGACGCCGTGCTGCTCGTGCACGACGAACGGCAGCTCGAGTCGCTGCCGTCGGGACTGCCGTGGGAGCTCGTCCCGGCGCCGACCGACGCGGGGGAACCGTTCGTCGCCCGGGTCGTCAACCGGCTCGGCCTGGACGCGGTGTTCTCGCCCATGCAGACCATGGGTTCGCGTGGTCGGCGGTACGCTCTCGTGCTGACCCTGCACGACCTCATCTACTACCGGAACCGCACGCCCCCGCGGGAGTTCTCGTGGCCGATCCGGCTCGGCTGGCGGCTCTTCCACCTCAGCTGGGCACCGCAGCGCTTCCTGCTCGACGGCGCCGACGGCGTGGTCACGGTCTCGCGCACGACCGCCGGCCTGATCGCGGAGCACAGGCTCACGAAGCGCCCGGTCACGGTCGCGTACAACGCGGCGGACCCGGCGGAACCGCGCGACCCGGCGGCCGGGCGGCAGCGCTCCCTCGTCTACATGGGCTCGTACATGCCGTATAAGAACGTCGAGACCCTGGCCGCCGCGCTGCCGCTGCTCGGACCGGACTGGACGCTGCACTGCATGTCCCGGGTGTCCGACGCCGACCGTCGGCGGCTCGAGGGGCTCGCGCCGGCGGACTCGATCGTGTGGCACGACGGTGCGTCCGACGAGGAGTACCTCGCGACGCTGCGGTCCGCGACGGCACTCGTCACGGCGTCCCGCGACGAGGGCTTCGGCATCCCGCTCGTCGAGGCGATGGGTGTCGGCACACCGGTCGCGGTGAGTGACATCCCGATCTTCCGTGAGATCGGCGGCGACGCCGCGGAGTACTTCGACCCGTCGTCGCCCGCGGCCGTCGCCGCCGCCGTCCGTCGGCTCGAGGAGCGCTGGGACACGGCGTCGGCGGCGTCGCTGGAGCAGGCCGCGCGGTTCCGCTGGGCGGACTCCGCCGAGCAGGTCGTGCAGGCCGTCGAACGTGCGGTGGCCGAACGGGCGCGACGCCACGGCTGACGGTCGCCCGAGCCGGGGCACCTCGCCCGGCGTGGTCCGCCGCGCACGGTGCCCGGCGTGGTCCGCTGCGCGCCGTGCCCCGTGGGGTCTGCCGTGTCACCGGTCGGCGGCGGTGACCGTCGCTCCCGGGAAGACGGCGTGCGTCCGCTCCGACGCGGTCGCGACCACGGCGTCGAGCACTGCTCCGGTCCCGCCGGTCACCACGACGACCCGCTGGAGTGCCGCGTCGTCCGCCGTGCGTTCCGGCCCGGAGGAGCAGCGCACCGCCATCACGCCGCCGATGTCCGCGACCGAGCGGGCGACCTCGAACCGCTGCCGGCTGACGGTGGCGTCCGCGGACACCCCGACGTCGAGCGCCCCGATCCGCGCGATCGCCGTCACCCGGACGCCGTTGCCGCCGGCGTCGGCCGCGGCGGCGCTCAGCCGCGTGACCACGTCGACCTGCTGACCGGGGGAGAGCGCGGTGTCGACCACGACGACCGCGGCCACGTCGTACGCCGCGAAGGCCTGCTTGTCGGTGGTCGGGTCCTGGACCGCCTGCACGCCCGGGACCGCGCTGGCGTCGGCGCGGAACCGGTCGAGGGCCGCCTGCGGCTGCGGGAACACCCCGCCGACGCCGTTCTGCACGCTGCCGACGATGGTCGACAGCACGACGGCGATCACGACGCCGGCGACCACGAACCCGAGCAGCACGAGGGACCCCCGTCGCAGGCGCTGCGCCCCGGTGACCGCGCGGACCGCCGCCGTGTCCGGTCCGAACGCGCGGTCCAGGTCGTCGTCGGAGGCGTGCCGACCCGAGTCAGCGGCGGCGAGCCGACCCGAGGCAGCGGCGGCGTGTCGACCCGGGACCGCGGCGGCGCGCCGACCGTCGGGCAGGGGGCGTTCGAACCACGGTGGGTCGTCGTCGGTCCGCCTGGCGTCCATGCCGTCCCCCTCACACCGTCCGGGTCGGGCGGCCCGGGAGCCGGCCGTCCGTGCAGCGGAGCGTAGTCCGGCGACGGTCAGGGGGTTGCGGGTTCCGCGGGACGCCGTCGTGGGTCAGCCGCGGCGCTCCAGCGGGTTCTGCTCCGCGAACGATTCGTCGTCGGTCTGCTCGGAGACCTCGTCCAGCGGGTCGTCGAACCGGACGAGCTCGGCTCGGAAGCGCTCGGGGTCCCAGCGGAACGAGTGCACCGACCCGTTGCGGATCGGCGTCGACCAGCGGTCCGCGGTGCCGGGAGCGGCGGCGTTGACGAGTGCACGGATCACCGCGCCGTGGGTGGCGACGACGACCGACCCCGCGTCGAACCGGACCGCGATCTCGCCGAGGGTCTCGGTGGCGCGGGCGAGGAGGGCGCTCCGCGACTCACGTCCGGGGACGACGTCGTCCGGGTAGCGCTCGACGACTTCGGAGTCGGTGAGGCCCTCGGCTTCGCCGTAGGACCGCTCGGCCAGGCCCGGGTAGGTCGACGGGACGTCGAGCCCGAGGTGGGCGGCGATGATCGACCCGGTCTCGTACGCGCGCGAGAGCGGCGACGCGACGACGGCGTCGAAGGACCGACGCGCGAGGAGTGCTGCGGCCGCGGCCGCCTGGGAACGGCCGGTGTCGTTGAGCGGGATGTCGGTGGAGCCCTGGATGCGGCGCTGCGCGTTCCAGTCGGTCTCGCCGTGCCGGACCAGGGTGAGGAGCGTCGTCACCCGTCGATCATCGCAGACGGCAGCAGACGCGCCGCCAGGGCCTCGAGCGTCTCGGTGGTCCCGCCGTCGATCTTCACCGCTGCTCGCCGGTCGCTGCGGGTGGTGCCGCGGTTCACGATGACGACCGGGTGCTTGCGGCGCGTGGCGTGGTCGACCAGGCGGACGCCGGAGTTCACGGTGAGGGACGACCCGACGACCAGCAGCGCATCCGCGTCGGCCACGATCGACACGGCCTCGCGGAACTTCTCGGCCGGCACGAACTCGCCGAAGAACACCACGTCGGGCTTCAGCACCCCGCCGCACACCGAGCAGTCGGGCACGCGGAAGCGCTCGACGTCGGTGATCTCGACGTCACCGTCCGGCTGCAGCTCGACGTTCCCGGGTTCGTCGATCCACGGGTTCTCGCGGTCGAGCACGGCGGCGAGGTCGGCGCGGGAGAAGACCTGCCCGCACGTCAGGCACACCGCGCGGTCCATCGAGCCGTGGATCTCGACGACCCGGCGCGACCCGGACCGCAGGTGCAGGCCGTCGACGTTCTGCGTGACGACCCCGGTGACGAGCCCCGCTCGCTCGAGCGCGGCGAGGGCGCGGTGCCCGGCGTTCGGACGTGCCGCGGCGAACGAACGCCACCCCAGGTGCGAGCCGGCCCAGTACCGCTGTCGCTTCGCGGCGTCGGAACGGAACTCCTGGAAGGTCATCGGCTTGCGGACCACCCGGCCGTCGCCGCGGTAGTCGGGGATCCCGGAGTCGGTGCTCAGCCCCGCCCCGGACAGCACCGCGATCCGCTTGCCCGCGAGGAGCTCGACCACGCGGTCCAGCTCGGCCTGCATCGGGTCGGTCAGCACGTCGTCCACGGTACCCTCAACAGCCGACCGCCCAGCCGCCTTCCCACGAAACGAGCCCCGTGCACCCCGTCCGCATCGACACCCTCGACGACCCGCGCCTCGACGACTTCGCCCGACTGACCGACGTGGCGCTCCGACGGGTCTCCGAGCCGGAGGGCGGGCTGTACATCGCGGAGTCGAACACGGTGATCGAGCGCTCGGTCCGGGCCGGGCACGTGCCCCGGAGCGTCCTCGTGCAGGAGAAGTGGCTCGACAGCGTGCTGCCCCTGGTGGCGGACCACGAGGGCCCGGTCTTCGTCGGGCCCGACGCCCTGCTCGAGCAGCTGACCGGGTTCGCCATGCACCGGGGCGCCCTCGCCGCGATGCACCGTCCGGAGCTGCCGAGCGTCGCGGACGTCGTGCGGGACGCCCGGCTCGTGGTCGTGCTCGAGGACATCGTCGACCACACGAACGTCGGTGCCGTCTTCCGGAGCGTCGCCGGACTCGGCGCCGACGCGGTGCTCGTCAGCCCGCGCTGCGCCGACCCGCTCTACCGACGGAGCGTCCGGGTCAGCATGGGCACCGTCCTGCAGGTGCCGTGGACCCGCATCGGCGACTGGCCCGCGGCGGGCGACGACCTCCGCGCGCAGGGGTTCCACCTCGCCGCGATGGCGCTCACCGACCGCTCGGTGGACCTGGACGCCTTCGTGCAGGACATCCCCGAGCGGATCGCGCTCGTGATGGGCACCGAGGGCCAGGGCCTCACGCCCGCCGCGATCGCCGCAGCCGACACGACCGTCCGGATCCCGATGGCGCACGGCGTCGACTCGCTCAACGTGGCTGCGGCGAGCGCCGTCGGCCTGTGGGCGGTCGCCCACGCGCAGCGGGCGGCCCGCTAGGCACCGATCCGGTCGGCGGGCAGCAGCACCGGCCGGGAGGATCGTGGCGGGTCAGGCGGGCAGCCACCGTCCGACGGCGGTCACCAGGGCGCGGTCCGTGTCCGGCCCGCCGGTCAGGCACCCCCCGACGGGCGCGCCGTCCACGGTGAGCACCGGCGCGCTCACCGACGGGAGGCCGCCGACGCTCGCGAGCGCGGTCATCGCGGTCGTCGCCGTCCGGACCCGCTCGAGCTCGACCGCGTCGGCGGCGAGCGCGGGAGCCGGGCCGGGCACGGTCGGCGCCAGGAACACGCGGTCGTGCAGCGCCTCGCGGATCGCGGCCCGGACGACGGGGAACCGCTCGCGCGCCGCCGCCACCTGGTCGGCCGGAGCGGCGGCGGCCGCGGCGAACCGTCCACCGACGACGGCGCCGAGCGCTCCCGGGTGTGCGGCGATCCAGTCGCCGTGCACGGCCGTGGCCTCGGCGCCCTGCACCAGCCGGAGCAGCTCGCGCAGCTCGTCGAGTCCGGGGAGTCCGAGCGCGGCGAGGGAGGTCTCCGGCACGTCGGGCCCGACCGCGGCGCGGAAGGCCTCCCGCGTCGCCGGGTCCGCGGCGTCGAGCAGGTCCGTCAGGACCACCGGGTCGCCGACCGGCTGTCGGGCGATGTCGTCCGGCACCGAGGCGTCGAGCGCGCGGAGGAGCGTGTCGGCGTCCCGCGTCAGCCATCCGACGGTGTCGAACGACGGCGCGAGGGGCAGGAGTCCGGCCCGGTCGACGAGCCCGTGCGTCGTGCGGAGGCCCCACAGCCCCTGGTAGGACGCCGGGACCCGGATCGAGCCGGCCGTGTCGGTGCCCAGTCCGATGCCGGCCGTCCCGGAACGGACGGCCGACGCTGAGCCGCTGGACGATCCTCCCGGTACGGCGGTCGGGACCGCCCCGTTGGGTGGGGTGCCGTGGTGTTCGTTGCGTCCCGTGAGCGCGTAGGCGAACTCGTCGGTCCGCGCGATGCCGCGGATCGACGCGCCGGCGGCGAGGAGCGCCGCGACGGCGGCCGCTGCCGTCGCGGCGGGGACCGACTCCCGCAGGTACGTGGGGTTCCCGGCACCGACGGGGTGCCCGGGGACGGCGTAGAGGTCCTTCACGGCGACGGTCTCGCCGTCGAGCGGGCCGGTCCCGGTCGGGGCGACGAGCGGGTCGCCGAGCACGCGCCAGACCGTGGTGTCGAACGCCCGCGGGCGTCCGGTGACGTGCGCCGCCTCGATCCGCCACGTGCCGTCCTGGCGGCGCCACAGCTGGGTCTGCAGGCCGGAGCCGCCCGCGTCGAAGGTGGACACGGCGACGACCAGGGCGAGGTCGTCGGCGAGCGCTCGGACCTCGACCCGGGTCAGGGTCCGGCTCGCGACCCCACCGCGCGCGCCGCGGAAGGCGCTGATCGCGTCGTGGCCGACGAGCAGACCGCGGTCGTCGCCGCGCAGGGTCGTGGGGGAGCGGACGAAGGCGTCGTCGAGCGCGGCGAGGTCGTCGGTGGCGAGGGCGCGCTCGTAGGCGTCCAGGGCCTCGAGGAGCCCGGCCGGGGCGTCCGGCCCGCTCACCGGACGTCCTCGAAGTCGGCCTTGCGGATGCGGGCGTGCGCCCCCGTGACGAGGTCGACCACCTGCGAGACGTTGAAGTCGGTCGCGGCGCTGAGGTACGCGTACGCCAGGTGCGGCTCCATGCCGTAGCGGGCGCCGAGGATCGCGATCGCGTGCCGGACGCAGGCCCGGACGGCCTCGTCGAGGTCGGGGTCCATGCCGGTCGGGACGAGGAACTCGTGCGTCTCGACGAGCGGCCACACCAGGTCGCCGAACCGCTGGACTGCCTCGGCAGCGGGCGTCAGGTCGAAGCGCAGCGTCGCCCGGAGCGAGGCCTCCATCGCCGTGAGCGCGACCTCGCCGTCCCCCTGCGCGAAGTGCGGGTCGCCGACGTACACCGACGCGCCCGGCACGAGCACGGGCAGGTGCAGCTGGGCTCCGGCCTGCAGCAGGTTGACGTCGACGTTCCCGCCGTGCCGCCCCGGTGGGACCGAGTGGAGCCGTTCGCCCGGGGTCGCGACACCGGTGATGCCGAGGAACGGGGCGAGCGGGAAGCGGGCGTACCGGTCGCGGGACTCGGTGAGCGGGATGCGGCCGAGCAGCCCGTCCGGTCCGGGGACGACGTCCGCGAAGACGCTCACGGTCGTGCCGTCGACCGGGTACTCGCCGTGCAGCGCGCCGCGGCCGTGCCGGTTCGACACGACCCCGTACGGGACCCGGGGCAGCGTCTCGAGCACCGTGACGGTCAGGACGTCCCCGGGCTCTGCGCCCTCGACCGCGATCGGGCCGGTGACCACGTGCGGTCCGTCGTGCTCCGGGTCGCGGCGAGCGGCACGGGCCACGGCGACCGCGTCGTCGAGGACGTGCTCGCGGGGCACGCCGTGCCGGGCGAAGAACGCCACCGGGTCGCTGCCCTGGTCCGGCAGGAGCCCCTCGTGGCTGAGCGTGTCGATCGTCACCTCGGCACCGGACGACACCGTCATCACCGGGCGGTCGGCGTCGCTCGGCAGGCGTCCCCACAGCGCCTGCTCCGGGTCGACCGGCAGGTACCGGTCGGAGCGGACCGGACCCGTGCCCGGTTGCAGGACAGACACGGCGGGGGCGGCCGAGGACGGCGGCACGGGCGCGGTGCCCGGGGTGGATCCGTGGAGCATGTCCGTCACGGTAGGGGGCGTCCGGGGCCGCACCGGGCCGTCCCGCCGATGTTTTACACGTTCGTCACACGCGGCACCCGGTCACGCCCCGGTACGCTCCTGTGCCGTGCCAGCAGTCGTCCGTCGCCCCCGCTCCGCCATCAGGAGGCCCGTGACGATCACCGTCGTCGCCGTCCTCGTGCTCGTCGTCGGGTTCCTCGTCGCGGCGGCCGTCGTGCCGTTCGCCCCGGCGAGCGCGCGGACCACGACGTACGCCGCCCCGACCTCGACGCTGCCGGCGCTGTCCTTCCCGGGCTACGGCGCGACCGCGGTCGAGGCCACCGACTTCCCGGAGAGCCTGCGGACGAGCGGGGACCGCAGGGCCCGGTCGATCGCGAGCATCTCGAAGGTCGTGACCGCGCTCGTCGTCCTCGACGCGAAGCCGCTCCGACAGGGCCAGGCGGGACCGACGATCACGTTTGACGCGCAGATGCAGGGGCTCTACGCGACCTACGCTGCGCAGAACGGCGAGGTCGCCCCGATGCCCGCGGGGCTGCAGCTGTCGCAGTACCAGACCATGCAGGTCATGCTCATGAAGTCCGCGAACAACTACGCCGGCGCGCTCGCACTCTGGGCGTTCGGCTCGATGGACGCCTACCAGCGCGCCGCGACGACCTGGCTGCACGCGCACGGGCTCGACGACACCACGATCCACGAGCCGACGGGCCTGGACGCGGGCAACACCTCGACCGCGACCGACCTCGTCGACCTCGGGCAGCTCGCACTCGCGGACCCCGTGGTCAAGGAGATCGTCGGCACCGCGCAGGCCACGGTCCCTGGCGCCGGGCAGATCGAGAACTCGAACAAGCTGCTCGGGATGGACGGCGTCGAGGGCATCAAGACCGGAACGCTCGACCAGGCCGGCGCCTGCCTGCTGTTCGCCGCCACCTACGAGCGGGGCGGCCGGACCGTCACGGTCGTCGGGGCGATGCTCGGCGGGGTCGACCACGACTCGCTCGACGTCGACGTGCAGCGGCTCCTGCGCTCGGTCGCCGACAACTTCCAGGTCGTCACCCTGACGCACGCCGGGCAGACGTTCGGGACGTTCTCGACGCCGTGGCGGGACGAGGCCGACGCCGTCTCGGCGAGGGCGGCCGAGGTCCTGGTCTGGGGACGGACCACCGTGACCGCGAAGACCACGCTCGAGCAGCTCACCTTCGGCGCCGCGGGGGAGCGGGTCGGGCGCGTGCGCTTCACGATCTCCGACCACGACCCGGTGACCGTGCCGCTCGTCCTCGAGCGCGGGATCGAGGATCCCGGCGTCTGGTGGCGTTGGACGAACCCGTTCCAGGGCACCGCCGCCTGACCCCGAGCACCGCGTAGTGTCGGCGGGGTGACGACGACGTTCCCCCGGTCCACCCCGTCCGCCCTCGGCATCGACCCGCGCGGGGTGTCCGCGTTCCTCGACGCCCTCGAGTCCACGCCGGGCGTGGAACCCCACTCGTTCCAACTGCTCCGGCACGGGCAGCTCGCCGCCGAGGGCTGGTGGGCCCCGTACTCGTCCGACCGCGTGCACCTGCTCTACTCGCTGAGCAAGAGCTTCACCGCAGCGGCCGTCGGCACCGCGGTCCGCGCCGGCCTGGTCGACCTCGACGCCACGGTCCTGTCGTACTTCCCCGAGCTCGACGCCGACGTCACCGACGAGCGCAGCCGGCGCATCCGCGTGCGGCACCTGCTCGCGATGGCGTCCGGGCACCGCGAGGAGGCCCTCGAGCGCGCCCGCGCCGCCGACCCGACGAACCTCGTCCGCGGGTTCCTCCTGACGCCCCCGGACGAGGAGCCCGGCAGCGTCTTCGCCTACAACCAGCCCTGCACCTACACGCTCGCGGCGATCGTCCGACGCGTGACCGGCGGTTCCCTGGTCGACTGGCTCCGCCCGCACGTCCTCGAACCCCTCGGGATCGACAACCTCGCCTGGAAGACCGACGAGACCGGCGCCGAGCTCGGCTTCAGTGGCTGCTACGCCCCGACCTCGGCCGTCGCCGCACTCGGGCAGCTGTACCTGCAGCGGGGCGTGTGGGACGGCCAGCGCATCCTCGACGAGGACTGGGTCGCCGCCGCGACAAGCACGCAGGTCGCGAACCCGGACGAGGAGAACGTCGACTGGCGACAGGGCTACGGCTTCCAGTTCTGGATGGCCCGGCACGGCTTCCGCGGCGACGGCGCGTACGGCCAGTTCTGCGTCGTCCTGCCCGAGCAGGACGTCGTCCTCGCCATGACCGGGCAGAGCACCGACATGCAGGCCGTCCTCGACGCGGCCTGGCAGCACCTGCTGCCCGCCGTCGATGCTGTGGACACAGACGCTGCGGACACCGACGTGGCAGCGGACACCGCCCTGGAGGCACGGCTCGCCTCCCTGGGGCTGCCGCCCGTCGACGGGGTGGAGCTGCACGACGACGCGAACGCGTCCTACGCGGCGACCGGCGTCGCCGACGGGGTGCGTCTCGCCCGCTCGGGCGACGGCTGGCGCGTCACGGTGGAGGTCGACGGCGGCACGCTGACGTGCCCGGTCGGCCAGGGCGCGTGGGCGGTCGAGGGTCCGCTCGCCGCGAGCGGGGCCCGCCGACGCGAGGGGGTCGTCGCCGTCGACGTCCGCTTCGTCGAGAGCCCGCATCTGCTCGGCCTCCGGCTCGACACCGGCACCGGTACGGCGACCTCGGCCTGGGCGACGCAGCCGTTGCACGACGGACCGCTGACGCTCCGGCGCCCGGCCGACTGATCGGCCGTCGCCCGCGCTAGGTGTACTGAGCCGTCAGGTTGTTGACACTCGGGCTGCGGGCGTGAGTCCGTGGCTCGAGTGGATCCGTTCAGTGTTGTAGTGCTCGATCCAGGGTG